>NZ_JBHVOS010000007.1:0-162938 GCF_042887685.1 Oerskovia sp. NPDC057915 | reverse complement strand
GGGGGCCGGGGCGCGGGGGCGGCCCCGCCACTTCGCCCGTGTTCCCCCGGTGGCGGGTTGTTACCCCCCCGGGTGTAAACCCCCCCCCACACGGGTCTACCTCGGCCGGCAGGCGACGGGGTAGCGGGCCGACTCTCAGTGGTGCGTGTACCTCACGGGCTCCGGGAGGCCCGCGTCCGCGCGGATCGCGCGCGACAGGCCCTCGATCGAGCGCAGCGCGTCGACGAGCTCGGGCACGCGGACCTCGAACGGCATCGCGTGAATGGTCTCGCCCGGGGCGGTCGCGGCCTCGGCGACACGGCGCAGGTCGCCCACGTCGGCCGGCGTCAGGCCGATCTCGGTGAGCGTGTTGGGCAGCCCGACGCGCGTCGTGAACTCGACGAAGTCGCGGATCTCCTGCGACGGCGCGCCCTCCAGCACGAGCTGGGTCAGCGAGCCGATGTTGACCTTCTGGCCGTGCGTGAGGCCGTGGGTCTGCGGCGCGGCCGTGAGCCCGTTGTGGATCGCGTGGGCCGCCGCGAGGCCGCCCGACTCGAAGCCCAGCCCGGACAGCAGGGTGTTCGCCTCGACGACGGCGTCGACCGCGGGCGTGACGAGGTGCTCCTTCACGGCCTCGATCGCGGGCAGCGAGTTCTCCCACAGGATCTTCCAGGAGAGCTCGGCGAGCGCGGTGCCCGTGATGAGGGGCAGGCCGCCCGCCATGGTCGTCGCGTTGGCCTTCGCCACGGCACGCGCCTCGATCCAGGTGGCGAGCGCGTCACCGATGCCGGCGACGAGGAACCTCACCGGCGCGTTAGCCACGAGCTGGGTGTCCACGAGGACCAGGTCGGGGTTGTGCGGGAAGAAGCGGTACTCCTCGAACGCCCCGTCCTCGGTGTAGATGACGGACAGCGCGGAGCAGGGCGCGTCGGTCGAGGCGACGGTCGGGACCGAGACCCACCGGATGCCCTCGAGGTGCCCAGCGGCCTTGACCGCGTCGATCGTGCTGCCGCCGCCGATACCCACGATCACGTCGGCGCCGCTCTCGCGGATGCGCCGTGCGAGGTGGTCGACGGCGGTCGCGGTCGCGTACGTGCCGAAGCCCTCGCGCTCGCGGCGCAGGTTCGCGGCCTGGAACGACTCGGCGACGGTGTCCTCGACGATCTCCCAGACCACGTCGTCGGCCACCAGGAGCGGCTTGGTACCGATCGGGGCGACGAACTCACCGAGCCGGGACAGCGCGCCGCGCGACTGCACGTAGCGCAGGGGGCTGATGAGGGTGCGGATCGGGACCTCGGACATGGGGACCTCCTCGGAGTGCTGGACAGGGCCGTCGCCGGACCTGCGCGGAGGGTCGCTCCGCGTGGGCCGTCGACACCTCGACGCTATGCCGAGGCGTGACCGACCGCCCGGTGGGGCCGTGTGACGTCCGTCGTCGGCCCACCGTCCGGGACGTGCTGCGTCAGTCGACCGTGACGGCCTCCAGCACGGGTAGGCGCGAGGCCCGGATGCCCGGCCAGACGCTCGCGACGAGACCGATCACGACCGCGAGCCCCAGGACCGCGAGGACCTGACCCCAGGGGATCGCCAGGCTCGTGAGGCCCTGCTCGGCCAGGACCCCCGGGAGGGCGGCCGCGATCGCGATCCCGGTCAGCACACCGAGGACCGTCCCGTAGACGGCGGTCAGGACCGACTCGATCGTGATGATGCCCGCGAGCTGGAGGCGCCCGAGCCCCACGGCCCGCAGCAGCCCGATCTCGCGCGTGCGCTCGATGATCGACAGCGCGAGCGTGTTGACGATGCCCAGCAGCGCGATGACGATCGACAGCCCCAGCAGCGCGTAGAGGATCACGAGCACCTGGTCCACCTGGGCGGCGGCCGCGTTGGCGAGCTCCTCGCGGTCGAGCACCGAGACGACGAGGAACGGCTTGACCGCGTCGGTGAGCGCGGCGCGCAGCTCCGTGGCCGAGGTGCCCGGGGCGGCCGTGACGTACACCGCGTACGTCGGGATCTCGGCGGAGCCCACGTCCGCGTACGTCGCGTCGGAGAGCACCACGTCGGACGAGATCACCTGGGTGTCGATGATCGCCCCGACGGTCACGTCCTGCGTCCGGGTGCCGTCGTCGCTCGTCAGGGTCAGGGAGTCGCCGACCTCCCAGCCCTCGTCACGCGCCGCGGTCCGACGGACCACCGCCTCGCCGTCGACGAGGGCCCGGTCCGGGTCTCCCTCGACCACGGGCGCGTCGAGGCCCTCGGTGAAGAACCCGGGCGGCACGACCGTGGCCACGCTGGGCTTGCCGTCGACGTCGAGCGTCCCGAGCCGCAGGGGAAGCGCCTGCCCGACGGCGGGGAGCCCGGTCACGGCATCGGTGACCCCCGGGGGGAGCGCGCCCGTGGCCGCAGCACCCTGGACCACGTAGTCGGCCCGCATCTGCTCGTCGACGATCGACCGGACCGAGGCCTGCGTCGAGGCCGCGATGACCCCGGTCGCGCTCACGAGCGCCATCCCGATCAGCAGCGCCCCCGCGGTGTTGGACGTGCGGCGCGGGCTGCGTGTCACGTTGCCGCGCGCCAGCCGGCCGAGCGGGCGGATCGCCGCCACCGCCGGTACGGCGAGCACCGTGATCACGGCGCCGGCGATCGCGGGGGACAGGACCAGGACGCCCACGAGGGCCGCGCTCGCGCCGACCGCGAGCAGGACCCGCGGGTTGAGGTCGTCGACCAGGGCCCACCCGGTCGGGTCGGCCGAGGCCGAGCTGCCGAGCCGCGAGGCCAGGACCAGGAGCCCCGCGCCGAGCACCGTCAGCACGAGCCCGACCACCGCCCGGGTGCCGGTCCCGCGGTCCGGTGCGACGTCGTCGTGCATGGCCTGGACCGGGGGAGTGAGGGCTGCACGGCGGCCCGGGACCGCGGCTGCGACCACGCTCACCAGGACGCCCAGCGAGATCGCGACCACGACCGAGGTCGCGCTCAGCGGCACGCGCCCCGAGAGCTCCATGCCCGTCGAGCCGAACACCGCGCGCAGACCGCTGACCAGGACCCGGCCCAGCACCACGCCCGTCGCGGCACCGAGCAGCCCGACCGCGACCGCCTGCGCCAGGATCGACGCGAACACCTGCGCGGGCGATGCCCCGAGCGCGCGCAGCAGCGCGAACTCGCGCTGGCGCTCGCGCACCGACATCGCGAACGTGTTGGCGATGATGAACGTCCCCACGAACAGCGCGATCGCCGCGAAGACCAGCAGGAACGTCTCGATGAAGCCCAGGATCTGCTCGACCTGCTGGCGTGCCTCCTCGCGCACGGCCTCGCCCGTGAGGGACTCGGTGCCCGCCGGGACGACCTTCGCGACCCGGTCGGCGAGCACCTGCTCGGACACGTCGCCCGCGGCGTAGACCGAGATCGTGGGGACCGTGCCGTCGGGGGCGTAGGTAGCGAGCGCGGTCGCCGGATCGAGGCCGACCAGGATCGTGCCCGCGGCCGCCGCCTGGATCGCGAAGATCCCCGTGACCGTGACGGGCTGGGGCGCGCCCGCGAGCACCACCGTCGTCGTGTCGCCCGTGGTCAGGTCGGCCGCCGACGCGGCGCTCTCCTCCAGGGCGATCTCCGCAGGGCCCACGGGCCACGCGCCGCTCGCGAGCGTCACGGTCGGCTCGTCGGGACCCACCGCGATCCCGATGCTCGGCGGCCCCGACGTCGTGACGGCCGTGCCGTCCGCCGCGACGAGGACGATCGGGCCGGACGCGTCGGGCACGGCCCGCGCGACGCCGTCGACCCCCGCGACCGTGTCCGCGAGCGAGACCGGGACCGGGGAGTGCGGCGTCCCGAAGGTGCTGCCCGCGGTCGTGGAGTCGTCGATCTCTTCGGCCCCGCGCACGTAGACGTCTGCCACGAGCGTCGTCGCGATGATCTCGTCGAACGTCGAGGACAGCATCGCCCGGAACGTGAACGTCCCCACGACGAACGCGACCCCGAGCATCACCGCGAGCGCCGACAGCAGGAAGCGGACGAGGTGCGCCCGGACCCCGCGCAGCGCGACCTTCAGCATCAGTCCTCCTCCGCCTGCCCGAGCGCGTCGAGGATGTCGCGCCGCGTCGGGGCCGCGAGGTCGGCCGTGATCCGCCCGTCGGTGAGGAACAGGACCCGGTGCGCGTACGAGGCCGCCCGTGGGTCGTGCGTGACCATGACGACCGTCTGCCCCAGCTCGTCGACCGACCGCCGCAGGAACCCCAGGACCTCCGCGGACGACCGTGAGTCGAGGTTGCCCGTGGGCTCGTCGGCGAACACCACGGACGGCCGCGACACCAGGGCGCGCGCGCACGCGACCCGCTGCTGCTGACCGCCCGAGAGCTCCGACGGCCGGTGGTGCAGGCGGTCGCCGAGGCCCACGGCACCCACGACCTCGTCGAACCACGCCCGGTCCACGGGGGCGCGGGCGATGTCGAGGGGGAGCGTGATGTTCTCCGCCGCGGTGAGCGTCGGGACCAGGTTGTACGACTGGAACACGAACCCGATCCGGGTCCGCCGCAGCGCGGTGAGGCGCCGCTGCGAGAGGCGGCTCACCTCGGTCCCGTCGATCACGACCCGACCCGACGTCGGGGAGTCCAGACCCGCCATGCAGTGCATGAGCGTCGACTTGCCCGAGCCGGACGGCCCCATGATCGCCGTGAGCTCGGCCGCACGGAAGTCGACGTCGACGCCGTCGAGCGCGCGCACGACCGTCTCGCCCTGGCCGTACGTCTTGACGAGGTCACGCGCCCACGCGGCGGTCCCGGGAGGCGCGGTCGGGGGCAGCGCGGGCACGGGTCCGCCCCCGGTGCGGGTCGCGGGCGGGCCGGACGAGGACGGGGCGGGCTCCATCGGGGCTCCCTTCGGTCGGAATGTCTCCATCGTGGCCCCTGGGGCGGGTGACGTGCGACACATCCGCGGATCTGGCGTCAGGACGCCGATGCGGGGTGGTCCTCCCAGATACCACGGACCACCCGCCCGTGCGACCCGACGGCTCGACCCCCCCTGCCCGCCGGGAACCACCCGAGGAGCCCATCATGACGAACCACACACCGGCCGGATCCCCCCGGCACGCGGCGGTGCTCGCCGCGCCCCCCACGCTCGCGTGGCGCCTGCTGTCGACGGCGCTCGCGGCCCTGCTCGTGCTCGTGGGCGTCGTCGCGATGCCCCGCACGGCGTCCGCCGCCGAGCTCGACGCCATCAAGACGGTCACGATCACCCAGCCCCTGGACGAGGTCCACCTGTGGCAGTCGCTGCGGATCGAGGCGACGTGGGCGGTGCCCGACGGCTCGCACGCGGGCGACACGTTCACGCTGAGCTTCCCGGACTCGCCCCGCGTGACCGGGTTCGCGCAGACGTTCGACCTCAAGACGCCCGGCGGCGCGGTCGTCGGCACGTGCGACGTCACCCAGGACGGCTTCGCGTGCACGCTCAGCTCGTACGTCGAGACCGCGAGCAACGTCCACGGCACCCTGTTCTTCTACGCGCAGGTCAGCAGCGTGGGCGAGGGGGGCACGTTCACGTTCACCACGGGCAACGACATGGTGATCCAGGTGCCCGTGCCGGGCGGTGAGGTCATCCCCGGGAGCGGCTGGTCCGCCCCGACCGAGCCCGTCAAGGGCGGCTGGGTCAGCACGGACGGCAAGACCGCCGTCTGGGAGGTCTACGTGCCGAGCGAGTTCCTGGCCGCGTCGGCCGGCGGCCCCGTCGTCGTGACCGACACGTACGACCCGCGGCTGACCATGCGCGACGACTCGCTCGCCGTCGCGTACGTCCCGCTGGCCGACTGGAACAACGGTGACTACGGCTCGAGCGCGGTGCGCCTCAGCCCGGGGACCGGCTACGCCTACACCCCGAACGTGGCCGGCTCGTCGTTCGACCTGACGTTCGTCGACCCCGTCACGGACGGCTCGCGCATGTACATCTTCACGTACCGGATGTCGCTGCCCACGGGCGTGCAGGACGGCGACACGTTCGCCAACAAGGTCCAGGGCAGCACCGGCTGGGACGACCAGCGGGTCCTCGAGTACGCGGCCGCCGGCGGCGACGGCAACGGCGACGGCAACGGCGAGCTCCGCCTGACCAAGCACGTCACGGGCGAGGGTGCGGCGTCGGTCCCGGCGGGCACCGGGTTCACGGTCGACTACACGACGGACCGGAACGGTGCGACGACGTCGGGCAGCCTCACGGTGACCGACGGCGAGACGGTCACGATCCCCGGCCTCGCCGCAGGGACCGTCGTGACGCTGAGCGAGGTCTCGCCCGCCGCGATCGACGGCGTGACCTGGGGCGAGCCCGTGTTCTCGGGCGAGGGAGTGACACCCGTCGAGGGTGGCGCGCAGGTCACGGTCGGTGCGGAGGGCGTGGTCGAGGTCGCGCTCGACAACCCCGTCACCCCGGTGGAGCCGCCGGCCCCGCCGGTCCCCCCGACGACGCCTCCCACGACCGTGCCCCCGACGACGGTACCCCCCGTCACGCCGCCCGCGTCGGTCGTCCCGCCGACCAAGGCACCGACGGTCAAGGCGACCAAGAAGCCCGCGCGCGGCGCGCTCGCCACGACCGGCGCGACGGTCGGCCTGGCCGCCGGTGCGGCCGCCCTGCTGGTCGGCACGGGCCTGACGCTCGTGGCGCTGCGTCGTCGGGGGTCGAGCTCCTGACGACCTGACGAGGCTGCGGCCCTGGGACGGACCGGCCGGTCCGCCCCAGGGCCGCAGTAGCGTGGGCGCATGGTCTCTCACGCAGTGGTGAACGTGCTCGACGCCGTGCCCGACCCGGGCGACGCCCCGCCCGTGCGCTGGGGGATCCTCGGCGCGGGGAACATCGCGGGGTCGTTCGCCGACGAGGTGCGGGCCTTCACACAGGGGCACGTGGCGGCCGTGGGGTCGCGCGACGAGCGCCGCGCGCGGGACTTCGCGCAGCGGCACGCGCCGTCGGCGACCGTGCACGGCTCGTACGAGTCCCTCGTCGCGGACCCCGACGTCGACGTCGTCTACGTCGCGACCCCGCACTCGCACCACCGCGACCACGGGCTGCTAGCGGTCGCGGCGGGCAAGCCCGTCCTCATGGAGAAGGCGTTCACGCGCAACGAGGCCGAGGCGCGCGAGGTGCTGGACGCCGCACGGCTGGCCGGGGTGTTCGTCATGGAGGCCATGCTCACGCGGCACCTGCCGCACGTCGCCGCGATCCGGGCCCTGATCGCGCAGGGGGAGATCGGTGAGGTCCGGTCGGTCACGGCGTCCTACGGCTCGAACGCGGCGTACGACCCGGCGAGCCGGCTCTTCGCGCCCGAGCTCGCGGGCGGCGCGCTGCTGGACATCGGGATCTACCCGCTCGCGTTCGCGACGGACCTCCTGGGCATGCCCGACGACGTCACGGCCGTCGGTCTGCAGGCTCCCACCGGGGTGGACGCCCAGTCGACCGTGGTGCTGCGGTACGGCGACCGGGCCACGGCCACGCTCTCGTCGTCGGTCCTGGCGCAGTCGGCGACGTCGCTCGTGGTCGCGGGCACGGGCGGCCGGATCGAGGTCGTCGACCGGTTCATGGTGCCCACGACGTTCAGCGTGGTCTGGGCCGACGGGGCGCGGCGCGAGTACGACGGGTACGCGACGGGGGCCAAGCAGTACGAGGCGGCCGAGGTCGCGCGCTGCCTCGCGGAGGGCCTGACCGAGAGCCCGCGCATGACGTGGCAGGACACGCTCGACCTGATGAGGGTCATGGACCTGGTGCGTGCGCAGCTGGGGGTCGTCTACCCGGGGGAGTGAGCACCGGTTCCGAGAACGGCGGTGCCGAGAACGGCCGTGCCGAGAACGGCCGTGCCGAGAACGGCCTTGAGGTCGTTCCGGCGGTCGGGACGACCTCGATCACGGTGTTCGACCGCGCGGAACCTCGTCCTCGGCGCGAGGGCCCGCCTGGGCGCCGCGCGACCACACCTCGGGCACTACCCAGTGGCACCGCTCTCACGGGGTTAGCGTGAACTCATGAGCAACGACGCCCGCACCGCGGCACCGACCGACCAGCCCGTCTCCCTGCCCGACCTCGTCGCGACCGCCGCCGACCTGCCCGAGGTGATCTCCGGCGTCGTGCCCGATCCCCGGACCGCGCCCACCGTCCGCTGGGGGATCCTCGGTGCCGGGAACATCGCCGGGTCGTTCGCCGAGGCCGTGCGCGACCACACGCGCGCCCGCGTAGTGGCCGTGGGCTCGCGCGACCGCGTCCGGGCCGAGCGCTTCGCGACCGAGCACGGCATCCACACCACGCACGCCGACTACACCGAGCTCGTCGAGGACCCGCAGGTCGACGTCGTGTACGTCGCCACGCCCCACTCGCACCACCGGGACCACGCGCTGCTGGCCATCGCCGCGGGCAAGCACGTCCTCGTCGAGAAGGCGTTCACGCGCAACGAGGCCGAGGCGCGCGAGATCCTCGACGCCGCACGGGCGGCCGGCGTGTTCGTCATGGAGGCCATGTGGACGCGGTTCCTGCCGCACGTCGCGGCGCTGCGCGGCGTGATCGCGCGCGGTGAGATCGGCGAGATCGTCAACGTCACCGCCGACCACGGGCAGTTCTTCCCGTTCGACCCCGAGCACCGGCTCTACGCGCCCGACCTCGCGGGCGGCGCGCTGCTCGACCTGGGGGTGTACCCCGTGTCGTTCGCGCACGACGTGCTGGGCGCGCCGTCGTCGGTCACCGCGGTCGGTGCGCTGACCGAGACGGGGGTCGACGGCCAGCTCGGCATCACGCTCGGCCACGGCCGTGCCATGGCCACGCTGTCGACGACGCTGTGGTCGCAGACGCCCAACGTGGCGTCGATCTCCGGGACGGCCGGACGCATCGAGATCGAGGGCACGTTCTACGCCCCGACGTCGTTCCGTGTGGTCCGGCACGACGGCGCGCAGTGGCGCTACGAGGGCTTCCGTGGCGAGGGCAAGCAGTACCAGGCTGCCGAGGTCGCGCGCTGCCTCGAGGCCGGGCTGACGGAGAGCCCGCGCATGACGTGGCAGGGCACGCTCGACGTCATGCGGACCATGGACGAGATCCGCCGCCAGACGGGCGTGGTCTACCCGGGCGAGTGACCCGGGTGGCCTGACCGGGGGCCGCCTCGGACCGGGCTGCCGACTCCGCCCGGGGTCGAGAACGGGTTGGAGGTCGTCCTGACGGGCTGGGCGACCTCCAACCCGTTCTCGGCGGCGCAGGTCAGCCGGCGGAGGGCTCGTCCGTGTGCTCGACGACGTAGCTGCGGCCGTCAGGGCCCGTCACGTACTCGAAGCGCGTCTTGAGCTCGCGGTCACGCTCGGCCTCGGCTGCGGAGACGCCACGTCCGGCGGAGCCCTGCTTCCCGACCTGCGCGGGTCCGAAGATCGGCAGGAACGTCTCGGTCATGCGCAGGCCCAGGGGGCGTCGTCGCTGCTTGTCGGCCATGCGCCTCTCCTCTCGAGAACGGTGCAAGTAGATGGTGCACCAATGATTGGTGTACCAAGCATAGGGGAGAACTGGCTACGATGACGACATGACCACCTCGATCGAGAGCGCCCCGCTGCCCGGCACCGACCCGCTCGCGCTCGAGTCCCAGGTCTGCTTCGCGCTGTCGGCAGGTGCCCGCGCGATGGTCGCCATGTACAAGCCGCTGCTCGAACCCCTGCGCCTGACCCACCCGCAGTACCTCGTGATGCTCGCGCTCTGGCAGGACGCCGCGGCTGGCGAGCGCACCACGGCCACGTCCCTCGCCGAGCGGCTGCACCTCGACCCCGGCACGCTCTCACCGCTCGTGCGACGGCTCGAGACCACGGGGTACCTCACGCGCTCGCGCAACGAGCACGACGGCCGCGTCGTCGACGTCACGCTGACCCCAGCAGGGCGCGAGCTCCGCACCCAGGCCGAGAAGGTGCCGCCCGCCATCACCGCCGCGACAGGCCTGACCCTCGACGAGCTCATGGAGGTCCACGCCGCAGCCTCGAAGGTCGTGTCCGCCGCGCTGCGCACCGGCGTGATCTAGCTCAGGCCTCCACGACCGTCCCCGGCGACATGTCGTACGTGACCCACGGGGTCGCCGTCGCGACCGAGTCGTAGAGCCGCCTGGCCGTGGCGTTCGCCGGGTCCGTGATCCACCGCACGACGCTCGCCCCCAGGTCACCGGCGTGCACCCCGACGGCCCCGAGCAGCAGGCGCCCGACCCCGGCCCCCCGCGCCGCCTCGGCGACGAACAGGTCGTCGAGCCAGCACCCGTGCGACCCGTCGAGCGGGCGCTCGAACGTCCGCAGCACCGCGATCCCGCCGAGGCGCGTCCCGTCCGTGGCGACCAGACCGCGGACCCCCGAGGCGTCGTCGTGCAGCCAGGACCAGACCAGCCGGTCCCGCGCCGCGTCCGCGGGCATCTCGTAGAACGCGCGGTAGGCCGCGTACAGGTCGAGCCACTCGTGCTCGTCGTCGAGGAGGACGGGGCGCACCCGCCAGGTCGTCGTCACGGCCACACCGTACCCACCCGGAGCCTGCCCCTGCGACGACGCCCACGCCCTGCCTAGGGTGGCGCGATGACCTCCCCCAGCATCTCCGCCCCCAGGGCTCCCCGGGCGGCCCGGGCGCGCGGCCTGGCCGCCGCCGCCCTCCGCCAGTGGCACCTGCACCCCCGGTGGGCCATGGCCGTGCGCGGCGCCGTGGCGGCCGCGGTCGCGTGGGTCGTCGGGATCGTGCTGCCGGAACCCTTCTCCGACTACCCGTACTACGCGCCGCTCGGGGCCGTCGTCGCGACCACGAGCACCGTGGCCCGGTCCGTCCGGGAGTCGTTCCAGGCGGTCGGCGCGATCGTCGTCGGGGCGCTCGTGGCGCGCAGCGTGGACCTCGTCCTCGCCCCGAGCGCGCTCTCGATCGCGCTCGTCGTCGCCGTGGCGATCCTCGTCGCCGGGTGGGGGCTCCTGGGCGACATGGGGTCGTGGGCCGTGACCTCGGCGCTGTTCGTCCTCATCATCGGGAACGCGGACAAGGTCGGGTACATGGGGGCGTACGTCGGCCTCGTCCTGGTCGGGGCGCTGGTCGGGATCGGCATCAACCT
This sequence comes from Oerskovia sp. NPDC057915, assembly GCF_042887685.1. Lineage (NCBI taxonomy): Bacteria > Bacillati > Actinomycetota > Actinomycetes > Micrococcales > Cellulomonadaceae > Oerskovia > Oerskovia sp. NPDC057915. The sequence goes on along the minus strand of NZ_JBHVOS010000007.1, from coordinate 151,909 downwards.
GCTCTTCCCGCCGCTGCCGCTCGCGGCGTCCGACGTCGACCTCGACCGGCTCAAGGAGGCGCTCGCGGACCAGCTCGACCACCTCGCGGACGGGCTCGACGGCGACGTCGCGCCCTCTCCCGAGGAGTGGGACGAGCGCCGCCTGCTCCTCGGGCCCGTGGTCGACCGGTCGCAACGGTCCGCCGAGCAGGCGCGAGAGTCGGCCCGCATCAACCGCCGCGCCCGCCGGTACGCCGAGACGACCCGGGCTCAGGGGTCCCGGGCGAGCGCGCTGGGCGTCACGTCGTCGGTCGTCGGGGACCTGACGCGACTCGTCACCGGGTGGGAGAGGCAGGACCGCGACGACCTCGCCTTCGGCCAGCCCCTGCGACCCCTCGTGCGCGACGCCCTGCGCTCGTACGCCGACGCCGTGCGGTCCGCGGCGGGAGCGCACGCGGAACCAGAGGTGCTCGACCGTGCCCGGGACACGACCGAGCGACTGCGGCGAGCCGTGCGCGACGTGCGCAGCGGCTCAGACGAGGACTACTTCGTCGCGGGGGCGACCGTGCTCGCGATCCGGCGAGGGGTCGCGGCGCTGGCCGAGGGGTAGGTCCGCGTCAGGCGTCCGTGACGCGGATCGCCCCGTCCTGCCCGACGGCGAAGCGCACCCGGTCGAGCCCGCTCGCACCCGCGTCGGGAGGCACGGGAGCGCCCGCGAGCTGGGCGAGCGTGTGCGTGCCCTCGACCACGAGCACCGCGCATCCCGCCGCCCGGCCCGCAGCGACCCCGGCCGGGGCGTCCTCGACCACGAGGCAGCGCGCCGGGTCGACACCCAACCGCTCGGCGCCCAGCAGGAACGGGTCCGGGTCGGGCTTGCCGTGCACGACGTCGTCGGCCGTGACCACGACCGCAGGAGGCACGAGGCCCGACGCCCTGATGCGCGCCGCCGCGAGCGGGCGCGTGCACGACGTGACGATCGCCTGACGCGTCGCGGGGAGCGACGCGAACGCGTCGACCGTGCCCGGCAGGATGCGCACACCCTCGGTGTCGTGGAGCTCGAGGTCGTGGATGCGGTGGTACGCCTCCTCGACCAGGTCTGCCGGCAGGAGGCGCGCGATGAACGTCCTGGCCGGGGTGCCGTGCTCGATCTGGAACGTGTCCGCGTCCGCCAGGCCGTACTCGTGCGCCCACCGGCGCCAGTTCCGGTCGACCGCGGGCACCGAGTCGATCAGGGTGCCGTCCATGTCGAACAGGATCGCGTCGAACGTGCGCCCCGCGAACGCGACGCCCGGGCTCGGGAGCGCAGGGGAGTCGGGAACGTCGGGGCCGGGTGCGGGGAGGACGGGCATGCCACCGAGGCTACCGGCCGCATCACGCGACCCGTCCCGTGTCAGGCGGCCCGACTATCGTGGGCGCGTGAGCACACCCGGTTACTTCATCTCGTTCGAGGGCGGCGACGCCGTCGGCAAGTCCACCCAGTCCCGCCTCCTGGGGGAGTGGCTGGGCGAGCTGACCGGCCGTGAGGTCGTTCTCACGCGTGAGCCCGGGGGCACCGAGCTGGGCGTCGAGCTGCGTCAGGCCGTGCTGCACGGCCGCGACATGGACGCCCGCACCGAGGCCCTCATCTACGCGGCCGACCGTGCGCACCACGTCGCGCACCTGGTCAGGCCCGCGCTCGAGCGCGGCGCCGTGGTCGTCACGGACCGCTACCTCGACTCGTCGGTCGCCTACCAGTCGGGGGGGCGTGAGCTGGGCGTCGACGAGGTCGAGCTCATCTCGCTGTGGGCGGTGCAGGGGCTCATGCCGCACGTGACCGTCCTGCTGGACCTCGACCCCGCGGTCGCCGCCGAGCGGCTCCAGGGCAAGCCCGACCGCCTCGAGAGCGCGGGGCTCGACTTCCACCGGCGTACGCGCGAGGCGTTCCTGTCCCGCGCAGCGGCGGACCCCGAGCGGTGGGTCGTGATCGACGCGACCGCGTCGATCGAGGACATCCAGGCCCAGATCCGGGTGGACCTCGCGGCCCGGCTCGAGCTCACGCCCGTGGTCGAGGAGGCCGAGGACACGGTCGAGGCCCTGCCCGACGACGGGTTCGACGACTCCGACTCGGCGATCGGCTACGCCCCGGACCTCGCGGACCTGCCCGTCACGCGCCCCGTGACGCACCCGGCGCCCGGCCCCTCCGCAGGCAAGGCCACGACGGGGACCGTCGGCGCCGCCGGGACGGGCGCGCCGTGACGGTCTGGGACGACGTCGTCGGGCAGGAGCACGCGGTCGAGATGCTCTCGGCCGCAGCGACCGACCCGGCGGCAATGACCCACGGGTGGCTCCTGACGGGCCCGCCCGGATCGGGGCGTTCCAACGCGGCCCGGGCCTTCGCCGCCGCGCTGCAGTGCGAGCAGGGCGGGTGCGGCGTGTGCCAGGCGTGCACGACCACCCTCGCGGGCACGCACGCCGACGTGACGATCGTCGCGACCGAGAAGGTGACCATCGCGATCGACGAGGTCCGTGACCTCGTCGGCGTCGCCAGCCGGCGCCCGTCGCAGGGTCGCTGGCGCGTCATCATCGTCGAGGACGCCGACCGCATGGCCGAGCGGACCACGAACGTCCTGCTCAAGGCCATCGAGGAGCCGCCGCCCCGCACGGTCTGGGTCCTGTGCGCGCCCAGCCCGCAGGACGTCCTGGTGACGATCCGGTCGCGCTGCCGGGGCGTCGCGCTGCGGGTCCCCCCGGTCGAGGCCGTCGCGAGACTCCTCGTCGCGCGTGACGGCGTCGACCCGGTCGTCGCCGAGGCAGCGGCGCGCGCTGCGCAGAGCCACATCGGCCTCGCCCGGCGCCTGGCCAGGGACGGCAAGGCGCGCGAGCGCAGGTCCTCGGTGCTGGCGCTCGCACGCAGGATCCGTGGCGTAGGGGACGCGGTCGTCGCCGCGGGCGAGCTCGTCGAGGTTGCGCAGGCCGAGGCCAAGGCTGCGACCGAGGAGCGCGACGCGATCGAGAAGGCCGAGCTCCTACGCGCCCTGGGGGTCGAGCCGGGAGGGACCATGCCGCCGCGGCTCCGGTCCCAGCTCACCGACCTCGAGAAGGACCAGAAGCGTCGCGCGACCCGTCACCAGCGCGACGTCCTGGACCGGTCGATGCTGGACCTGCTCTCGCTCTACCGCGACGTGCTCGTGGTGCAGCTCGGGGCAAAGGTGGACCTCGTCAACGCCGAGCTCGCGGAGACCGTGCAGGCGCTCGCGGAGGACTCGACGCCCGAGCAGACCGTGCGCCGCATGGACGCGATCGGCGTGGCCCGCGAGCGGCTCGGGGGCAACGTGGCACCGTTGCTCGCGCTCGAGGCCATGGCGATCGCGCTGCGCCCGCAGGGCTGAGCAGGGTGGGGGAGCCGGTGCCCACGCAGGGCTTGCGGCGGTTGGCGCTCTCGCTGCTCGTCGGCGGTCCGTACTCGACGGACGGTGTCCCCACGGCGCTCGTCGCCGCGTCCTGGCCGGCAGGCAGAGCGTCCGAGCGCAGGGCTCGTACCGTGGGCAGCCTCGTCGCGGACCTGGTCGAGTCGGGTCAGGCCTCGCTCCTCGACGTTCGGTATGCCTCCGAGAGGGCCATGGCCGCCTCGACCCGACCGCTGCCGGTCGACGAGCTCGTGCTCGCCCCCGCGATGCTGTTCCCGGCGGTCATCGTCCCCCCGGCCCCGGCCGTCCCGTCGGACTGGATCCCGCACCTCTTCGCCGAGGCGCCGCTCGACGAGCTGCTGTGGCCGGACGTCTCGCCCCTTGCCCCGGAAGCCGAGGGCAGGGAGCGACTCGCTGACGGTCTCGGTCGGTTGCACGCTCGGTGCGTGGCGGCGTGCGGGACGGGCGGCATGGAGACGGACATCCGTGGTCGTCTCCCCGCTCTGCTCGACCTGCTCTCCCGGTCTCGTTTCGCCGGGTCAGAGCCGCCACACCCTGCCGTCTCGGCCGTGATGCTGGTGCTCTCAGCCGTCGTGGGAACCGAGGGCACCGATGCCGCCCGTGAACTGACCGGTGTGCTGGACGCCGTGCGGACGATGGCTGGGTGGGTTCCACCCGCTGCCCCGTGGCAGGTTCCGGGGGACGTGTTCGCGGACGACGCCTGGCTCACGCTCGGCTGAGGTCCGGCCTCAGACCGCCGACGCCGCGCGCGCTGCGGCGATGCGGTCGCCGTTGACCTCGCACCAGGCGCGGATCGCGTCGACGGGCTCGAGCAGGGAGCGGCCCAGGTCGGTCAGCGTGTACTCGACCCGGGGCGGGACCTCGGCGTAGACGGTGCGGGTCACGATCCCGTCGCGTTCGAGCGAGCGCAGCGTCTGCGTGAGGACCTTGGGGGTCACGGCGCCGATCTTGTCGCGGAGCTCCCCGAAGCGCAGCACGCCGGGCCGCAGCGCCATGAGGACGAGCAGGGTCCACTTGTCGCCGAGGCGTTCGACGACGAGCCGCGAGGGGCAGGCCGGCGAGAACACGTCGGGGACGTCGACGACCGAGACCGCAACAGTATCCATGAGGTAATAATGGCACGTTGAAGTCATTGGTACCCGTTGGATACTGTCCCCCTCATCGCGACGCGCTCGGCGTCGCCGGCACCCCGCAGGGGTGGGTTCGAGGAGGCTGACATGAAGGTTCTGCTCACGGGTGGCACGGGGTACATCGGGTCCGCGGTGCTGGCCGCTCTCACGGCGCGCGGGCACGAGGTGACGGCGCTCGTCCGCAGCGAGGGGTCTGCGCGCACGGTCGAGGACGCGGGCGCGACCGCGGTCGTCGCCGACCTCACCGACTCCTCCGTGGTCGGCGGTCTCCTCGCGGGCGCCGACGCCGCGGTGCATGCCGCGGCCGCGGGCGACGGCACGAGCCCGGCGATCGACACCTCGGTCGTCGACGCGGTCCTCGCGACGTTCGACGGCACGACCAGGCCGTTCGTCCACACGGGTGGCGTCTGGGTCTACGGGAACAACGGCGCGATCGCCGAGGACTCGCCCCTGGACCCGCCCGCGATCGTCGCGTGGCGCGTCCCGATCGAGGAGCGCCTCCTCGCAGCCGCAGCCCAGGGTGCCGTGGTCGCCTCGGTCGTCGTCCCCGGCGTCGTGCACGGCCACGGGGGAGGCATCCCCGCCCTGCTCGCCGGAGCCCCGCGCACGGGCCCCGACGGCGCCGTGCTCACCCTGGTCGGCAGCGGCACCCAGCGATGGGCGACGGTGCACGTCGACGACCTCGCGGAGCTCTACGTGCTCGCGCTCGAGCAGGGGCTCACGGGGCGCCTCCTCGGTACGGGCGACGAGAGCGCCACGGTCGCCGACCTCGCGCGGGCCGCGAGCCGTGCTGCCGGGCTGGGCGGCGCCGTCGGGCCGGAGAGCGACGACGCGACCCGCGAGCGGCTCGGTGCGCCCTTCGCCGACGCGCTGCTGCTCGACCAGCGCGCCGTCACCACGACGCGCTCGCGCGCGGCGGGCTGGTCGCCCACGCGGCCGTCGCTCACGCAGGAGCTCGAGGCCGGGAGCTACACCCCGGCCCCCGCGACGCGCTGAGGCGCACCCAGGGCCGGGGCTGGACGTGGCCCCGGCCCTCCGGGAGGATGTGGCGACCTTCCCCGTGACGAGAGCGAGACCATGACCGACAGCGGTTCCCCCAGGGGGTCCGTCCGCCGCGACTCCCGTCGCGACGAGTACAAGGCCGGAGCGCTCGCCCTGACGGGCGCCGTGATCGCGTGGGCGCTGGCGCTGGTCCACCTGGTCAACGGATTCACCCGGGACGTCGGGCCGGTCGACGTGCGCGTGGTCGACGCCGCCAAGGTCACCGGTGCCACGGAGGTCGGGACCGACGAGATCGAGGTGACGTCGGTCCTGGGGCAGACCATGCCCTGGACCGACGTCTACCTCCACCGCCCCCTCGACAAGATCGACCTGATCGCGTTCTTCGCGCTCGTCGGCGTGGCGCTGTTCCTCACCTATCTGCTCGCGCGGCGCGGCCCCCGAGGAGCGCGCGCGGTTCTCGACGGCACGGCGACGGCCCGCTGGCTCGGGATCGCGCTCGTCGCGGTGGGCGTCCTGCCCGCTGTCGCCCAGGAGCAGGGGACGCTCGTGCGCCTCGCCGACGCCGGGCTCTCGGACGTCCTGGCCCCCGCCTCCCCGGACCTCGGGTGGGGATGGATCGTCGCGGGGATCGGCGTGACGTTCGTGGTCCCGGCCCTGCGGAGGGCGTCGCGTCGGGGGCGTGACTGACGGGGAAGCCGCGCGACGTTCATCCGATCGTCGCGCAGGGGACCCGTGGACGTCGCCGAGCCGTGGGACGGCGTCGCTAGCGTCGCGAGCGACAACGCACCGGACCACCGGAAAGGGCACTTCGACGATGACCCTCACACTGACGCTCGTCCGCCACGGCCAGACCGTCCTCAACTCGCGACGCTTCCTCCAGGGTGCGTGCGACTCGCCGCTCACGCGGACGGGCCGAGCAGGGGTGCGCGTCACGGCGCAGCACCTCTCGCGCCACGACTTCGACGCCGCGTACTCCTCGCCCCAGGGCCGCGCCGTGCTCACGGCGATCGAGATCCTGCGCCACCACCCCGACCTGAGGCTGTCGGTCGACGAGGACCTGCGCGAGCTGTCCTTCGGCACCTTCGAGCGACGGCCCGAGCGGGAGCTCGACGCGGTCGTCCCGTGGAGCACCCTCGTGCCCGCAGTCCTCGCGGGTACCCACCCGGGCATCGGCGGGGGTGAGCCCGGCGCGGAGTTCATGACGCGTGTCCGGGCGGTCCTCGGGCGGATCGTCGCCGCGCACGACGACGCGGCCGGCCCGGGCGCGGACCGTGACGAGCACGTGCTCGTCGTGGGCCACGGGCTGACGCTCGGCGCGATGCTCGCGACGATCGACCCGGCCGGGCTCGTCGCGCTGCCCAACGCCTCGGTCTCGACGGTCGAGGTCACGGACGGTGTCGCGCGCGTCGTCGCCGCGGGGATCGACGTCGCGGGGCACGGATCGCTCGCTGCGCGGCCTGCCCCGGTGGCGGCTCCCGTGTCCGCCTGAGGCCGTCGGGGCGCACGGTCGGCGCCCGCCACGGGCCCACCGCGCGCCCGCCACACCCATCGCCGTGTGAGGCGTGCGTCACTCCTGCCCCGGAACAGGTGCCTCGGTCACCCGTCGTTCAGGTACCCGACATGTCGGGCCACCTCCGGTTCACACCGGTTTCCTACGGTCCGACGGAACCCCCACGACCGGGAAAGACCGGAGGAACCCGCATGTCCCTGACCAGACGACTCACCGGCTGCGTCGCCGTGGTGTCGATCGGCCTCACGACGGCCGTCGGCACCGCGGTGACCGCGTCGGCCGGCGCACCGGCGGCGGCGCTCGCGGCACCGTCGGCCCTGCCCCGGGCCGCCACGAGCACGCCGTTCCCGCTCTTCGTCTCCGAGCTCGCCCCGGACAACACCGGCGTCGACGACTTCGAGTACGTCGAGCTCTTCAACCGTTCGGACGCCCCGGTGGACCTGACGGCCGCGGGCATCGGGCTCGCCTACACGTACGCCGACTCGGACGACCGTTCGCGCGACGTGCCGCTGAGCGTCCCGGCGGGCACGGTCGTCCCGGCCGGGCAGGCCGTGGTCCTGTGGCTCGACTACACGTCGGGCAACGTCGACACCTCGGTCCGCACCGAGCAGGACTTCCGCGACCACTACGCCGCCGCGGGCGCCACCGCGAGCGACTACCAGCTCGTGCGTGTGAGCGGCCAGGCGGGCATGGCCAACGGCGGGGACCGCGGCATCCGGGTCCTCGGGCCCGACGGCGCGTCCCCCACCTGGTCGTTCTACTCGGCCGGGTCCGTCGCAGCCGGGCGCACGGTGCACTTCCGGGTGCCGGGCGAGGGTGCGGCGTCGGCGGGGCTGCTCGAGGCGAAGGGCGTCCCGTCGCCGGGGGTCGTCGCGCCCGAGGCGTTGGTCCCGCCCGTCACGCCCGACCCGGAGCCCAGCCCCGAGCCGACGGGCACGCCGACAGAGCCGACCGAGCCGGTCGAGCCCACGCCCGGCCCGAGCGAGACCCCGACCGACCCGCCCACGACCGAGCCCGCTCCCGGGAACGGCGCGCACCTGCAGGTGACCGAGCTGCTGCCCGACTCGTCCAACGTCGGTACGGGCGACGGCTACGAGTTCGTCGAGCTGTACAACGCGTCGAGCACCCCCGTCGACTTCGACGACTACACGCTGAACTACCTCTACCCGCTCGACGACCTGACCAACAGCCAGGTCGTGGAGTGGCCGGCCGTGCCGGGCGACGTCGTCGTCCCCGCGGGCGGGACGCTCGTGCTGTGGGTCAAGAACGGCCAGAACGACCACCTGACGGGGGCCGACTTCAACGCGAAGTTCGGCACGCACCTGGTGGCCGGGACCGACCTGGTGGAGATCCACTCGGGCGGCATGGCCAACGGGTCGCCGCGCGGGCTGGAGATCACGACCCGTACCGGCTTCGCGCTCAACCGTGCCTACTACAACCTGGGTGGCGCCAAGGACCCGGTCGCTGACCGGGGCATCCAGTACGCGGCCGACGCGGCCGACGCCATGGTCCAGCGCAAGATCGGCGTGAGCGCCGCGACTCCCGGCGCGGTCTCGGCCGCGCAGAAGCCCGCCGTGCCCGTCGAGGTCCCGGCCGACACGGTCGCGCCGACGGTCACGGACGCGACCCCGGCGCAGGTCGACCCGGCCGACGAGCTCGCCGTCGAGGCGACCGTGACCGACGACGTCCAGGTGCGCTCGGTGCGCCTGCTGCTGCGCAGCGACGTCGACGCCGACTACCAGCGGATCGACCTGGCGGCGGGCCTCGCCGCCGACGGGTCCGGTGCCCGGACGGCGTTCCGGCACGCGATCCACCCGGCCGACCTCACGGGCAAGCGCTGGTACGAGTACGTGCTCGTCGCGTCCGACGGCACGCACGAGACCCGCACGGCCCCGCGCCGGGTCGCGATCACAGGCGTCGACACCGCGCCCGTGCGCCTGAGCGTGACCGAGGGCGAGTTCGTCACGGGCACGACGTCCGTCGCGGCCGCGGGCGCCACCTACCCGAGCCCGCTGTCTCTCACGATCGACGGCGCGAGCGTCACCCCCGTCGCCCCGGCGCTCGAGGCCGAGCCTGTCTTCGCGTTCGAGGCGGGCGGCGTCAACACCTTCTTCCGCAACGGCGTGCTGTCGGGCGGCGAGGTGCTGAACATCTTCGACGACGGCATCTACGAGGGCTACGAGACGATCGCGACCGACGTCCCGCTGCGCATGGTGCGCCAGGGCGACGAGCTCGTCGTGAGCGTCTACGCGGGCACCAAGGCCGCCCCGGAGATCGACCCCGACGAGAACAACGACGACTTCCAGATCAAGAACCTGCGCCTGGTCCTGCCCGACGGTCGCACGTTGCGCCCCGCCGGGTACGACGACCCGACCACGGTCCTGCAGATGGGGGACAGCGTCGGCAAGCTCGACTTCTTCGACGCCCGCTTCACGCTCCCGGACGACGCCTTCACCGCGGTGTCGTACTCCTGGGACACCGCGGCCGTGGCCGACGGCGAGCACACGGTCGCCGCGACCGACGGCACGGACTCCGCGCGGGCCGGCGTGGTCGTCGACAACACGAGCCCGGTCATCACGACCGACGCCGTGGACGGCACGGACTACCGCGGCGAGTTCACGCTCGACGCGTCCGCGACCGACGCGGGCTCGGGGCTCGCGTCGCTCACCGCGACGCTCGACGGCCAGGGGGTCGCGCTCCCGTACGCGACGTCGTCGCTCGTCCTGCCCGACGGCGAGCACACCTTCGCGCTGACGGCGCGCGACGTCGTCGGGAACCTGAGCGAGCGGACCGTGACCTTCACGACCCCGGTCGAGAACCCCGGTTCCGAGGCCGTCTCGCCTGCGGGCGGCACGACCGTCGAGGGCGACGAGGTCGAGCTGCGTGCCAAGGTCACCGACCCGAGCGGCGACCGGCTCGACGTCTCGTTCCGCGAGGGCTACCGGCTCGACGACGAGGACGCGGCGGTCGTGACGTCGTCGGGCACGACGCGAGTCGCCGCCGACGCCGCGCTCGCCCAGCCCGGGCCCGGCGCCCGCGCCAAGGACGCGGCACGCGCAGACGGCGCGACCACGGCCTCCGACTCCCAGTTCCCCTACCGGACCTACCAGGTCACGATCCCCGAGGACGCGGGCGAGGACTACGCGACCCGCCTCACCTGGGACGGGTCGGCCAACGCCGACGCCAAGGTGCTCCTGTACGTCCTGAACACCGCGACGGGCGGCTGGGACGAGGTCGACCGGCACGTCACCGCTGCCGGGGCGACCGAGCCCGAGGCGTTCACCCTCTCGGCGACCGTCCCCGCGAAGGACCACGCGCGGGACGGCGTCCTCACGGTGCTCGTGCAGCACTCCGAGGGCTTCGCGGGCGAGGACCTCTCGACGCGCGAGACGCCCGTGACCCCGAACCACCCCGAGGACACGCCGCGCTCGTCCTACGACTTCACGCTCGGCTGGGAGTCCGACACCCAGTACTACAACGACTCCTACTACGACCGTCAGCTCGACATCCACGACTACTTCCTGGACCAGCGCGCGGCGACCAACCTCCAGTACGTGTTCCACACGGGCGACATCGTGGACAACCACACCCAGCCCCACCAGTGGGCCAACGCGGACGCGGCGTACTCGATGCTCGACGACGCCGACCTGCCGTACGGCGTGCTCGCGGGCAACCACGACGTGGGCCACAAGGAGATCGACTACGGGCCGTACTCGCAGCTCTTCGGCGAGGCCCGCTACGCGGCCAACCCCTGGTACGGCGGCTCCTACCAGGACAACCGCGGGCACTACGACCTCGTCACCGCGGGCGGCATCGACTTCCTCATGCTCTACATGGGCTGGGGACCGGGCGACGCCGAGATCGCGTGGATGAACGAGGTCCTCGCGCGCTACCCCGAGCGCGAGGCGATCATCAACCTGCACGAGTACATGCTCACGACCGGTGGCCTGGGCCCCGTGCCGCAGCGCATCTACGACGAGGTCGTGGCGACCAACCCGAACGTCAAGATGGTCTTCTCGGGTCACTACCACGACGCGTTCACGCGGGTCGACGACTTCGACGATGACGGCGACGGCGTGACCGACCGCTCGGTCCACCAGATCCTCTTCGACTACCAGGGACTCCCCGAGGGCGGTCAGTCGTTCCTGCGCCTCCTCCAGTTCGACAACCAGGGGCGCACGATCCACGCCCGGACGTACTCGCCGTACCTCGACCGGTACGGGTCCGACGACCCGTCGCTCGCCCCCGAGCACCAGGACTTCGTGATCCCGTACGCCGCGCTCGGGATCGAGCCACGGACCAAGACCCTCACGTCGGACGCCTTCACGGCCGAGGTCCTCATGACGCGGTCCATCGCCGAGTTCGACGACGTCGAGAGCGGCACCGAGCTGTCCGCGACGTGGCAGCGTCCCGGCGCGGGCGAGCACGGCTGGTACGTCGTGACCGCCGACCCGTACGGCGGCACCGACTCCTCCGAGGTGTACCTGGTGAACTTCGCCGAGGTCACCGGAGGTGGTGACGGCGACGGCGGGCCGACGGGTGGCACGGGTGGCGCAGGCGGTGCGGGTGGTGCGGGTGCCGGTGGCTCGACGAGCGACCCGGGCGCAGGGTCCGGCACCGACGGGACCGGCGGTGGCCTCGGCCCCCGTCTGCCCGCGACCGGGACCCAGGTGGGCCTCCTCGTCGGGCTCGCGCTGCTGCTCGTCGCGGGCGGCGGCGTGCTCGTCGCGCGCAACCGGCGCACGGGCGCCGCCGCGGCAGCCGCGCCAGAGAGCACCGAGGGCACCGAGCGGTAGCACCGCCCGCCCCACGCCCGACGGCGCCGCTCACCCCAGAGGCGAGCGGCGCCGTCGGGCCGTCACCCCTGCCGGAGAGAACCCACGCGACGGCGGGATCCGCGACCTGTTGCGCTCCGGCCGCGCATGCCTACGATCGGAAGGACGGAACCTGGGGAGGGCAGCCCCGGGGTGCACTGGGGAGCGTCGACGCGATGGCACAGGACACGAAGGACGAGAACGACCACGGGCTCGTGGCGGCCCTCCTGGCCGGAGGGGCGCAACCGGTCGCGCGCTACACGCTCGACGTCCCCACCGGTCGGTGGTGGTGGTCCGACGAGCTGTTCGAGATGCACGGGTTCGCGCCCCACGAGGTCGTCCCGACGACCCAGCTCATGCTCGCCCACAAGCATCCCGACGACGTCACGCGCGTCGCGGGGATCCTCGCCGACGTCACCCGCACCGGAACACCGTTCAGCGGCATCCACCGGATCATCGACGCCGCCGGGCGGACCCGCATCCTCGGGGTGGTCGGTCAGGGGGACGTCGACCCGGTGACGGGTGAGGTCGCGCAGGTCACCGGCTACTTCATGGACCTCACGGACTCGCAGGAGGCCTTCGCCCAGGCGCACGCCACGCAGGCGGTCTCGGCGTCCGCAGCCCGCAGGGCGACGATCGAGCAGGCCAAGGGAGCGCTCATGGTCGTCTACGGCCTCGACGACGAGGAGGCGTTCGAGATCCTGCGGCACCACTCCTCGATCACCAACGAGCCGGTGCGCGACCTGGCCGCCCGCTTCCTCGCGAGCATCGCAGGCGGCCACGACGGCGCGTCGCTCACGCGCGAGGACGTGGACCACTTCTTCGAGACCCCCCGGCCGTCGCCGCGGGCGAGCCAGGTGGGCTAGGGGCGCTCCGCCGTCGGGCTGGCGTCGCCGGAAGGCGTGCCGCCGTCGCCGGAGAGCGATCGCCCGGCGGCGGACCCACGTCGCGAGAGCGCGACGTCCCCCAGGATCACGGCGAGCAGCACGCCGTTCGAGACCCAGTTGATCGCGAGCGGCGACAGCACCGGGTACGAGAGGTAGAGCAGGCCCAGCGCCAGGACGCCGGCGACGTGCGGCACCGACCACGACCCACCCGTCGCACGCCGGAACAGCGTGTTCCCCGCGAGGTAGACCATGCCCGCACCGCAGATCAGCCCGGCCGTCCACGGGTCGGAGTGCCCCACGTCCTCGTGGCCCAGGGGATGCAGCAGCACGATCTCGTCCGCGACCGCCGTGAGCACGATCCCGACCACGAGCAGGTAGGGGACGTACGTGTACGCCGTCTGCGCGATCATCCCCGGCGAGTCCGAGCCCGAGAAGAAGGCCGTCGCGCGACGCTCGGAGCGGTCGAAGTACAGCAGCCACATGAGCACGGTCGACGCGAACGCCGCGAGGAACGCGAGGAGCACCGTGCCCGTCAGCTCGAGCTCCCCGAACGCCGTCCCCGTCACGATGATCGACTCGCCCAGGCTGATGATGATGAACAGGCCCACGCGCTCGGCCATGTGCCCGCCGCGCACGACCCACGTCGCGGGATCCGTCGGACCCAGCACGGGGACCCGGAACAGCGCGCGGGGACCCGCGTAGTCGACGAGAACCGCCGCGACCCACAGGAGCAGCCGCCACGACTCGTCCGGGGCCAGGGCGCCCGCGACCCACAGGATCCCCGACGACACCTGCCACACCGTGATGCGCACGAAGTTCGTGCCGTTCTCCGGCCAGTGCCGGTGCAGCGCGAACGCCGTCCACGCCGAGCGCCCCACCTGGATTGCGACGAACGTCCCCGCGAACAGCAGCGCCTTGTCGCCGAACGCCTCGGGGATCGCGCTCGACATGAGCAGCCCCAGCAGCATGAGGACGATCAGCAGGGTCCGCACGGGTGTGCGCTCGGGGTCGAGCCAGTTCGTGACCCACGTCGTGTCGATCCACAGGTACCAGACCGCAGCCCCCAGGATCAGCGTCTGGACCAGCGTCGTGCCGTCGGGGTGCGCGATGAGCGAGTGCGAGAGCTGGGTCACCGCGAAGACGAACACGAGGTCGAAGAACAGCTCGATGTAGCCGACCCGGTCCGAGTCGTGCCCACGGCCGTGGCGCAGCACGTCGGTGCGCATGCCCCAGGAACCGGACGGGCCAGAGGGTCCGGTGGGGGCCGGGTGCGGCGGCGCGCTCATGGTCGCGATCCTCGCACGCGGGCCGAGCGAGGGCGCGGGGTGCGGAGCGCAGGGGCTGAGCGCGGGGTGCGGCGTGCGGACTGCGGCGCGCGCGACTGCGGACCACGGCGGGCGGGACCGTGACGGGCGGGACTGCGGACCACGGCGGGCGCGGCCGTGGCGGGCGCGACCGGGAGCAGCGCGCCCGGGGCCTCAGTCCGCGGTGTACGGCTTGCTGGGCCAGTACGCCCACTCCGCGAAGTCCTCGACGCGGCCGTCGTCCGCGAACCGCAGGATCCACAGGTCGCGGTACTCCTGCGGCGTCGCGCCGCCGTAGCGGACCTCGACCCGCACCACCGCTGCGCTGCCGTCGACCGCGACGGGTTGGGCCGTCATGGCGAACGTCTCCCCGGCGTCGGCGAGCCAGAAGTCGCGGATCGCGTCGTGCCCGCGCAGCGGGTCGTCGTAGGGCGACCGTGCGTAGGTGGCGTCCTCGGTGAACAGCGACGCGACGGCCCCCCGGTCCTCGCCGCGCCAGGCCGTCTCGTAGGCGGCGACCCAGCTCATCACAGCGTCACGGTCCATGCGTACCTCCGTGGTGGGGCCGGCCGGGGCTCCAGCACGAGGAGCTCCGGCCGACCGGCGGTTCAGCGGACGTCCGTCCCTTCGAGGACCTTGCGGAGCGCGGCGGCGAACCCGTCGGGGTCGCCGGGCATGCCGTACTCGTCCCCCATGAACCCGCCGTGCCCGCTGGGGAACGCGACGGCCTCGGAGCCGATGTTCTTCGCGACCCCACGGGCCGCGCGAGCGGCCATCTGCTCGCCCGACTCCTCCCCGGCGGCCAGGACCACCCGGGTCGAGACACGGGAGAGGGCGTCGTAGTCGTGCTCGTAGTGGGTGCAGCTGACGAGGTTCTGCCCCAGCAGCGCGTCGTCGCGGGACCCGTCGTCCTCGGCGGGGAACCCGAACGCACCCGGGTCGGGGGCGGGCTGGTCGGCGAAGTCGTCGGGGAAGGGGCCCTCCCAGCTGGTGAGGGCGATGAAGTGCGCCATGCCCGCACCGAACCCCTTGTCCTGGTAGGACCGTGACACGGCCTGCACCGCGGCGAGCGCCGCGTCGCGGTCCGGCAGCGCAGGGCCCGACGGCGGCTCGTGCGCCACGAGGGTCCGCACCTGCTCGGGGTGCCGGGTGACGAGGGCGAGGGCGTTGACCGCCCCGCCGCTGCTCGCCAGGACGTCGACCGGTCCGGCGCCCAGGGCCTCGATCACGAGGTGCAGGTCGTCGGCGTGGTGGTCGGGGGTCACGGGGGCGGACGGGTCGGTGCGGGTGCTGCGGGACACCCCGCGCGGGTCGTAGGTCACGACCGGCCGGTCGGTGAAGTGCGAGGCCAGGGTGACGAACCCGTCGGCACCCATGGGTGAGCCGACGATCAGGAGGACGGGGGCCTCGGTGGTCGCGTCGGCGAGGTTCCCGCGGACGTCGTAGGTGATGGTCGCCCCCGGGGCTTCGAGGGTGCGGGTCTCGATGTCGGTCACGGTCGTGCCTCTCGGTCGGGTGAGCGGGACGGCGTGGGCGCCGGCCGTCTCAGCGGTATGGGACGAAGACCCGCCGGGTCACCGGAACTCATCGCACCTGCTCGTTCCACCCTGCCTCGGTGGTGGTGGTCGTGCACGGTGAGCGGGCACGGGACGGAGCACGGGACCGGGCGCTGGACCGGGCACGCTCGCGACAGGGTGGTCGTCAGGGGTGGTCGTCCCGCACCGGTGCGGGCACAATGCACAGGACGAGAAGGAGGCCGGCGTGGTCGGAACGGCAGCGGTCCTGGGCATGACGGCGGTCGCCCTCGGCATGGTGCTCACCCCTGGGCCCAACATGGTCTACCTGGTCTCGCGCAGCATCAGCCAGGGGTGGCGCGCGGGCATGGTCTCGCTCGCGGGGACGGCCGTGGGGTTCCTCGTCTACATGACGATGGCGAACGTGGGGCTCGCCGCGGTCTTCGTGCTCGTGCCGTGGCTGTACGTCGCCCTCAAGGTCGCGGGCGCCTGCTACCTGCTGTACCTCGCGTGGCGGACGCTGCGACCGGGCGGCCGCGGTCCGTTCGAGGCGCAGGACCTGCCCCGGGACTCCCGCGGCAGGCTCTTCCGCATGGGGCTGCTGACGAACCTGCTCAACCCGAAGGCCGCGATCATGTACCTCGCGCTCTTCCCGCAGTTCATCGACCCGGCCGCCGGTGACGTCATGGCGCAGGGGTTCGTGCTGGGCGGCGTGCAGATCGGGGTCAGCATGGTCGTCAACGCCGCGATCGTGCTCGCGGCAGGCAGCATCGCGGTGTTCCTGCGCTCGCGGCCGACGTGGATGCGCTGGCAGCGCCGCGCGACCGGGACGCTGCTGGGCGCCGTCGGGGTGAAGCTGGCGATCGACGCCCCGTCCCCGGCGACCGCGTGAGGACCGTGGAGCTCACGACGCCAGAGAGCGCGTTGCCCCGGCGGGTGTCGGTCGAGGGCGCGGACGGGCGGCTCGTCGCGTCGTCCCGCTAGCGGGCGTGCGCAGCGACCGCGATCCGAGCGTGAGCAGCGGCGCCGTGAGGGTCACCGCGGCGACGAAGATCGCGACCCCGGGCCACCCCGCGTGCACCCAGGTCACGCCGCCGAGCCAGCCGAGCAGGCTCGACGCGGCGTAGTAGAAGGCGTTGTACAGGGACGTGGCCTGGGACCGGCCGACGACGGCCCGGTGCCCGACCCACCCCGACGCGACCGCGTGCGCGCCGAAGAACGACGCGGTGAGGATCACGAGCCCCAGCAGGATCAGGGGGATCTGGGGGGCGAGCGTCAGGAGGGCGCCCGCGCTCATCGTGGCGCCCGCGACGGCCAGGACCCGTCGGCGACCCCACCGCACGGTCAGGCTGCCCGCGAGGCGCGACGACACGGTCCCGCCGAGGTAGGCGAAGAAGACGAGCGACGTGACGGCCGGGGACAGCAGGTAGGGAGGGGCTTCGAGGCGGAACCCGAGGTAGTTGTAGATCGTCACGAACCCGCCGATGACGAGGGCACCGTTGGCGTACAGGACGAGCAGGCCGCGGTCGCGCAGGTTCGTCAGGACGAGCGAGCCGACGTGCTTCAACCCGTCGCGGTCCGGCACGAAGCCCCGCGCGCGCGGTGCGAGCACGACGAACGCGGCGGTCGTGAGCACGCACAGCCCCGACACCACGGCCAGGCCCACGCGCCAGCCCGCGAGCTCGGCGACGCCCGCGGAGAGCACCCGGCCTGCGAGCCCGCCGATCGACACCCCGCCGACGAACATCCCTGCGACGACCGCGGTGTGCGCGGAGTGGATCTCCTCGTGCAGCAGGGTGATCGCGAGCGCAGGCACCCCGCCGAGCGCCGCTCCTTCCAGGAAGCGGCCGACGACGAGCAGCTCGATCGTGGGCGCGAACGGTGCCAGCAGGCCGATGGTCGTCGCCGCGATCAGGGCGACCTGGATGGCGCGGACGCGGCCGATGCGGTCGGCGACCACTGACCAGGGCAGGACAGCGAGCGCGAGGCCGAGGGTCGCGGCCGAGACCGTGAGCGAGGCCGTGGGGGCTGCGATGCGGAGATCCGACGAGATCATGGGCAGGATGCCCTGCGGCGAGTAGAGCTGGGCGAACGTCGCGAGCCCCGCGCACACGAGCGCCACGACGGTCCTGCGGTATCCCTGGGAGCTGCGTCGGTGTCCTGTCCACGGAGCGGAGGGCAGGACGACGAGCGCACGGGTCGTGACCGGCGCGAGGGCGTTGGGCATGGGTTCGACGCTAGGAGCGTCCAACTCTTGCGTCCAATGCATGTATCTCTGCCGAGGAATACGATCTGAGCATGGATGCCGCGCTGGACGAAGAGACCCGCCGCCTGCTGCCCCTGCTGCCCGCGTTCGTCGCGGTCGCCGAGGTCGAGCAGGTCACGCTCGCGGCCGCGATGCTGCGCGCCCCGCAACCGACCGTGTCCCGGGCCGTCGCGCGCGTCGGCGAGGTGCTGGGCGTGCCCGTGGTCGAGCGCCACGGGCGCGGTATCCGGCTCACCGACGCAGGGCGCGCTCTCCTGCCGCACGCGCGCGGGGCGCTCGCGGCGCTCGGCGCGGGCGTGGACGCCGTCCGCTCGAGGGAGGCGCTCGCGCGCGGCACGCTGTCGGTCGCGTTCCAGACCTCGCTCGGTGAGTCCGTCGTCCCTGCCCTCATCAAGGAGTTCCTCGCCGACCACCCTGCCGTCCGGTTCACCATGACGCAGGGCGCCCGTCGCTCGTGCCTCGACGCGCTCGACGCGGGCGAGGCCGACATCGCCCTCGTGTCGCGCCTCGTCCCGGCCCCCGCGGGCCGCGAGATCCTCACGCTCTTCCGCGAGCCCCTGGTCTTGATCGTCCCCGCAGGTCACGAGCTCGCGTCGCGCCCGGCCGCCACGTTGCGCGAGGCCGCACGCTCGACGTTCATCACGCTCAAGCACGGGTTCGGGCTGCGGGGGACGGTCGACGCGCTGTGCGCCGCCGCGGGCGTGCGCCCGACCATCGGGTTCGAGGGCGAGGACCTGCACACGGTGCGCGGTCTCGTCGCCGCGGGCCTCGGCGTGAGCGTCCTCCCGCCCGCCAGGCAGCCCGTGCACGACGTCGTCGAGATCCGCCTCGACGAGCCCGTGCCCTCGCGCGACATCGGCGCGGCCTGGTCGCCCGACAACACCTCGCCCACCCTCGCCGCGTTCGTCGAGATGCTCCGCGCGGGCGTCGTCGAAGGCGGCCCGCCCGACGGCGTCGCGCCCGTCGGCTGAGCGGCCCGCCGCAGAGGCGGGTCGGCCCGCGCAGGGGTGCGACCGTGCGCCCGGCCCGGCCTCTCCCCGGCAGAGCCTGACGACGCGTGTTGTGCGACGTCGTCGGGCGGGCCGTGTCGCGGCGCAAGAACCGCGGTCCCCGCGACATGATGAGAGTGAGGGGTGCACGCCGCCGCGGCGCCCACGCCGAAGCCGAAGGAGACCCCGCTCATGACTTCCCTGCGCCGCCTCGCCCCCGCCGTCTCGCTCGTCGCGCTCCTGGCGCTCACCGCGTGCGGGACGGACACCGACTCGGGCGGGAACGCCTCGGACACCCCCAGCGCCGAGGAGAGCACCGCCGACGAGAGCACGCCCTCCGACGAGACCCCCGAGGCCCCGCTGAACGCGGCCGACCTCCCGATCGAGGCGGGCGCCAACGGCGTCGACCTGCCCGCAGGGATCGACGCCCCCACGACCGGCGGCACCGGCGCGGCCTGGACCGCGGACGACGGCTACCTGTACGTCGTGACGTTCGGGTCGAGCACGTGCCCCCGCATCGCCGAGGGCGACGCGACCCTGGACGGGAGCGACGTCGTCGTGACCTTCCAGAAGGTCGACGAGACCAAGCCCTGCACCATGGACCTGCGCCCCTGGACCACCGTCGTCAAGGCACCCGAGGGGGTCGACGAGGCGGCCGACGTGACCGTGCGCCTCGACGAGGCGGGATCGGTCGTGCTGACGCCGCGCGCTGCCGCCGGGCAGGTCGGCGAGGCCGCGTGGGTCGCCCAGTCCTGACCCGGTGACGGGCCCCGCCAGGGGTCGGGGCGGCCCGTCGGCCCGCCGCCCGTGAAGTTCGCGTGAAGGGCAGGGCCGGGGGCGTCGTTCGAGGTCCCCGGCCCTGCCGGACCCGTTACCGTTGCCAGGTGAAGACGCCCCACCGCCGCACCACAGCGCTGTCCGCCGCGACGCTCGCCGTCGCCCTGCTGCTCGGGGCGTGCGCCCCCTCGCCCAAGGTGCAGAGCCCGGTGGAGACGGGGACCTCGACCGGGTCCACGGCGACCGGCGAGGACGTGCCGGCCGAGCTCGCCGAGTTCTACGGGCAGAGCCTCGCGTGGGACGACTGCGGCGGCGGGTTCGAGTGCGCAACCGCGATCGCCCCCCTGAGCTGGGACGACCCCGCGCAGGGCAAGATCGAGCTCGCGCTCAAGCGGCTGCCCGCGTCGGGCGAGAAGATCGGGTCGCTGCTGACCAACCCCGGCGGGCCGGGCGGGTCGGGCATCGAGTACATCACGAGCGCGGCAGGCAGCATCGGCGAGCCCGTCAAGGAGGCGTACGACGTCATCGGGTTCGACCCCCGCGGCGTCGGGGCCTCGACCCCCGTCGTGTGCCTCGACGACGCGGCCAAGGACGCCTCGCTGTCCCGCGCCTACCCCGACAGCGACGAGGGCCGCGCCGAGATGACCGCCGACCTCAAGGCCTGGGCCGACGCGTGCGCGCAGAACACGGGCGACCTCCTCGGCAACGTCGACACCCAGAGCGCCGCGCGCGACATGGACATGCTGCGCGCCGCCCTCGGCGACCCGACGCTCAACTACCTCGGCTTCTCCTACGGCACCCAGCTCGGCGCCACGTACGCGGGGCTCTACCCGGAGAAGGTCGGGCGCATGGTCCTCGACGGCGCGATCGACACCTCGCTGACCTCCGACGAGATCTCCGCGCAGCAGGCCGTCGGCTTCGAGAACGCGCTGCGCGCCTACGTGAAGGACTGCCAGGGCGGCAAGGACTGCCCGCTGACCGGCTCGGTCGACGACGGCATGGCGCAGGTCAAGGCGTTCCTCGACCAGGTCTCCGACCGCCCCATGCGAACCTCGAGCGACCGCCGCCTGACGTCGACGCTCGCGTTCTACGGGATCGCGCTGCCGCTCTACAACAACGAGAGCTGGTACGCCCTGACCGCCGGCCTGGACGCCGCGCTCAACGACGGCGACGGCACCATGCTGCTCGGCTTCGCCGACCTGTACAACGGCCGCAACGCCGACGGCACGTTCAACGACAACTCGGCCGAGGCGTTCCGCGCCATCAACTGCCTCGACGCGCGCGGCAACCCCGACCCCGCGTTCATGGCCGAGCAGGCCGCCCAGATCGAGGAGGCGGCCCCGACCATGGGCTCGTTCTTCACCTACGGCGGCCTGACCTGCGTCGACTGGCCCTACCCCGTCGTCGACCAGGAGTTCGACCTCCACGCCGAGGGCGCCGCGCCCATCGTCGTCATCGGCACCACCAACGACCCCGCGACCCCGTACGTGTGGGCCGAGGGCCTCGCCAAGACCCTCGACTCCGCGACGCTGCTCACCTGGGAGGGCGAGGGGCACACGGCCTACGGCCGGTCCAACACCTGCGTCGCCGACGCCGTGGACACCTACCTGGTCGACGGGAAGGTCCCGGAGGACGGGAAGGTCTGCTGAGGGCCCTCGAGCCCTGCTGGTGCGGTCTGGACGGCCCGGTCGCTGATGCGGCCGGGCCGTCTGGCATGGTGCGGGCAGGGGCCCGCGCGGAGCCGGGGCGTACTGGCCGTGGGGCGGGGGAGGGCTGCCCGACGGCGCCGCTCCGAGTCAGTTTGTGCTCGCGCCCCCGCGTTGGGTACAGTTGCGACGCTTGCTGAAACGGAGCGCCCCAAGGCGCGACGTCTGGCACGCGCCGCCTTAGCTCAGTCGGTAGAGCGTCTCACTCGTAATGAGAAGGTCATCAGTTCGATTCTGATAGGCGGCTCCATAAGGCCTCGGGGTGAATTTCCCTGGAAGGCTTCCCCGCATCGCCATAATCTGCAAGGATCGCTTCCGTCCCTCTACGACGAGGCTAGGGTTGAACCTTGTTTGCGAACTACGATGACGTGCGTTCCGCATTTCCAGAGTTCGATATCGAGCTCCCAGAACTCGGCGTCGGCGGGTTCAAGACCGCTTTCAAGATCCGCGGAAACGATGGTGCGCAGGTCCTGAAGGTTCTTCACGAGCCATTGCCACAAAATGAGGCCGAGCAGACCGACGAGCTTACGCTTCCTGACCGCTTCGCGCGGGAGATCGTGGGAATGCAACGAATCTCATCGCCGCATGTCGTTCAGTTGTTGCAGGAGCCGTCGACACGTTTCATCGGAAATGAACTCTATATTTGGTATGTGGAGCCATACTACGGAGGCGGCACGCTCCAAGACCGTATCGTACCTGGCGGTGACCCGGTCGGGGCCAAAGAACTTCTTGTGGCGCTTCTGCGAGCTGTTAGATCGATGTGGAATGACGCAAGAATTGTTCATCGTGATATCAAGCCAGGCAATATTGTCTATGACGAAGACAACATACCAGTGCTACTAGATCTAGGCATCGCCTACCATGACGAACTGAGTCCCATAACGGCCTCGATGGATATATCCCCAAGGACCCCAAGATACGCTGCGCCGGAGCAATTTCTGCAGCGAAGAAATGTGCAAATCGACTTTCGCACCGACCTCTTTCTCGTAGGTATGGTCTGTCTCGAGGTACTGACAGGAACGCACCCATTCTGGGTGCCGGGAATTGATGCAAACTCTTACGTCCGGCGACTAGAGTCATTCGATCCCAGTATGCTTGAGCCGATTTCTTGCCATGCTTCCATGAAGCAAGTAATCAGCCGGCTCCTAGCTGCGCGGCCGAGTCGCCGCTATCGTAACGTCGAAACTCCGCTTGTGATACTGGGGGCAGAAACATGACGATGAATCTTCAACATGGATATGGTAAGTCGCGGAAAATCGACGAACTAAGCGCGACAGGGGCAATTTCTGGCGTTATTCTTAGCTCGGGCGACGAGGATGTTGAAACCCTGTCGGCCACCGTCGCGACATGCCGTCGGGTCGGTGTTCGAACGCTACTAGATCCGCAAACATACATCTATTCGACTTCCCCAGCGGGGACTGCGCGGCACCATCAGTCACAGGGGATTGCATACGGCACAATGCACTGGTCCCAGGATGCTACTCGTGTCTCTCAACAGGTTCGGGATGTCGCTGCAGCAAACGCGGCTATCGGGATATCAGAAGTCATGATCGCGCCCGCATGCAAGCAGTCCACTTTTTCCGACATTTGGACTCCGCTGTCCTTGCAGTTTGCAAGAACTGCGGCAAAAGACTGGGGTGGCACTCGCACGATTGCTTCCGTTGTCATCGAGGATGTCGCTTTCGATGACTGGAATTCGGTCGCCGACTGGCTGGATGTTGCCACAACTCTGGACGTGCGAGGCTTCTACCTGCTTGTAGATCGAGGCCGTAGAGACTATCCCTCTGCGCCATGGTCTCCACTCCGTCTTGAGAATCTGATGCGTCTAATCTACAACTTGAGTGAACTAAATGAGTTCGAGGTGCACTGGGGGTACTCGGACATCGACGGTCTGTTGGGGGTCGCTGCGGGCGGTACCAGCATGGCTGCCGGCTGGCATTACTCGCTACGGCAGTTCGCAATTTCCAAGTGGCAGCCATCGGACGCTCGCGGTGGACTTGCGGCGCCTCGAGTGTACATGCCGAGACTTTGGGCCGCACTGAGGGCCGAGGGTGAGGTGGGTAGGATTCTGGAGACCGAGCAACCAGAGAAATTGTTGCCAAAGGGATTTATTGGCCGATTTGCTGACCGCCCATTGGCTGAGTGGGGGCGCGTTGAGGCGCAAATGCTCCATTTGGATCTATTGGGTCGTTCTGCCAAAAAGCTCTCCGGCATGGATTCTGTGACTTCCCGGCTCGATGCTGTTGGTGCGAGTTTGGAGGGTGCGCGAGCGCACTACCGCCAGTTGAGTCGCCAGAACGTGCTACTTCCCGCACTTTATCAGGCCCGCGTCGAATCCTATCTTGAAGCGGTTGAAGGCTTTCGCGGAAGTGAGAGTTTGTGAGCCGTTCCGGCCTCAAGGCCGCGCATCAGGATTTCCAATAGCCAAATGGCTTGGGTCTTCTCAATATCACGCTTGCGTGCAGAGTGGTGCCATGTCAAAATATCCCCTCGGGCGCCGATAGCGCCGGTTCGATATGACTCCAAATGTGCGGCGGTCACTCGATCGAGGACGGCCTCAGGCATTAATATTGCACTTCGATGGGTTGCGGTGCGAAACAGTGCTACCTGCCGAAGTGCCTGCCTCCAGTCTTTCATCTTCGCTTCGATTGCCAGTGAATCGTGCACGAGTTTACCCGCACTATACGACTGGTCTTTAGTTAGGCCGTCTGAGCGCAACTTGGCACGCAGATCGCGTACGTAGTTTCGATCAAGACCGAGTGCGCCATCGTCGAGTGTGAGATCGGAGACTCGCGTTGCGCTGCGATGTGGCACCCGGACCGCACGTCTTGCATATTCTTGGAACCCGACTGACGATATCGTCAGCAAAATGATGTCCGGTCGCCCAGTCCCGATTTCGGGTTCGTTTATTAGGAATATGGACCGCCCCGGCCCAGGTGGAAAGAGGCGTGCTGCGTGCCTTTCTAAAGCGTTCGTCAGGGCTCGCTCGTGGATTGGTATTCCCACTTGGGGCCGCGTGCCGCGCGGCCGTACTGAATCGGGGTCCACGTTTCTCTTTCTGTGTTGGCTTCTGCTCAGTTTCGGGCCGATTGTAGTCGAGGAGATCGCCCCACGACCCCTCGAGGTTGTGCACCGGTCGTTCCATTATGCTGTTGTCCATGTTCACCTTCGGCCGTCGTCGCCCCACCACCTACGTCCTGGGCCAGCCGGTCAAGTCCTTCCCGGAGATCGCTCCCCAGGTCGAGCGCGGCAACATCCTGCGCATCACCGAGATCGGCGAGTCCGTCCTGCACACCCCGTGCCGTGAGGTCACGGAGTTCGGCACGCCCGAGCTCGCGCAGCTCGTCGACGACCTGTTCACGACGATGTTCGTCGCGGAGGGGGTGGGTCTGGCGGCGCCGCAGGTCGGCGTGGACCTGCGCGTCTTCGTGTACGACGTCGAGGACGAGAACGAGGACCGTCACGTCGGGCACGTGGTCAACCCGGTGCTCGAGGTCTTCGACGGTCCGGAGGACGAGATCGAGGAGAGCGACGAGGGGTGCCTCTCGATCCCGGGCGCGTACTCGCCGCTCGCCCGCCCCGTGAAGGCGATCGTGCGCGGGTTCGACCAGCACGGCAAGCCCGTCGAGCTCCAGGGGTCGCACTTCCTGGGCCGTGCGCTCCAGCACGAGGCGCAGCACCTCGACGGGACGCTCTACTTCGACCACCTCACGCCCGCCGCGCAGGAGGCCGTGATCGCCGAGATGCACCAGGAGCGTCCCGGTGTCCTGGAGGAGCGGCTCGAGCTGTCCGAGGCCCTCGGCAAGACGCCGGCCGAGTACCCGGCCGCGCCGCTGCGCTAGCCGCGCCGACGAGCCCGTGCGAGATGGGTGGTTCGGTCTGAGACGGGTTGCTGGGGACGCGACCCAGCAACCCGTCTCGGACCGAACCACCCATCTGGTTCCAGGGGGAGGTCAGGCGCGCCGCGACCGGCGGCTCAGCAGCAGCGCACCGACCCCGGCGGCCAGCAGCACGACCGCTCCGCCCGCGACGAGCAGCGCGTTCGAGCCGGTCGCCGCGAGGCCGCCGTCGTCGGCCGCAGCGACACCCGGCGCCACGGTGCTACCGGGCGCCGCCGTCGGGACGGCCCGGGCGACCGGCGTCGCCCCCGCCACGGGAACGCCCTCGGGCGCCGGGCCCGTCGCGGCGAGCTCGCGCCCCGTGACCGGCGCCGGCGTCGGGGCCTCCACGGTCGGAGGTGACGTGGGCGTCGCGACCGGTGCGCCGCCGTCGGGCACGTCGGTGCTCGGGGCCGGAGACGGGACGGGCCGCGGGATCGGCGGGGCCGGGCTCAGGGGCGTCGGCCTGGGCGTGCACTCGGGCGCCTGGCCGCCCTCGCCGAAGTGCTCGTCGAAGCCCTCGACCTGGACCCACGTCACGCAGAACCCGGCGGGGAACGCGGCGACGGCGCCCGCGAAGTCGAGGAAGCTCGCGCCGACGTACGCCGCGGTCGACCGGCCGTTGGCCGTCTCGAGGTGGACGTTGAAGCTCTGCTCGCCCGTCCCGTCGAGCGCGGTCGCGCGGTAGTTGACGTGCCCGTGCTCGCGGAACACCTGGCCTGCGGGCAGGCTCACACCGCTCGCGGTCACGGTGTACGGGGTGGGGGAGTCGGACCCTGCGGACGCGATCGTGGGGGTGGCCACGAGGATCGCTGCCGTGAGGAGGGCGACGGGCGCTGCGCGCATCGAGGAGGACCTTTCGAGGGTGGTCGGAGGGGGACGCCCTCGGCTCTCGGGTGCGAGCGGGGCTGGTGCCGGACGGTTGATCACCGTACTCGTCCGACATGCCCGGATCGACCGGGCGAACACGACATATCAGCGCCAAAGGTACTCGGGACCGGGTGATTGTGGAAGCGCTCCCAGCGTGTCGCTGGCGTGTCGCGGCGCGCGCGGTTCAGAACGTCGCCAGCCACCGCACGACGGCGTCGCTCACCGCCGCGTGGTCGTTCCGGACGTCGTGGGCACCGGGCAGGCGCACCTGGGTGACCGGCCCGGGGATCGCGGCGACGTGCTCGTCGAACTCCTCGGGAGAGCCGAACGGGTCGGTCGTGCCGGACACGAAGAGCACTGGGACCGTGAGCTGTGGGAAGTGGTCGACGCGCAGCTTGTCGGGCTTGCCCGGCGGGTGCAGGGGGTAGCTCAGCAGCACCAGCCCGGCCGCAGGCAGACCCTCGGCGACCGCGATCGAGCACATGCGTCCACCGTAGGAGCGGCCGCCGAGCACGAGCCGGTCGGGCGCGAACCCCTCCTCGGCCGCGAAGCGTGTCGCCTCCTCGACCAGGTGCGCGACCGCGACCGGCGCCCGGTCCGGCATGCGCTTCCCGGCGAGCCGGTACGGGAAGTCGACCCGCCGCGCGGGCAGCGGGGCCACGGCCTCCTCGACCGCGACGAGCGTGGGGTGGTCGCGACCGGCCCCGGCCCCCGGCGTGAGAAGAAGCCCGCCGACCGCAGCGCGAGAGGATCGAGTCATGGTCCCAGTCTCGCAGCGGCCAGGGCTTTGCCAGCGGTCGACCACGGGGTTGAGGTCGTCAGTCTGCTCAGAACGACCTCAACCCCGTGTTCGGCACCCGGCGGCTACTGCCGCAGAGCTGCCAGCAGGTCCTGCATCTCCTGGATCTCCTGCTCCTGGGCGTCGATGATCTCCTGGGCCAGCGCGCGAGCCTCGGCGTTCTCACCGTCCGCGATCTCGGCCTTCGCCATGTCCACGGCTCCCTCGTGGTGGGCGATCATGCCCTCGAGGAACAGGCGTGAGACGGTCGTGGCGTCCGCCGCCTCGAGCGCCTGGATCTCCTCGTCGCTCAGCATCCCGTCCATCTCGTGGCCCGAGTGGTCGCCCATCGGCTCGGCGCCCCACTCCTCGAGGAAGCCCTCCATGGTCGCGATCTCGGGCTCCTGCGCGCCCTCGATACGGGTAGCGAGGTCGACGACCGCAGGGTCGACCCCCTCCGTGCCGAGCACGATGCGCGACATCACGAGCGCCTGCTCGTGGTGCGGGATCATCATCTGCGCGAACACGACGTCCGCGTCGTTCGCCCCGGTGGCGTCCGCCCCCGCGTCCTGCGACGGCGAGCCGTCGCCCATGTCGTGGCCGTCCGCGCCTCCGCCGTCGCCGGCGTCCGCGCAGCCCGCGAGGACCAGCGTCGAGCCGAGGGTCAGGCCGATGCCGACCTTGGTCAGGGTGTGCTTGTTCATGAGTCGTCCTTCAGGTGATCGATCGGTGTGCCACGGCTACTCCGTGGCGGTGACGGTCGCTGCGGCCCTGGTCGGGCCGAGCCCCTATCTCCGACTGATCCCGAGCGCGACGAGCGACGGTGCCCTCAGCGCGGCCCCGAGCCGCCACCAGGGCGCGACGACGCGCACGAGGTGCGTGACGCCGTCGGGCAGGCGGCGCACGAGCGCCGGGCCGCCGAGCGAGAAGAGCGCGACGAGCACCAGGAGGCACATCGCCTCGAGCTCGCCGTGCCCCGTGCCCGACGGCGCCCCCTCCTCCGCGCCCGGGTCGCCGACCGCGTGGCCCGCGGTGGCGGTCGCCGGGTCGGTGACCGCGTGCGAGGGCCCGTGGGCCACGGGGCTGCCCGACATCTGGTGCATCCCGACGAACCCGACCAGCAGCGCCACCGTCCCGAGCAGCACCACGAACCGCCGGACGAGGCCGGCGGTTCGGGCGGGCCGGACCGCGTTGCCCAGGTGGGAGGTCGACACGGCCCCGGCCGGGGTGATCGGGGACATCACGGACATCGGCTACGAGGCTGCCACGCGCTCGGGGTCGAGGTCCAACCGGCGCAGGAGCTGCGCGTTGAGGGCGACGATCACGGTCGACAGGGACATGAGCAGCGCGCCCACGGCCATCGGCATGACGAACCCGACCGGCGCCAGGACGCCCGCCGCGAGCGGCACCGACACCAGGTTGTACCCGGCGGCCCACCACAGGTTCTGCTTCATCTTGCGGTAGCTGGCCCTCGACAGCTCGATGACCGACAGGACCGAGCGCGGGTCGTCGCTCGCGAGGATGACCCCGGCCGACGCGATGGCCACGTCTGTGCCCGCGCCGATCGCGATACCCACGTCGGCCTGGGCGAGCGCGGGGGCGTCGTTGACGCCGTCGCCGACCATCGCGACCTTGTGCCCGCGGGCCTGGAGCTCGGAGACCTTGTCGCCCTTGTCTCCCGGCCTGACCCCCGCGAAGACCTCGTCGATGCCGAGCTCGTCCGCCACGGACTGCGCCACCGCCTGCGCGTCACCCGTGATCATGACGACCCGGATGCCACGCCGGTGCAGGGCGTCGATCGCTTCGCGGGACTCGGGCCGGATCTCGTCGGCCAGCGCGAAGCCACCGAGCACGCGGGGTGCCCCGTCTCCCAGCCCGAGCGCGTGCAGGACCGTCGCGCCCTCGCCCTCCCACGCGGCGGCGTCGGGCAGGGGGGACAGCCCGTGCTCGCGCAGGAGCGAGGGGCCGCCCACCGCGATCCGGCGACCGTCCACGAGAGCCGAGACGCCCACGGCCGTCGAGGACTGGAAGTCCTCGGCACGCGGCACCTGCACGCCCCTGTCCGCGGCGGCGTTCACGATCGCGCGGGCCAGGGGGTGCTGGGAGTCGGCCTCGACGGCCGCGGAGACCGCGAGCAGCTCGTCCTCGCTGCCCGACGTCGCGACCAGGTGCGTCACCACGGGCTCGCCCCTGGTCAGGGTGCCGGTCTTGTCGAACAGGACGGCGTCGACCGTTCGCATCTGCTCGAGCGCCATGCGGTCCTTGACGAGCACGCCCGCCTTGGCCGCGCGCTCGGTCGAGATCGACACGACGAGCGGGATCGCGAGACCCAGCGCGTGGGGGCACGCGATGACGAGGACCGTGATGGTCCGGATCAGCGCACTCTCCTGGGTGCCCCAGACGCTCCACGCGACCAGCGTCAGCACCGCCGCGCCGAGCGCGAACCAGAAGAGCCAGCCCGCGGCGCGGTCCGCGAGGCGCTGCGCGTGCGACGAGGACGCCTGGGCCTGCGTCACCAGACGCTGGATGCCCGCGAGCGCCGTGTCGTCACCGACCGCGTCGACCGTGACGCGCAGCGCCTGGTCGGTCGCGACCGTCCCGGCCACGACGTGGTCGCCGACCGTCCGGCGCACCGGGCGCGACTCGCCCGTGATCATCGACTCGTCGACGTCCGCCGACCCCTGGGAGACCACGCCGTCCGCGGGCACGCGCCCACCGGGGCGCACCACGACGACGTCGCCCACGACCAGGTCGGTCGGGGACACCGTGGTCACCTGACCGTCGGCGCCCACGCGCTCGGCCTCGTCGGGCAGCAGCGCGGCGAGCGACTCCAGGGCCGACGACGACTGCGCGAGCGACCGCATCTCGATCCAGTGGCCCAGCAGCATGATCACGACCAGGAGCGCGAGCTCCCACCAGAAGTCGAGCTCGTGCGACAGGATCCCCAGGCTCGCGCCCCACGACGACACGAACGCGACCGTGATCGCGAGCGCGACGAGCAGCATCATGCCGGGCTTGCGGGCCTTGAGCTCGTCGACCGCACCCGTGAGGAACGGCCTGCCGCCCCACGCGTACATGACCGTGCCGAGGACCGGTGAGATCCACGCGATGCCCGGGACGTCCGGGAGCGAGTAGCCGATGATCGAGGCGAACATCATGCTCGCGCCGACCGTCGGGACCGCGAGGGCGAGCATGATCCAGAACAGGCGGCGGAACATGGCGACGTGGCCTGCGTGGCCGCCGTGGCCCGCGTGGCCGCCGTGGGCGTCGTGCCCCT
This sequence comes from Oerskovia sp. NPDC057915, assembly GCF_042887685.1. Classification (NCBI taxonomy): domain Bacteria; kingdom Bacillati; phylum Actinomycetota; class Actinomycetes; order Micrococcales; family Cellulomonadaceae; genus Oerskovia; species Oerskovia sp. NPDC057915. The sequence continues at coordinate 121,821 of NZ_JBHVOS010000007.1, read as the reverse complement.
CGTGGCCCTCGTGGCCCGCGTGGTCCGCATGGACGGAGTGGTCGGCGTGGGCCGAGTGGTCCGTCGCGGTCATGGTCGCCATGTCGTGCGCGGCGTGCCCGTCGTGCGTGCTGTCGTCGCCCACGTGATGCTCGTGGCCGTGACCTGCGTGCCCGTCGTGGCCCGTGCGGTCACCGTGCTCGTCGTGGTCCATGGGATTCACTGTCCCGTCCTCCCTCGTATCGTGCCGGGCGACCTTGGCGACCGGCATACCCCCTAGGGGTATCGACAACTCCTGATCTTGCCGCAGCATTCCCGGTCCGTCAAGAGGAGAGCGGGTGATCGTCGACGAGCGTCCGCCGGGACGGCGTCCTAGCCTGAAAGCCCGACGACGGGCGGAGCAGCCATGACCCTGGTCCTTCACGACGAGCTCTTCGACGCGCAGCTCGTCCGAGCGCTCGCCTACACCGCGCAGGGCGGTGCGGAGATCGGCGAGTGCCTCGAGACGGCCCGCCGCATCACCCGGACCGACGGGAACCAGTGGTACGACGAGTGGTCCGCGACCGCCGCACGCGTCGAGAAGACGGCCGAGGAGAGCGACATCGCAGGCCACCGCGTCAGCGCCCGCGGCGCCTGGCTGCGAGCCTCGAACTACTACCGCACCGCGGGGCTCTTCCTCATGGGGGCGCCCGTCGACGACCGCTTCCGCGAGAGCTCGCGCAGGCAGACCGAGACGTTCCGCAAGGGGGCCGCGCTCCTGGACCTGCCCCCGGACGTGCTCGAGATCCCGTTCGAGGGCGGGGCGCTCCCCGGCTACTTCTACCGGGCCGCCGACGACGGTCGCCCGCGCCCGACCGTCCTGCTCGTCGACGGCTACGACGGCACCGCGGAGGAGCTGTACTTCGCCAACGCGGTCGCGGCGCTCGACCGGGGGTACGACGTGCTCGCGTTCGACGGTCCCGGTCAGGGGAGCGTGATCCTCGACCAGGGCATCCCGTTCCGTCCGGACTGGGAGACCGTGGTGAGCGCCGTCGTCGACCATGCGCTGACCCTCGACGAGGTGGACCCGCAGCGCATCGTGGTGCACGGCTGGAGCTTCGGCGGCTACCTCGCGCCCCGCGCCGCGTCCGGCGAGCATCGCCTCGCGGCCTGCATCGCCGACAGCGGACCCTACGACCTGCACGACACCGTCACCGCGAAGTTCCCCTCGCTCCTGGCCGACCACCTCGACGACGACCACGGGGCCGCGCTCAGGGTCGTCGAGACGACGCTGCACCAGCTCCTGCGCAAGCCCTCGGCGGGTTGGGCGCTGCGCCGGAACCTGTGGGTGCACGGCGTGCGCGACCCGCTCGACCTCATCAGGCTGTCCCACGACTACACGATGCGCGGACGCGAGCACCTGATCCGCTGCCCGGTGCTCGTGTGCCGCACCGTGGGCGACGACCTCTCCGCCTCGGCCCGGACCCTCGCCGAGAACCTCACGTGCCCGACCGAGTACGTCGAGCTCGGGCCGGAGGACGGCGTCACGGGCCACTGCGAGATGACGGGCCGCGCGGTCTTCCACCAGCGCGTCTACGACTGGCTCGACGAGACCCTCGGCTACGACGGCGAACCCGCAGCACCATGACCGTTCCCGAGGGGTGGGGGGACTTCTTCGTCGCGACCGCCGGCGCGGCCGGGGCGCTCGCGGGGCTGATCATCGTCGCCATGTCGGTCAACATCAAGCAGATCCTCGACATCCCGAGCATGACGTCGCGAGCGGCCGCGACGGTCGGGTCGCTCGTCCTGATCGTCGTGAGCGCCGCGGCCGGACTCGTCCCCGGTCAGGGACCGCGGCTCCTGGGCGGCGAGGTGCTCCTGTTCTCGCTCGTCGCGCTCGGGCTCACGCTCGACGCCTCGGTGCGGATGCTGCGCGCGGCCCCCGCGGAGTGGAGGACCAGCACGTGGGCCAAGGTCGTCCTGGCGCTCGTGCAGGTCGTGCCCTTCTCCGTCGGGTCGGTCGTGCTTCTCACGGGGAGCTACGCGGGCCTCTACTGGATCGCGGCCGGGATCGTCCTCGTGTTCGCGGGGTCGGTCGGGAACGCGTGGGTCCTGCTCGTGGAGATCCTGCGCTGACCCGCTGAGCCGCTGACCCGCCGAGCCGGGGCTAGCCGGCCGTGGGCACGCTCGTGACCGTGGTGAGGAGGAACGCCGAGTCCTCCAGGGCGGCGACGGCGTGGCGCTCGTGCGTGAGCACGCGCAGCTCGCCCGTCCCGACCTCCTCGTCGCCCTCGAGCGCGGTGACGCGGACGCGGCCGCGCAGCACCTGGATGCTCGCGGCGGGCGGCGCGTTGTGCTCGCCGAGCTCGACGCCCGCGAGGATCGCGATGATCGTCTGGCGCAGGACGCCGTCGTGCAGCACGACCTCCGCGCTGCGGCCGTTGTCGCCGTCACGGGCGCGCGTGAGGTGCGCGTCGGTGAGCAGCTCGAGGTTCGTCATGGGGGCCTTCCGATCGGGTGGGGGGCGGGGCTTCCATCATGGCGGTCGGGCTTCCGGTTCGCCCGGTGCGCGCGGGTGCCCGACGGCGTCGCGCACCCAGGGTCGTCGTCGCGCGCCCGAGGATGTGACCCCGTGGGGAAGGGGGGGTGTGGATCGTGTGACGCCCGTCACTCGTCGGCAGGTCGACGCGCGATCCGTGGACGGGTGACAGAGCATGGGGAGATGCACGTGCCCACCTTTGTCGACGTCTGGCAGCTCCTCGACGACGCCGATCGCGAACGCCTCGCCGAGATCGACGAGACCGAGACCGAGATCCTCGACTTCCTGCGGACGCAGCCCGTCGAGGACGTCGACGCGCCCCTGTTCTCCGACCTGCAGGTCGAGCGCCTGCGGGTCTACCGGGCAGCGCTCGAACGCGCGAACCCGGGCGAGAAGGTGCGCGGGGCCCACGACGCGGAGGCCCAGAGCGCCTGAGTCGGCGCCGCACCCGGGCGCCGAGCAGGCGAGCGATGCCCGGCGCACTCGAACCGGTCCACCCGCATCCTGGCGCAGTGGCGCGGTCCCGGCCCTGACCGGGCGATGACCGGTCCACCCGAGCGTTGCGCGTCGTGGTGTGCCGGAGTTGACTCGATCCGTGACCACGACCACGGAGACCGGCGGACGCCGCACAGCTCAGGCGGGCCTGCGCGAGCTCGTCGCGAGCCTGCCCGTGGGGCGACGACTCCCCGGTGAGCGGGACCTCGCCGCACGGTTCGGGGTCGCACGGGCGACCCTGCGGGCGGCCGTCGAGGCCTTGATCGCCGAAGGCCTGCTCGACCGACGTCCCAGCTCCGGCACCTACGTCGCCGCGAGACCGCTCGTGCGGTCGCTCGGGCTGACGTCCTTCACGCAGGACATGGCGAGCCGCGGCCTCGTCGCCGGGACCGTGCTCGTCTCCTACCGGACGACGGCCGCCGGGGGCGCTCTCGCGACCGCGTTGCGGGTCGTCGTCGGCGAACCGGTCGTGACGTTCAGCCGCCTCCGGTCGGGGGACGGGACCCCCATGGCCGTCGAGACGTCCTGGCTTCCCCGGCGCTACGTCCCGCGCCTCCGCGAGCCCGAGCTCGAGGGTTCGCTCTACGAGCTGCTCGCGACGCGGCACGGCATCACGCTCGGTGGCGCGCACGTGACGATCGAGCCGGTCCTGCCCGAACCGCGGGCCCGTGACCTCCTGGAGATCGGTCCCGCGCAGGCCTGCCTCCACGTCCGGATGGTCCACCAGGACGTCCGTGGCCGGGTGGTCATGGTGGCCAGCAGCCTGTACCGGGGGGACCGCTACCACCTGCAGGCCGACGTCAGCGGGGCGGCGTTCGCCCTCCGACCCGGCGCGCGACAGCCGACGAACCACCTCAGCGAAGGAGCACGACGATGACCGCAGCACCCTCCGAGACCTCGCCCGGGCGCGAGTACCTGTCCGTGACCCGCGACCTGATCGACCGGCTCGTGACGGACCAGTGGCCGTCGATCGCTGCCGCCGCCCGGGCGATCGCCGACGCGGTGCTCGCCGGGAGGACCGTCCACGCGTTCGGTACCGGCCACTCGCACATCCTCGCCGAGGAGCTCTACTACCGGGCCGGTGGGCTCGTGGGAGTCCGCCCGATCCTCTTCGAGGGGTTCATGCTCCACGCGAGCGCGCCCCTCTCCACGGCGCTCGAACGCCTCTCGGGGCTCGCCGAGGCGATCGTCGAGGACCACGGTGTCGAGCAGGGCGACGTCGTCGTGGTCGCGTCGAACTCCGGCAGCAACGCGACCACGACCGAGCTGGTCGCCGCCGTGCAGGCGCGCGGGGCAGTCGTGGTCGCGGTCACGAGCATCGCCCACGCGACGTCCGGCCAGGCGCGCCGCCCGGTGCTCCCGCGGCTACACGAGGCGGCGGAGATCGTCATCGACAACGGCGGCGCCGTCGGGGACGCCGCGGTCGCGGTCGCCGGGGTCGACCAGAAGGTCGGGCCCACCTCGACGGTCGTGGGGGCCGCGGCCCTCGACGCGGTCGTCGTCGAGGCCGTCGGGCTGCTGGCCGCCGCCGGGGCACGACCCCAGGTCTACGCGAGCAGCAACACCGTGGACGGCGACTCCGCCAACTCCCGGTACGCCACGACCGGCTGAGCGCGCCCGTCGACGGGGGCCGAGGACGGCGCGGGCTCGGCGAGGGTCAGTGCGTCGGCATCTCCAGGCAGCCGCCGTCGGCGATCGGGCCGCCCGCGTCGAGCGTCACGCCCTGCGGGGTGACGCCACCGTAGACGCAGCCTCCTGGGACGCTCACGCCGACCCCGAAGCTCGTCGCGGGGTCCCCGTGCACGGTGGTCTCCGGCGTCACGCCGAACGTCTCGAAGCCCGCGCCCGTCAGTGCGGCGACGACCTCGTCGCGCTGCAGGGCCTCGCCCGTGAGGAGCGGGGTGAGCGCGGCCTCGACCACCGGGACGGACAGCGCGGCCTCGGCGTCCGACTCCGGGGTCCCGCGGCGCTCGCGGTAGGCCTCGTTCGAGGAGTCGAGCCCCTGGTTCTCCTGCTCGGCGGACGTGCCGGTCGACCCGGTGACCGAGGAGGACGTGGGCCGGGCGTCAGGCCCGCCGGACGTGTCGTACGCGTCGGCCCACCGGTCCACCAGGACGACGTAGCCCACGACGGCCACGACCAGCGTGACCGTGACGAGGGCAGCGAGGCCGACCACGACCCGGCCCACCCACGTGGCCGCACGCGAGCGACCGACGGGCGTGACGTCGTCGGGCACGGGGCGGTTCATCCGGCGAGTCTCGCGGCACGGCGGCCCACGCGTCCAGCGCAGGGCACGAACCCGTGCGAGATCTCCACGCACGCCACGGCCTAGGCCACCGGCAGTCGCAGCGCCTCGCCGAGCGGGACCGGCGGACCCTGGAACGGCGCCACGTCCTGGGCGCACGTCGCAGCGTCGGTCGCCTCGAGGTCGACGAGGTAGCGGGCGACCGCCGCGTCGGCGCACACGGACTTGCCGATGATCGTGTGACCCCAGCCCTCGACGGTCAGCACGCGCGCGTCGGGCCACCGGTCGGCGTACGGCTGCGTGAACGCGTAGGGCGTCGCCGGGTCGAACCGGGTGCCGACGACCAGCACCGGCGCATCGGTGGTCTGGTCCCACGGGCCGGTGAACGCGTCGCGGTCGGTCGCCGGGAGGAACTCGCACTGGACGCCCACCCAGCCGCGGAAACGGCCGAAGTGCGGGTACTGCTCGTCGAGCGCGTCGACCTTCGCCGCGTACGACCACGGGTCGCCAGGAGTCGTCGCGTCCACGCACAGGCTCGCGAGCGCGCCGCCGAGCGACGGGTAGTCCTGCGCGTACCCGGCCCGGCGCAGGAGCTCCCCGAGCGAGGGAGCCGCGCTGCGGGCGGCGGGCGCGTCCGCAGCAGGCGGCCCGACGGCGCCGCTCAGCACCGCCAGGCCGGCGAGCGTCAGGTCCAGGTCGCCCCAGGCGGCGGGCTCGTAGAGGTACGAGAAGACGAGCGCGACGGCCTCGGGGTACCCGACCCGGACGGTCGACCCGTCCGGCATCGGGATGGTGAGCGGAGCCTCGCGCAGCGCCGCGTAGGTCGCCTCGACGACCTCGGCCGGGTCGCCGAGCGAGGACAGCGCGCAGACCGACGGGCCCGCCTCGGCGCAAAGCCGCGCGAACTCCCCGAAGGTCTCGGTCGCTCCGGCAGCCTGACCGTTGCGCGTGCCGAACAGCTCGTCGGACCCGACGCCGGACCACCCCTCCACGTCCACCGTGCCGTCGAGCACCATGGCGCGCACGCGGTCCGGGAACAGAGCGGCGTACGTCGCGCCGAGCAGGGTCCCGTACGAGTAGCCGACGTAGCTGAGCTGCTCGTCGCCCACGGCCTGACGCAGCAGGTCCATGTCACGTGCGACGTTCGCGGTCGACGAGTGCGAGATGCGGTCGCCGGAGAACAGCGTGCACGACGCGCCGAGGGTCGCCATCTGCCCGAGGTAGCGCCTCTCCTCGCGGTCGGTCACGGGGAACGCGGGGACCGTGGCGAGGAAGGCCTGCTCGCGCGCCGCGTCGCGGAAGCACGTCGCCGGGTCGGACGTCCCCACCGCGCGCGGGTCGAACCCGATGACGTCGAACCGGGCCAGCACGTCGTCGTCGAACAGCGACCCGCCGAGCAGGTGCAGGGACTCGACCCCCGGGCCGCCCGGCCCGCCGAAGTTCGTGAACAGGCTCCCGACGCGCTGCGCCGGGTCGGTCGCGGGCAGGCGGGTCAGGCCGATCGTCGTCGTGCGCCCGCGCGGACGGTCGTAGTCCGTGGGGACCTCGACGCGCGCGCACTCGAACTGCTCGAGGCCCACGCCCTCGCATGGCCCCCAGGCGATCCTCGGTACCGGCGCGTCCACCTGTCCGGTCGGCCGCTCACCACCCGGTGCGGCAGCGGCCGCAGTGGGCAGCCCGCCGAGGAGGAGGGCCGCCGTCAGCGTGAGCGCTGCGGCGCGGACTCGTGTCGTCGTCGATCGCGAGGTCATCGACCCATCCGAGCACGGAAATGTCGGACATGCACCCCGAATCTCGGCCCCCGGACAGGCTGCCCGTGCCGGTGACGAGGGCCCGAGGACTGCTCGGCCCACCTCCCGGCCCACCTCCCGGTCCGTCCGCCGAGTGTGCAGTTCGGGTCGTGCGATCAGCGCCGGCACGACCCGAACTGCACGCTCGGCGCCAGCCCCGGGGTACCGCCCGCGTCCGCTGCCGCAGGTGGCCCGAGCCTCCCGGCACGAACCCACGGCCCGATCGAGCCGCACCACCCTCAGGCCACGACCTCCGGCCGCTCGGCGAACGCCAGGCGGTAGCGCTGCGGCGTGAGGCTGGTCGCCCTCTTGAAGTGGGTGCGAAAGTTCGCGGGGCTGCCGAGGCCGCTGCGGGCGGCGATCTCGTCGATGCTCAGGTCGCTCGTCTCCAACATCTCGCGCGCGAGCTCGATCCGCTGCGCGTGCAACCAGCGCAACGGCGTCTGGCCAGTCTGGCTGGCGAAGTTGCGCGAGAAGCTGCGCACCGAGCTGCGGGCCGTCGCCGCCATGGCGGTCACGGTGATGGGCTCGGCGAGCGAGCTCAGCATCCACTCGCGCGTGCGGGCGAGGGGGTCGCTGCCGGTGGGCACGACGGGGCGCTCGATGAACTGTGCCTGGCCACCTTCCCGGCGCGGAGCGGCGACGAGGCTCCGCGCCACCCGGTTGGCCACGCTCGCCCCCAGGTCGCGGCGCACGATGTGCAGGCACAGGTCGATTCCTGCGGCCACGCCCGCCGAGGTGAGCACGCTGCCTTCGTCGACGTAGAGCACGTCCGGGTCGACGTCGACCGACGGATGCTGTGTCGCGAGCTGCGCACAGCTCTGCCAGTGCGTCGTCGCCCTGCGCCCGTCGAGCACGCCCGCCTGTGCCAGGGCGAAGGCACCTGAGCAGATCGACACCATGCGTGCCCCGCGCGCGTGCGCCGAGCGCAGTGCGCCGAGCACCTCGCCGGCCAGCGGACTGTCGGCACGAGCGGCGCCGGGCACGATCACCGTGTCTGCGCTATCCAGCGCTTCGAGGCCGGCGCTGGGTGTCACGCTCGTGCCGCCCAGCATCGCGACGGGTCGCCCACCGAGCGATGCCGTGCACACCGAGTAGTGCGGCAGCTCCTCGCGCCCGAACACCTGCAGGGGGATGCCCAGGTCGAGCGGCAGCACCTCGTCGAGCAGCAGGACCACGACGCGGTGAGTACTCATGGCCGAATCCTATCGAAGAGAGGCATTTCAGCCACTGGTCTGTGCGCATGCGGCCCACGAGAGTGAGAAGCACCCGCTCACCACAAGGAGAACCGTGACCGCAACCCCGCTCGCCACCCCCACCGAGAACCGCTCGACAGACCGGCACCACTGGGCCGACCTCGTCCGGCTCGTGAGCATGCAAGCCCTCTTCTACGGCGTGCTCAGCGTGGATCTCACGCTCACCGCACTGGCCGGGCTCTCCCTGGCGCCGACGCCGCTGCTCGCCACCCTCCCCCTCACTCTCATGGTCGCAGCGGGCCTCCTCGCGGCCGTCCTCACCGGGCTTCTCGTGGCCCGCTGGGGCTACCGCCGCGTCATGGCGGCGGGGGCCGGGTTCGCCGTGATCGGCGGGCTGCTCTCGGCGCTGGCCGTCCTGCAGGGCTCGTTCCTGCTGCTGTGCGTGGGAACCGCACTCGTCGGCGCGTACACGGCGACCGGCGGATACGTGCGCTTCCTCGCCGCGGACCTGTCTCCGGACGGCCAGCAGGAGCGCGCCCTCTCGACCGTGATGTACGGCGGGCTCCTCGCCGCCTTCGCCGGGCCCTTCACGGCCCTCGCGGCCTCGCACGCCTTCGAGACCCAGTTCGTGGGCTCGTATCTCCTGGTCGCGGCCATCGGTGCCACCGCGATCCCCCTGGCGCTCAGCGTCTCGCGCGAGCCGACGGCGGCAGCGGCTGGGGCTGCGGCGCCCGACGATCAGCCTGCCTCGCCGGTCCGACCCATCGCCGTCGCGCAAGCCCTCAAGAACCCGGACTTCGTGGCGGCGCTCGTCATCCTGCCCGTCGCGGCCGCACTGATGACGCTCGTCATGGCAATCGGCCCGCTGGCGAGCACCCACGCCGGGCACTCCGAGACGACGTCGGCCGCGATGATCCAGTGGCACCTCGTGGGAATGTTCGCGCCGGCCGTCTTCAGCGGTGAGCTCCTGCGCCGCTGGGGGCCGTCGACCGCCACCCAGGTCGGCGCGACCGTGATGCTCGCGGGCGCCGTCCTCGGTGCGACCAGCGACGCGGCGCTGCCGATGATCCTCACTCTCGCGCTCGTGGGGATCGGCTGGAACCTGCTCTTCCTCGCAGGCTCCGCCTTCCTGCTGCGCTGCTACGAGCGAGGTGCCGGCAGCAGGCTTCAGGCCCTCGCCGAAGGAGTCACCGGCTCGGCATCCGTCCTCGCGTCGCTCGGCGCAGCCGTCGTCTTCCAGACACTGGGCTGGCAGGCGTCCAACCTGCCCGGGATCGTGCTGAGCGCCGCGCTGCTCGTCTGGGCGGCGCTGCGGGCGGCGACGACGGGCAGGCGCCACGGCACCTCGCCGAGCGTGGCAGAGAGGGTGTCGTCGGTGGCGAGCCGCTCCTCGGTGCCGACTCGGAGCGAGCACGAGCCCTCGTACAGCGGCCGTGCGAGGCGCTCGCGGGCGACGTGACCTCCCGGGGGCGCGGCGCCGTCGGGCCGCGCCCTGCCTCCGAGCGCCGTCCGGAGCCGAGGGTCCCCGAGCGCGGCCCGGAACCGGGGCGACCGGGCGAGGGGCTACCTCCTGGGAAGGCCGGTCGGCCCAGCGCGACCCTGGCCCGCGCCGGGAGGCGGCGTCCGCGCCGGGCGGCTCAGAACGCGTGTCCTCCTGCGCCGGCCACCCGCGCGCGGGAGAGTAGGGGCCATGCAGATCCTCTCCTCGATCGGGACGGCGCTGTTCACCGCTGCCGCCACGCTCGTCATGGTCCTCCTGCTCGCGGCGACCGCCCGCAGGGTCCTCGGGGTCCCGGTCGGGTGGATCCGGTCGATCCTCATGACGATCCTCGTGGTGACGCTCGGGTCGTGGGGGCTCACCGAGGGGTTCCAGCAGCTCGGGGTGCAGGAGTCCGACGGGTCGCTCACGGTCCACCCCGGGGTCGTCCTCGTGATCATCGTCCTCGCGTGGGCGTGGTCGTTCGTGATCGGCCTGGGGCTGCTGCTCGTCCTCGAGCTCCTGGTGCCCACGGGCAGCATCCCGACCCCGTGGCGCGCCGTCGTCGAGCTGCGCAGCGGGTCCAAGGACCTGTGGCGATACACCCAGATCATGGGGATCATGATCCGCCACGGCCTGGGCGGGTTCTTCGGTCGCGGCGCACGGCGTCGCAGCCACCAGCGGACCACGGACTCCGAGGAGAGGGCCGTGGCACGCGAGCTGCGGGCCGCGCTGAGCGACGCGGGCGTGACGTTCGTGAAGCTCGGCCAGATGCTCTCGACCCGCGCGGACCTGCTGCCCGCCGTGTACGTCGAGGAGCTGTCACGGCTCCAGAGCCAGGTCCCGCCCGCGCCGTGGGCGCAGATCGAGGTCATGGTCACGCGGTCGATCGGCGCGCCCGTGGACACCGTGTTCGCGCACCTCGACCCCGACCCCATCGCGTCCGCCTCGGTGGGGCAGGTGCACTGCGCGACGCTGCTCGACGGCCGCGAGGTCGTCGTCAAGGTCCAACGGCCCGGGGCGCGCCAGCAGGTCCTGGGCGACCTGCGGATCGTGCTGCGGATCGCGCGCAGGCTCCAGCGCGACACGTCGTGGGGGCCGTCGCTCGGCATCATGGACCTCGCCGAGGGGTTCGCGGCCTCGCTGCGCGAGGAGCTCGACTACACGACCGAGCTCGAGAACACGCTCGACGTGCAGGGCGCGCTCGCGACGATCCGGCGCTCGAAGCGGCACCCGCTGCCCGGGACGCACCAGGTCGACGACCCCGACGCGAACGTGCCCCTCGTCGAGATCCCGCACGCCCACCCCGAGCTGTCGAGCTCGACGCTCCTGGTCATGGACCGCCTCGACGGCACTCCCGTCGGGGACGCGGCCGAGCTCCTCGCGACGTTCGACGACGACGCGCGCCACGACATCGCTGCCCGGCTGCTGCGCGTCACGCTCGACCAGATCGTCGTGACCGGGGTGTTCCACGCAGACCTGCACCCGGGCAACGTCCTGCTGCGCGACGACGGCTCGCTCGGGCTGCTCGACTTCGGCTCGGTGGGCCGGCTCGACGAGGCCGAGCGGGTCGCGCTCGCGGCCGTGCTGCTCGCGGTCGAGGCCGACGACTCGATCGCGGCGACCGACGCGCTCATCGAGCTCCTCGACCAGCCGGACAGCTTCGACGAGCGCCGGTTCGAGCGCTCGGTCGGTCAGCTCATCCTGAGGTTCCGCGGGGGAGGGGCCGCGAGCAGCGGCTCGCTGTTCGCGGCGATGGTCCGCCTCGTGAACGACGCGGGCATGGGGGTGCCGTCGCAGGTCGCCGCGGCGTTCCGCACGATCGCGGCGCTCGACGGGACGCTGCACCTGCTCTCGCCCTCCTTCGAGCTCGTCTCGTCGGCGCGCGACGAGGGCGAGGAGCTGCTGCGCAACATGGTCAGCCTGCGCAAGATCCGGGCCAAGGCCGGGGCCCAGCTCCTGGCGTTCGCCCCGTCGATCGAGCGACTGCCGCGGCGGCTCAACAAGATCACGTCGGACCTCGAGGCGGGGAGGTTCACGGTCAACGTCCGGGCGTTCTCCGATCCCGGTGACCGGAGGTTCGTCACGAGCCTCGTGCAGCAGGTCATCTCGACGATCATCGCGGCCGCGAGCGTCGTCGGCGGGGTGTTCCTGCTCGTCGCGGAGAACGGGCCGCAGCTCACGAACGACCTGAGCTGGTACTCGGTCTTCGGGGCCGTGATGCTGTTCGTCGGCGCGGTGCTCAGCATCCGGGTGCTGATCTACGCGTTCCGCGGGGCACCGGGCGACCGGGGCTGACCGCACGGGCCGACGCGCAGCGCGGGCTGCTCCGCATCGCCGTGCCCGTGCGCCGCGCGGGGGCTAGCGTGCGCTCATGTCCCGTCGCGAGCTCGTCGTCCTCGGCACCGCCAGCCAGGTGCCCACCCGGACGCGCAACCACAACGGCTACGTCCTGTTCTGGGACGACGAGGCCGTCCTGTTCGACCCGGGCGAGGGCACGCAGCGGCAGATGCTGCGGGCGGGGGTGTCCGCGACGGACCTGACGCGGATCGCGATCACGCACCTGCACGGCGACCACAGCCTGGGGCTGGCCGGCGTCGTGCAGCGGATCAGCCTGGACGGCGTGCCGCACACGGTCCCGGTGTCCTTCCCGGCGTCGGGCATGACGTGGGTCGACCACCTGCTCGACGCCACGTCCTACCACCACCGCGCGGACCTCGCGCTGCAGCCGTTTTCCGCCGACGGCGTCGTCCCGCCCGTCCGGGCCGACCCCGGGTTCGTGTTGCGCGCCGAGCGCCTCGACCACGGGGTCGAGGCGTTCGGGTACCGGCTCGACGAGCCCGAAGGTCGGCGCATGGTCCCGGCGATGCTCGCGGAGGCCGGGATCCACGGACCGGCGATCGGGGTTCTCCAGCGCGAGGGCGTCGTGGAGGTGGGCGAGGCACGGACCGTCCGGGTCGAGGACGTGAGCGTCGTGCGCCCGGGGCAGTCGTTCGCGTTCGTCATGGACACGCGCCTGTGCGACGCGGTCCACTCCCTCGCACGTGGTGTCGACCTGCTCGTGATCGAGTCGACCTTCCTCGACCGGGACCGCGACCTCGCCCACGCGTTCGGTCACCTGACCGCGCTCCAGGCGGCGACGGTCGCCGCCGAGTGCGGTGTCCGGTCGCTCGTCCTGACCCACTTCTCGCAGCGCTACCAGGACCCGGCCGAGTTCTGGGCCGAGGCCAGGACCGTGTTCGACGGCGAGCTCACGGTCGCCGAGGACCTCGACCGGGTGCAGGTCCCGCCGCGCGTGCACTGAGCGGGCGTGGGGGTGGGCGCCGAGAACGGGGTACGGGCCGTTCTCGGCGCGGTGGCGGCCTCGTCCCCGTGCTCGACAGCGCGGAACCTCGTGCTCGGCGCCGCTACCCTCGGACCATGCCCGACCAGCCCGACCAGCCCGACCAGCCCGAGGCGCCCGCCGACGCCCCCCGCCGCCTCCGCTGGGGCTGGCTGCTCCTCGCCGCGGTGGTCGCGGTCGTGTCCTTCCTCGCGGTGAGCGTCCAGTCCGGCCAGTGCGTCGACTCCGTCACGCCCGGCGCGTCCTACTGCACGCGCGGGCCCGTGCTCGGCACGGGGGGCTGGCTCGTCGGCCTCGCCGGGGCGGGGTTCGTCATCTACGCGGTGCGTCGGGGGCTCGGCCGGAGGTAGGCCCGTGGGTGCCTCCCGCTACGGTCCACCTCATGGCTGATCGCGCGCACGGCGCCCCCACCCCCGACTCGTCCGTCGACCGCGAGGACTGGTACGGCCGGGACCTCGACGGCGAGACGTTCGAGCGGGTCGCGTTCGGCGACTGCGACTTCTCCGAGATCACGACGACGGGCGCCACGTTCACCGAGTGCACGTTCCGCAACGTCCGCTTCAACGCGTCGACCCACACCGACTCGGCCTTCGCGAACTGCACGTTCTCGCGCTGCTCGTTCTTCGACACCACGTTCACGCGCTGCAAGACCGTGGGGTCGGCGTTCACCGAGTGCAGCTTCGACCTCCTCAAGGTCGTGGGCGGCAACTGGTCGTTCGTGACGATGGCCGGGGCGGACCTGCGCAGCGCCTCGATCACGGGAGCGCGCCTGCGCGAGGCGGACCTGACGGGTGCCCGCTGCCAGGGGGCTGTGCTGCGCGAGGTCGACCTGTCCGGGGCCTGGCTGCACAAGGCCGACTTCACGGGCACCGACCTGCGCGGCAGCGACCTCAGCGCTCTCGACCCGCTGAGCAGCATCGTGCAGGGGGCCATCGTGGACCCGGCGCAGGCGCTCGTGGTCGCCGAGGCGCTGGGCCTGGACGTCCGGACGCACTGACGAGGCACCGACGCGGCCCGAGGCGCGAGGCCCGTGGCGCGCGGCCCACGGCCCGCGACCCACGGCCCGTGGCGTGGCCCGTGGCCCGCAGGCCCGGTGAGACGCGTCACGTTCGCGTCATGATCGCCTCCGGAGCGTGTCTCTTCTTCTGACAGGCGCTTCACGCCCGACCCTCGGGCACGCCGCGGAAGGACCCACCCATGTCGACGACGAGCGAGACCGACCTCCGGGCCTTGGCCGACGAGGAGCTGGTCGACGCCGTCCGCGGGGGCTCGCAGGACGCGTACGCGGTCCTGTGGTCGCGCCACTCGGGCGCCGGGCGCGGTGCGGCCCGTCGCGTCACGTCCTCGTTCGACCCGGACGACCTGGTCCAGGAGTCCTTCCTGCGCATCCTGCGCGCGATCCAGGCGGGCAAGGGGCCGACGGGTCCTTTCCGCCCGTACCTCTACCAGACGATCCGCAGCGTCGCGATCACGTGGTCGCACGCACCGGACCCGATCGCGGTCGACGAGGTCCCCGAGGTCGCGGACCCCGTGGACATGGCCGACGTCGTGGTCGAGGGGTCGGTCACCGTCACGGCCTTCAAGGCCCTGCCCGCACGCTGGCAGGCCGTGCTCTGGTACACCGAGGTCGAGGGCATGGACGCTCGCGAGGTCGCGCCGCTGCTCGGCCTGAGCGCTGGGTCGGTCTCAGCCCTGGCCTACCGGGCGCGCGAGGGGCTGCGCCGGTCCTGGCTCCAGGCCCACGTCAACACGACTGCAGTCTCCGACGAGTGCCGCTGGGCCGCGGAGCAGATGGGCGACTACAACCGGGGCGCCCTGAGCGCGCGGAACAAGGACCGCTTCGAGGAGCACCTCACGGGATGCCTGTCGTGCTCGATCCTGGTCGACGAGGTCGACCAGGTCGCCTCGCGGCTGGGCCTCCTGCTCGTCCCGCTGGTGCTGGGTGTCCCGGCAGTCCTGGGTGGCACCTCGGCGGCCCTCGGCGGAGCCGGCTTCGTCCCTGCCAAGGGCGTCTTCATCGACCCGACGGCGGATCTCACCCTCGGTGCCCCGGGCGCCCAGGGTGGGGGAGCGGCCGGGGGGGCAGGTGGTGGTGCGGGCGGCGAGCCGGCCGGGTCTGCCGGCGGTTCCTCGGGCGGCGGCCCGGCCGCCGCGGCTGGTGCGGGGGCGGCGGCCGGAGCGGCCACGGCCTCCGGGCTCTCCGGCGGGGCGATCCTCGCTCTCGTCACCGCAGGTGTCGCGGTCGCGGTCGGTGCTGTCGCGGTCGCGCAACCGTGGGACACCACCCAGCCGGTCGTGGCGGAGCACGCCGGGCCGAGCCCGCAGACCTCGGCCGACGGGGCGTCCCAGGCTCCGTCGGCCGACGGACCGGCCCTCGTTCCCGGGGCCGACCCGACCGATCCGACGACCGTCCCCGACGAGGTCGTCCCGGAGCGTGCACCGGCGACCGGGCAGGACGAGGGGGAAGCGGCAGAGCAGCCGTCCCGGGGAACGGGGACCGGTCGCGCGACGGCCCCAGCCCGCCCGGCGCAGGACCCGGCAGCGCCTCCGGCGGTGCCTCCGGTCGAGAACGTCGTACCGCCCGTGGACCCCGCACCGGTGGACCCGGCACCACCGACCGACCCGGAGACCCCCGTCGACCCCGAGACCCCCGTCGACCCCGAGATCCCGGTCGACCCCGAGCTCGCCGCCCCGACCCTGGTCGCCCCGCCTGCGGGCGAGCTCGTCTACCTGCCCGAGCTCTCGGGCACGGGCGAGCCCGGCGCAGTGGTCACGGTGTCGGCGACCAGCGGCGGAACCTCCGCCGTCGTGGCCAGCGCGGACGTCGCGCCCGACGGCACGTGGCGAGCGACGCCGTCGGGCAGCGCGACCGTGTGGGAGACGCTCACCGTGACGCAGGAGCGCAACGGCACGACCTCCGAGGCGACGCGCGTCCCGGGACCGTTCACGTTCCTGCTGCCCTCGATCCTCGCTCCGACCGACGGCGGGTCGATCCCCTGGGCGCCGACCGTCACGGTGCGCATCGACGGACGTGCAGGGCTCACGACCGAGGCGTTCCTCGACGGGCGGTCGACGGGCAACCCGCACGTGATGACGGGCAAGCCGCTCGACCTGGTCGCCTCAGGGCTCGCACCGGGCGAGCACACGCTCGGGCTGCGCTACGTCGACCGGGCGACGGGCGCCGTCGGGCCGATCGTGACCTCGACGTTCACGATCGGCCAGCCACCGAGCTAGTCGACGGGACGACGGACCACGGTCACCGGGCACGACGCGTACTCGACGGCCTGGCGGCTCACCGAGCCCAGCAGCAAGCGGTCGAACCCGCCCGTCCCACGGTTGCCGACGACGAGACGCTCGGCACCCTCGGCAGCCTCGATGAGCCCCTTCGCCGGGTGGGCGTGCACGACGCTGCGGCGGACCTGCTCCTCGGGCAGGTCCACGTCCGCGGCCTCGAGCGCGCGGTCGAGCTGCTCACCCGCGAACTTCTCGTAGTCGTCGATCGGTGGGGTCCAGCCCCACGAGTCGGGCAACGGGGCCAGCGTGACGATCTGCCAGCAGAACACCGCGTCCAGGACGGCGCCCGTGCGGCGGGCGACCTCGAGCCCGTGGCGCAGCGCGTGCACCGAGGTGCGGGAACCGTCCACGCCCACGACGACGCGCGGGGGTGCGTCGGCCGCGGCGGGGGCCGCAGCGTCCTCTGCCGCGTCGTCACCGGCCGGCCGCACGACCGTGACCGGGACCTGGGTCGCGCCCTGGACCACGGCCGACGACACCGAACCCAGCACCATCCGGCCCAGGCGCCCCAGCCCGCGGCTGCCCACCACGAGCATCTCCGAGTGCTCCGCGCGGGCCAGCAGCGCGGTGGCCGGCGAGCCCTGGACCTGCTCCGCGTGCGTGACCGCGTCGACCCCCGTACGGTGCCGGGCCTCGTCCAGGAGGGTCAGGACCTGGTCCTGCTTGAGGTCCGCGAGGTGGCTGAAGTCGGCCGGCTCCGAGGGGCGAGGACCGTCCCTCCAGGAGGGTTCCCAGGCGAGGACCGCAGTGAGCGGCACGCCCCGCGAACCTGCCTCGACGAGGGCCCAGTCGAGGGCTTCCTGGGACTGGACCGATCCGTCCACACCGACGACCACGTCACTCATCGACGTCACCTGCTCTCTCGTTCGACGACCGTCCAGTGCTCCGGTGCACCGTCCGCACCTCCATCTTCGCCGTTCGCGCGGGCGACGTCACGCCTGGGCGTGTCTGCTTGATCACGAGGGGCCGTCAGCATCGCCCGGACCGTGCCACGGCCTCAGAAGCGCGGCCCGTCGTCACCGTGCAGGAGGTTGCGGATCGGGGCCGTGGAGATGTCCACGCGGTCCACGAGGTCGGTCGGCCCGGACACGATCACGGCCCGGTCTGCGAGCGGCACGTACACCGCGACCGTCGCCCGGACGGCGACCCGGACGCAGGGGTGCGAGACGTCGTCGACCACGAACGCCGTGTGCTGCAGCGGGGCCTGGTCCACCTCCTCCACGATGGCCCGCATCGCGGAGCGGTAGTCCTGGTAGGCGTCGGCGAAGTCCGCGCCGGTCGGCCCCTCGGTGCCGTCGGGGGCGTCGTTGTGCAGGGGCGCGGCGAGGGCGCCGCTGAGCGCGGCCCGCACGATGTCCTCGACCTGCTGCGGGTCGTCCGTGCCGATGCGGAGCGTCTCGACGTCGACCGCCTCGCCGACGAACGACACGTACGCGCGCAGGAAGCGCTCCTCGGTCGGGTCGCGGTCGTCGCCCCCCGTCCCGGTGACGGTCTCCTCCTCGAGGTCCAGGCCCCACGTGAGCGGGTCCGTGATCTCGCCGACGACACCGCTGAAGCGGGCGAAGCGCGCGACGATCTGCTCCCACGACTCGTGGGCTCCTGCTGGTTCGTCCGGCTTGTGCATCGTCCTCCCTCGGACTGCGCGTGCCCCTGCCTCGAGACTGCCCCTCCGGCGTCCTGGGGTCAACGATGCTGGCGGCGCGTCCGTCGCGCACGTCGGGAGCGGGTGAGTCCGGTCGGCGGAACGTGTGGTCCGCCCGCCGGGACGACGTCCTGGTCTGCGACGACGCGTGCCAGCCTCGGGGAATGACCCAGGGGAGCACGCAGCCTGAGCGGCGTCCCACGAGACGTCGACGACGCCGCGGCCCCGGCTGGGTGCCCGACCAGCACGGCGCGTGGGCGATGCTCGCCGTGCCGCTGCTGGTCGGGGTCTTCCTCGGCAGACCGGCCTGGGTCCACGTGCCCCTCGCCGCGCTGTGGTTCGTCGGGTACTTCGCGTTCTTCGCGACCGGCCTGTGGTTGAAGTCCCGCTTCAAGGCGCGCTGGTGGCCGCCCGTGCGGGCGTACGGGATCGCGACGGTCGTCCCAGCCGTCGCGGTCCTGCTCCTGCGCCCCGACCTCCTGGCGTGGGTGCCGCTCTTCGCCCCGCTCGTCGCGGTGAGCCTGTGGAGCTCCTACCGGCGCAGCGAGCGCTCGCTGCTCAACGACGGCGCCACGGTCCTCGCGGCGTGCCTCATGATGCCGGTCGCGTTCGCGGCGGGCACGGGGCCCGCGCCGGGCGCCTGGCCGGGAGGGACGCTGCCCGACGGCGTCACGGGCGTCGCAGGGATCGGGTGGCCCCAGGTGTGGGCACTGTTCGTGGTCGTGCTGGCCTACTTCGCGGGGACGATCCTGTACGTCAAGACCCTGATCCGTGAGCGCGGCGAGCGGTCCTACCTCGTCGCGTCGATCGTCTACCACCTGGCGGCCGGCGTGGTCGCGTCCGCGGCCCTCGCGGCGGCCGGGCTCGTGTGGTGGCCCGCGGCTGTCCTGTTCGCCGGGCTCACGGTGCGTGCGTCCTGGGTGCCGCGCACCGAGGCGACGCCGATGCAGTTCGGGATGGGCGAGGTCGCGGCGAGCGTCCTCGTGATGGTGGTCGTCCTCGTGCTGCCGACGACGTACGACGGGGCCGGGGCGGGTGAGGCGCTCGGCCACGGGGCTGGGGCTCGGGTCGAGCGCGGGGCGGGGGCTCCGGTGGGCCACGGGGCGGGGGCTCCGGTGGGCCACGGGGCTGGGGCTCCGGTGGGCCACGGGGAGGGCGCTCCGGCCGCCCTCCGGGCGGACGCCACGACGGTCGTGGTGCCCTGACCTCGCGTTTCGGTCATCCTCACCTCGCCTAACGGTCACCGGCGGGCGGAACGGACAGCCTCCGAACACCGGTCGGGGTCCTGCCGAAGGTCACGGAGCGAGCCCCTCGTCACGCCCCTGGCGAACAAGGGCATATCCGTGGGGTCGGCCCCGTTGGTCCCGGATAGAGTCGTTGCGGTCAGGCCTGAGCACCACCGGTGCGGGTGTACGCCGCTCGTGAGGAGCAGCACATGTTCGAGAGATTTACCGACCGAGCCCGTCGGGTCGTCGTCCTTGCCCAAGAAGAGGCACGGATGCTCAACCACAACTACATCGGCACCGAGCACATCCTGCTCGGCCTCATCCAC
The DNA here is from genome assembly GCF_042887685.1 of Oerskovia sp. NPDC057915. Taxonomy (NCBI): domain Bacteria; kingdom Bacillati; phylum Actinomycetota; class Actinomycetes; order Micrococcales; family Cellulomonadaceae; genus Oerskovia; species Oerskovia sp. NPDC057915. The sequence goes on along the minus strand of NZ_JBHVOS010000007.1, from coordinate 102,290 downwards.
GAGGGAGAGGGAGTCGCAGCCAAGGCGCTGGAGTCCCTCAACATCTCCCTCGACGGTGTGCGCTCGCAGGTCACCGAGATCATCGGCGAGGGCCAGCAGGCCCCCAGCGGGCACATCCCGTTCACGCCGCGCGCCAAGAAGGTCCTGGAGCTCTCGCTCCGCGAGGCCCTTCAGCTCGGCCACAACTACATCGGCACCGAGCACATCCTGCTCGGCCTCATCCGTGAGGGAGAGGGTGTCGCAGCCCAGGTCCTCACGAAGATGGGCGCCGACCTCAACCGCGTGCGCCAGCAGGTCATCCAGCTGCTGTCCGGGTACCAGGGCAAGGAGCCCGTCGCTGCGGGCGGCCCTGCAGAGGGCCAGCCGTCCGGCTCGGCCGTGCTCGACCAGTTCGGCCGCAACCTCACGCAGGCCGCACGCGAGGGCAAGCTCGACCCCGTCATCGGACGCACCTCGGAGATCGAGCGCGTCATGCAGGTCCTGTCGCGCCGCACCAAGAACAACCCGGTGCTGATCGGTGAGCCGGGCGTCGGCAAGACGGCCGTCGTCGAGGGCCTCGCCCAGGACATCGTCCGTGGCGACGTGCCGGAGACGCTCAAGGACAAGCAGCTCTACACGCTGGACCTCGGCGCCCTGGTCGCCGGGTCCCGCTACCGCGGTGACTTCGAGGAGCGCCTGAAGAAGGTCCTCAAGGAGATCCGCACGCGCGGCGACATCATCCTGTTCATCGACGAGATCCACACGCTCGTCGGTGCGGGTGCTGCCGAGGGCGCGATCGACGCGGCGAGCATCCTCAAGCCGATGCTGGCCCGTGGCGAGCTCCAGACCATCGGTGCGACCACGCTCGACGAGTACCGCAAGCACATCGAGAAGGACCCGGCCCTGGAGCGTCGTTTCCAGCCGATCCTCGTCTCGGAGCCGAGCCTGCCGCACGCGATCGAGATCCTCAAGGGTCTGCGCGACCGCTACGAGGCGCACCACCGCGTGTCCATCACGGATGCCGCGCTGGTCGCCGCCGCGACGCTGGCCGACCGGTACATCAACGACCGGTACCTGCCGGACAAGGCGATCGACCTGGTCGACGAGGCGGGTGCGCGCCTGCGCATCCGTCGCATGACCGCCCCGCCGGAGCTCAAGGAGCTCGACGAGCAGATCGGCGAGGCGCGTCGCGACAAGGAGTCCGCGATCGACGAGCAGGACTTCGAGAAGGCCGCGCGCCTGCGCGACACCGAGAAGCAGCTCACGCAGCAGCGCGCCGACAAGGAGAAGGCCTGGAAGGCCGGAGACCTGGACACCGTCGCCGAGGTGGACGAGGACCTGATCGCCGAGGTGCTCGCGATGTCGACCGGCATCCCGGTGCTCAAGCTCACCGAGCAGGAGTCGTCGCGCCTGCTGAAGATGGAGGACGAGCTGCACAAGCGCGTCGTCGGCCAGGAGACGGCCATCAAGGCGCTCTCCCAGGCGATCCGCCGCACGCGTGCAGGCCTCAAGGACCCCAAGCGTCCCGGTGGCTCGTTCATCTTCGCCGGCCCCACGGGTGTCGGTAAGACCGAGCTGGCCAAGGCGCTCGCCGAGTTCCTCTTCGGGGACGAGGAAGCGCTCATCCAGCTCGACATGTCGGAGTTCTCGGAGAAGCACACGGTCTCGCGTCTCTTCGGTTCGCCCCCCGGCTACGTCGGCTACGACGAGGGTGGCCAGCTGACGGAGAAGGTCCGTCGCCGTCCGTTCTCCGTGGTCCTGTTCGACGAGGTGGAGAAGGCGCACGCCGACATCTTCAACTCGCTCCTGCAGATCCTCGAGGACGGTCGCCTGACCGACTCGCAGGGCCGCGTGGTCGACTTCAAGAACACCGTCATCATCATGACGACGAACCTCGGTACGCGGGACATCGCCAAGGGTCTCCAGACCGGCTTCAACGCCGGCGGCGACCTCGTGACGAGCTACGACCGCATGAAGGCCAAGGTGAACGACGAGCTGAAGCAGCACTTCCGCCCCGAGTTCCTCAACCGCGTCGACGACGTGGTGGTCTTCCCGCAGCTCTCGCAGACCGAGATCGTCCAGATCGTCGACCTGATGATCGCCAAGCTCGACAAGCGCCTGCGCGACAAGGACATGGGCATCGAGCTCACGACCGCCGCGAAGGCCCTGCTGGCCGAGAAGGGCTACGACCCGGTCCTCGGTGCTCGTCCGCTGCGCCGCGCGATCCAGCGCGACATCGAGGACGTGCTGTCCGAGAAGATCCTGTTCGGCGAGCTCAAGGCCGGTCAGATCGTCCTGGTCGACGCCGAGGGCGAGGGCCTGCTGGGCGAGTTCACGTTCCGTGGCGTCTCCAAGGACGACCACGAGCGTGGCCCGGTGAGCGTCGCCGCGACGGCAGCGCTCAACGCCCCCGCCGGCATCTCGACGGCCGACCTCCCGCCGACCGGCGAGCTGCAGGCCGGCGCGGAGTGAACCTCCCGGCAGCCACCGGCTGTCGCTCCCCGGTCGTCTGACGCCGACCGGCACGAAGGGCCCCGATCCTCACGGATCGGGGCCCTTCGGCGTGTGCGGAGATCCGTCCGGGACTGTGGGTTGTTCGGTGTGTGCGGGGGACCTGTCTGCTGCTGTTGGGCGGGTGGGGGGGGCGGGCGTGGGCGGGGCTCGTCCGCGACTGCGGCTGTGCGGCGTCGGCGGGGCCGGTCCGCAACTGTGGCTCTTCGGCGTGGGCGTGGGCGGGGCCCGTTCGTGACTGCGGCTGTGCGGCGTGTGCGGGGACCCATCCGGAGCTGCGGCTACTTGGCCGTGGGCGTGGGCGTGGCCGTGGGCGTGCGCGGGGACGTAGGGCCGTGGGCGCGGGACCAACGTCCCTGACGGCGGAGTGCCCCTCGACGAGAAACTGGTACTTCGGTATCAGTTCACGAGAACGGCAGGCACATGGCTCCTCAGTACACCGCGACGGTCACCGGCACCGCGAAGTCCCCGACACGCCTCGACGTCCAGATCCGCGACTTCTCGGTCACGATCGACGAACCCGCCTCCCTCGGCGGCGACGACACCGGCCCCAACCCCGTCGAGCTCGTCCTGTCGGGACTCGCCGGCTGCCTCAACATCACCACGCACATGGTCGCCAGGGAGCGTGGCATCGAGGTGCGCAGCCTGAGCGTCACCGCGACGGGATCGCTCAACCCCCAGCGACTCATGGGGCGCCCGACCCAGGACCGCGCCGGCTTCCAGGGCATCCGGCTCGAGATCGACGTCGACGCCGACGCGACCCCCGAGGAGATCGACGCACTCCTCGTGGCCGCCGAGGAACGCTGCTGCGTCGCCGACAACCTGATGAACGCGACCCCGGTCAGCGTCGTGCGTGCGGGGGCACCGGCCTCGGCTGCCTGAATCTGAGGGGTGGGCCACGCCGTCGGGCACGAGGGCGTGGCCCGCCACCTACGGGGCGTTCCGCCGGGCCGCTCCACCGGGGGCGGGTGGCACCGGTCCGGCGGCGCGAGTCGGACCGGACAGGACCCGGTCGGGACGGGCGTGACGTGCTCGGGACCGGACCTGGCAGGAGCGGGCGGGAAGTGGTCGAACCGGACGGAACCGGAGCGGACCTTGCCGTACAGGACCTGGTCGAGCCGGACCTTGCCAGGCCGCGAGACCGGGCATGGCGTGCCCGGACCCACGGCCAGGCCAAGCCGGGCCTGGCCCGGCCGGGGCGGACCGGCGTCGGCGGCTCCTCAGGGTCAGTCGTGCCCCGCGAGCGAGGCGAGCGCGGTACGCCACAGCTCCTCGGAGTGCTCGACCGCCTCGGGGGTGTCGTTGTTGTCCTGCCGGATCGTCACACGCGTGCCCTTGGGGTCCGGGGCGAGCGTGATCGCGACCTCGTGATGGTTCTCCGGGACGTCGGGCACGCCGCTCGCGGGGGAGTAGTGCGTGAAGCGCAGCGTCCTGGGCCGGTCCACCTCGAGGACCGTGCCGTGGTCCTCGAAGTGCTTGCCCTGGTACTGGCCCTCGAACGTGATCGCGCTGCCCGGCTGGTAGTCCGTCTCCACGTTCGCGCCCAGCATCCAGGTCGCGGAGGGGTGGACGAGCTCGGCCCACACCCTCTCGGGGCGGGCGGCGATGTGGATCGAGGCGGTAGCGACGAGTCCGGTCATGGGACCTCTCCTCTTCGAGCGGTTTTCCCCGACCGTAGCCCTCGGGGCGGGGGTCGGCACGTGCGGGGTGTGCACCGAGTGTGCAGTTCGGGTTGTCCTGAGCGCCCGGTGACCGCCCGAACTGCACACTCGGTGCACGTCGCGCCCGGACGTCACCCGGAGAGCGCCGCCTCCAGGACGTCGCGCACCAGGGCGACGACGTCGTCGGGGCGGAGGAGCTGCGCACGGTCGACGACGAGCACCGTCCACCCGCACCGCCGCAGCGCGTTGAGCCGTGCGCGGTCACGTCGGATGCGGTCGGGAGAGTCGTGGTGCGCCCCGTCGTACTCGACGGCGACCTTGAGCAGCGGCCACGCGAGGTCGACCCGCGCGACGAACCTGCCCGACGAGTCCCGGACCACGTGCTGGGTCACGGGTCGAGGGAGACCCGCGAGGGCGAGGAGCAACCGGAGCGCGCTCTCTCGCGGGGACTCGGCACCGGCGTCGCACAGGGCGATCACCTCGGGCACGCGCCGGACTCCCCGCCCACCCCGGAGCAGCGTCGCTGCGGCGAGGACCTCGTCGACCGGGACCCGGGAGCACGTGAGCAGGGCGTCGATCAGGGGCACCGCCACGTGAACGGGTTCGAGCCGCGCCAGGTCGAGCATGGTGCGCACGGGGGACGTGACCAGCCCGAACCCGCTCAGGCGACACACGTCGTCCGGACCGAACGTCGCGGACCGCACGGACAGCCGGGCACGTGACCTGACCCGGCGTGGTGGTGGGACGGCCATCTCGACCGGGTCGGTCGCGTCGGCCTGGCGGGCACCCCAGCACCAGGCGGCGCTTCGGCCGCAGACCACGGGGTCCGCACCCAGGGCAGCGCGCGCGGCGAGGATCATCGTGCCGTGGTCGAGCGGTTCGGTGGCGCCCAGGTGGACTCCGCGCAGGAGGGCGCGGTACGCCGGTCCACGGAGCCGGGACGCGGTCGTCAGGGACAGGGCGGTGCTTCGCCGGAACGGTTCGCCCCGCAGCGGCCGGGGGACGGAGGTGCGCATGGCGCAGTCTTGCGCGGTGGCCCTCACCTGCGCCTGTACCGGTTCGCCGACTGTGGACGAGCAACCACGGACGTGGCTTGTGGACGGCTCGAGTGTCTTTGCACGCCCCGTCCGGCGGCCCTGCCCTGTCCGGGCGCACAGGGCCGCCGGGTCGCCCGACCACCCGACCGCCGGGTCGCCGTGCCGCTCTGCCGCCCGACCGCCCGACCGCGCCCCCCCCCGATCGTCGGGTCGCCCGCCCGACCGCCGGTCTGCCCGACCGCCCGACCGTGCGCCCGCCCGACCGCCGGTCCGCCGTGCCGGTTGACCCGGCCCGGCCCGTGGACCGGAGGGAGGTCCTCGCCGAGTGTGCAGTTCGGGCTGTCCTGAGCGTCCGGCAGCAGCCCGAAGTGCACACTCGACGAGGCGACCCGCCCCGCCCCGCCCGATCCCCGCCCCGAACCGCCCAACCGCGGCCGCACCGCACGAGCCGAGCGACGCCGTCGGGCAGGAGCAGCAAGCACCAGCAGCAGCAGCAAGCACCAGCACCAAGAACGGCAAGGAATGACCCACCCAGCCCTCAGCCCGCCTCGCCGAACGCTGCCGCGAAGCGCGGCAGGCTCGCCTCGAGCGTCTCCGTGCTCGCGGTGAGCGAGATGCGGAACCGGCCCGGCGTCTCGAAGTACTTCCCGCCGAGGACCAGGACGTCGTGCTCGGCGAGGAGGGTTTCGAAGGCGCGGTCGTCGGGGTCGGGGGACCGGGGGAAGAGGTAGAACGTGCCCTCGGGGCTGTGCAGGTCGTAGCCGATGTCCCGCAGTCCGGTCACCATGAGGTCGCGCTTGCGCTGGTAGAGCGCGACGTCGAACGGGATCCGTTCGAGGAGCGGCAGTGCGTGCTGGAGGACGGCGTTGGGGAACGCGTACCCGATCGCGATCTGGAGCGTCTCGATCGCGGGCCGCAGGTCCTCGTGACCGGGCATCGTGGGTGGGACCGCGAGGTACCCGATGCGCTGGCCCGGCGCGAGCAGCGTCTTGCCGTAGCTGTAGGCCAGCAGGGTCCACGGGTAGACCTCGGCGGGGCTGTGGAAGGCCAGTCCGTCGTAGACGATCCGGTGGTACGGCTCGTCCGACACCACGAAGATGCGGCGTCCGGCGCGGGCTGACGCCTCGTCGAGCAGCGCGGCCAGACGGCGCAGCTCACCCAGGGGGTACACGCGCCCGGTCGGGTTGTTGGGCGTGTTGACGAGCACGACGCGGGTGCGCGGCGTGATCGCGTCTGCGATCGCGTCGAGGTCCAGGTCGAAGGTCTCGGGGGAGACCGGCACCTTGACCGGCACGAGCCCGGCCTCGCGCACGATCACCTCGTACGCGAACCACGGCGGCACGCTGTAGACGACCTCGTCGCCCGGGTCGCACACGAGCTTGAGCGCGAGGGCCAGCGCGGTGAAGCCGCCTGTGGTGAGGTGCACGTCGTCGGGCTCGAAGGGGAGGTCCACCACGTCCCGCAGCGACTCCGCCGCGGCGGTCCGCGCGGCGGGCTCGCTGACCTTGTACCCGAACCAGTGCTCGTCGCGTGGGACGGCGCTCGCGCGCAGCGCCTCGACGTACTCGGTCGGGGCGGGGTCGTGCGGGTTGCCGAACGTGAGGTCGAGGACACCGGGGCGGGCGCGGCGCTCGGGGTACTCGTGCGCGAAGAAGCCCAGCAGGACGTCGAACGGTGTGGACCGTGCGAGGTCGCGCGCGCGTCGGGAGATCGTCTCGTCGGCCATGGGAGCTCCTCGCTCGGGCGACGGCGGTGTGTGGACGGCGGTGTCCGTGAGGTGGTCGCCGGACGGCGACGGGAGTGGCCGGAGGGCCGCGCGGAACAGGCGGTTCCACGCTAGCACCGGGCCTGCGGGCCGGCCGGGGAAGCATCCCTCGATGCCGAGTGTGCAGTTCGGGCTGTCCGTTCGCGCTGATGACAGCCCGAGCTGCACACTCGACGATCGGCCCGACGGCGCCGCTCACCCCGGGCGCGTACCGCCCCGCCGCAGGGACCGGCCGTGGGCGACCTCACACCGCTTCCTGACGGGCCGACACGTTAAGATGGTCTGTCTGTCCGACTTCGTAGTTGGGGCGGTCGAACGGTCTGCGGCATCTCGCGACACGTCTCGATCCGGGCTGGAAACCCCACGATCCCCGCGACGTCCCGAAGGTCGGTCATGCCTGTCTCCACTCCCACCACCTCTGCGCCCTCAGGCCAGGTGGTCCCTCCCTCCGCCGAGCCTCACGGCTCCGTCCCGGTCGAGCCGGACGTCGCGGTCGAGCCGGGCTCGCCCGTCACGACCGGCCCCCGTCGCTGGTGGATCCTCGTCATCCTCGCGCTGACGCAGCTCCTCGTCGTGCTCGACGGCACGATCGTGAACATCGCCCTCCCGCAGGCCCAGGTCGAGCTCGGGCTGACCGACACGCAGCGTCAGTGGGTCGTCACGGCCTACGCGCTCGCGTTCGGCGCGCTGCTGCTCCTCGGCGGTCGCATCGCGGACTACTGGGGTCGAAAGCGCACCTACCTGCTGGGGATGGTGGGCTTCGGGGTCGCGTCGCTGCTCGCGGGCCTGGCGCGCAACGGCACCGAGCTCGTCGCGATGCGCGGTCTCCAGGGCGTCTTCGCGGCGCTGCTCGCGCCCGCCGCGCTCGCGCTGCTCACGGTCTCGTTCCCGCGCGGCCGCGACCGGAACACCGCGTTCGCGGTCTTCGGGTCGGTCGCAGGGGTGGGCGCCGCCGTCGGGCTGGTCCTGGGCGGGGCCCTGACCGAGTTCGCCGACTGGCGCTGGTGCCTGTGGGTCAACGTGCCCGTCGTGGTGGTCGCGCTGGTCGCGGGCCAGGTGCTGATCCGTGAGAGCCGGGCCGAGGGGGACAACCGGTACGACGTCCTGGGGGCCGTCACCGTGGTCTTAGGCCTGGGGTCGCTCGTGTACGGCTTCACGCTCGCCGAGCACAGCTGGGCCGCGCCCGAGACGATCGCGTGCCTCGCGGCGGGCGTCGTCCTCCTGGCGTTGTTCGTGCGGGTCGAGTCGCGCGTCGCGCAGCCCCTGCTCCCGCTGCGCGTCCTGACGAACAGGGTCCGCGCGGGCGCGTTCCTGCTCCAGGCGATCTTCGGTGCGCTCATGATCGGTGCGCTCCTGTACCTGGCCCTGCACCTGCAGATCGTCATGGGGCTCTCGCCCCTGCAGGCCGGGCTCGGCACGTTGCCCATGACGATCATGACCCTCGTCCTGGCGCCCGTGGTCACCCAGCTCCTGGCGCGCGTCGGGCCGCGGCCGCTCATGATCGGCGGGCCGCTCGTCGCCGCGGCCGCGCTCGTCTACCTGAGCCGGATCACGGTCGACGGGTCGTACGCGGTCGAGGTCCTGCCGGCCCTCCTCGTGCTGGGCGCGGGTATGGCCCTGGTGCTGGTGCCGCTGCAGAACGTCGCGCTCGCGGGCGTCGAGCCGCACGACGCGGGTGCGGCGAGCGCGACCGTCAACGCCTCGATGCAGATCGGCGGCTCGATCGGGCTGTCCGTCTTCACGACGCTCTACGCGGGTGTCGTCGCCGGGGCCGTCGTCACGGACGAGGCGTCGCAGCTCGCGGCGTTCGTCGACGGGTACTCGGCGGCGTTCGTCGCGACCGCGGTCACGTTGGTCGTGGGCGCCGTTCTCGCGGCCGTGCTGATCCGCGGCTCCAAGGAGCGCCTCCTGCCGCAGGGCGACCAGGTCGCGGTGCACCTGGGCTGAGTCGCGCCGGTGGGCGCTGCGCCGGCCGCCCGACGGCGTCGCTCGCCCCGGGTACGCCGCCGGCACGTCGTCGAGTGTGCAGTTCGGGCGGTCTCTCGGCCTCGGGGACAGCCCGAACTGCACACTCGAGGGACCGCGCCGGGTGGACGCCGCGCCGTCGGGCCGCCGGGAGCGACGGCCGGGCTCGCGCAGGCAGGACGTCAGCCCGCGAGGAGCGCCCGGATGTCCCGCTCCGCCTGGCCCGGGGACGCCGTCCGGCAGCCCTTGTCCACCCAGCCCTGGATCAGGCGCGGCTCGTCGCGCAGCAGCCCCCAGCCCCGGCGCAGCAGGGTCAACGGCGGCTTGCGCGACTCCCCGAGGTCGCGCAGCAGCCGGAACCAGAACGTCATGAGCCGGGGCCGCCGCAGGCAGATCGCATCCGCCAGGATGCCCTCGGCCCGGCAGGCCGCGACCAGCTCGGCCGCGAAGATGCCCTCCGCGATCACGAGGCGCGACCCGCTCACGTCGAGATGCGTCGTGCCCGTACGGCGCGACGTCGGGATGTCGTACACCGGGACGTCCGAGTGGCCCGTCGTGACGAGCGCGAGCAGCGCCTCCATGGCGCTCGCCGAGTCCCAGCTCCCGGGGGAGTCCCAGTCGACGATCCCGAAGCGCTGCGGCATCCCGGGGTGGTCGACGTCGTGGTAGAAGTCGTCGAGCTCGACGACAGGCAGCCCCAGACGCCGGGTGAGCGACGTCTTGCCCGAGCCCGACGGCCCCGTCAGCAGGACGATCCGACGGGGTGGGACACGCGTGCCCTCGGGCAGGTCGAAGAGGCCGTTCGTCACCCGACCATTCTCCCAGCCCGCGGACGCACCCGGGTGCGCGGCGCCGTCGGGCCGCGGAGGCTCATCGAGCGGAGCCCGGACCTGGGCCGGGGAGGGACCGCGAGCCGAGCCCGGACCTCGACCGGGGGAGGGCCGGCGAGCGGGGCCCGGACCTGGGCCCCGGGTGGGAGCCTGCGGGAACTACCTACGTAGCGAACTGTGCGGGCGCCACTGATGTGGCAGCCGCGACACGCGGCCTAGCGTGACGGCACACGAAGCCGCGGCAACGGTGCCGCAGCCGTGCTGGGGAGGCGGTCGATCATGCAACGCAGCAGACGGTCCGTGAGGCGGTGGCTCGCAGGAGTCGCCGCGACGGCAGTGGTGGCAGTACCGCTCGTCGCGCAGGTACCCGCGGCGTCCGCGGCAGAGGCGTGCGCGCCCGCGTGGTCGGCGTCGTCGGCGTACACGGGCGGGAGCGTCGCGTCGTACAGCGGGTCCAACTACAAGGCGTCGTGGTGGACCCAGGGCGAGACACCCGGGTCGCAGCAGTGGGGCGCGTGGAAGATCGTGGGGCCCTGCGGGACGGACCCGACGGGGACGACCGGCGGGACCACAGGGACGACCGGTGGCACGACGGGGACGACCGGCGGGACCACAGGGACGACCGGTGGGACGACCGGCACGACCGGTGGCACGACCGGGACGACCGGCGGGACCACGGGAACCACCGGTGGCACGACCGGAGGCGACCCGACCGGCGCCGACCCCGGCACCCCCATCTCCACGAACCCGCAGGAGAAGTGCCGCCCCGACGGGCTCGCCGTCAACAAGACCGTCGACGTGCCCTACTGCGACGTGTACGACGAGGCCGGGCGCGAGAAGCTGCCCAACGGGCTCGACCGCCGCGTGATCGGGTACTTCACGTCGTGGCGCACGGGCAAGGAGGGGACGCCGTCGTACCTGGCGAGCGACATCCCGTGGACCAAGCTGTCGCACATCAACTACGCGTTCGCGCACGTCGGGCAGGACTCGAAGATCTCCGTGAACGCCGAGTCGGCCACGAGCGAGGCGACGGGCCTCACGTTCGCCGGTGCCGAGAACGCGCTCGACCCGACCGTCCCCTACAAGGGCCACTTCAACCAGCTCACCAAGTTCAAGAAGCAGCACCCGGGCGTGCGCACGCTCGTGTCGGTCGGTGGCTGGGCCGAGACCGGTGGCTACTTCGGGGCCGACGGGAACCGTGTCGCCTCGGGCGGCTTCTACACCCTGGACACCCAGGCCGAGTACGACGCGTTCGCGGCGTCCGCGGTCGCGATGGTGCGGACCTACGGGTTCGACGGGATCGACATCGACTACGAGTACCCCACCTCGAACGTCAAGGCCGGGAACCCGGACGACTTCCAGATCGCCGACGCGCGGCGCGGGCAGCTCTGGAAGAACTACGAGCAGCTCATGAAGACCACGCGCGAGGCCCTCGACAAGGCCGCGGCCCAGGACGGCGAGTACTACATGCTGACCATCGCCGCCCCCGCGTCGGGGTGGCTGCTGCGCGGCATGGAGGTCTTCCAGATCATGCCGTACCTCGACTACGTCAACGTGATGTCCTACGACCTGCACGGGACGTGGAACGACTTCGTGGGCGGCAACGGCGCCCTGTTCGACGACGGCAAGGACGGTGAGCTCGCCGCGGCCGGCGTGTACGGGGCGTACGACGGGATCGGGTACCTCAACGCCGACTGGGCCGCGCACTACTTCCGCGGAGCCGTGCAGGCCGGGCGCATCAACATCGGCGTCCCGTTCTACACGCGCGGCTGGACCAACGTGCAGGGCGGGACCAACGGGCTGTGGGGCAAGGCGGCGCTGCCCGACCAGACCAAGTGCCCGCCGGGCACCGGTCCCTCGCTGGGCGGCACGTCCAAGTGCGGCAACGGCGCGGGCGGGATCGACAACATCTGGTACGACGTCGACAAGGCCGGGGCGAAGATCCCCGCAGGCGGCAACCCGATCTGGCACATGCTGAACCTGCAGAACGGGAAGGTCGGCTCGTACGCCGCAGCCTACGGCGCACCGACCGGTCCGCTGACCGGGACCTACCAGCACAACTTCGACCCGGTCACCAAGACCGAGTGGTGGTGGAACGCGCAGACGAAGTCGTTCATCTCGGGCGACTCCGACCAGGCGATCCAGGCCAAGGCCGACTACGTGGTCGCGGGCGGCTACGGCGGCCTGATGATCTGGGAGCTGGCCGGGGACTACGGCCTGGACACGGCGAGCGGCGAGTACGGCATGGGCGACAGCCTCGTGACGCGCATGCACTCGACGTTCTCCACCGCGGCGCCCTACGGCGCGGCCAAGTCCAAGACCGCGACGCCCGCGCAGGCCATCGACCTGGGCGTGTCCTTCTCGGAGTTCGCGCTCGGAGACAACAACTACCCGATCAACCCCCGGGTGACGTTCGCGAACAGGTCGACGGTCGCGATCCCCGCAGGATCGACCATCTCGTTCGACTTCGCGACGACCACCTCGGCTGCGCTCGGCGAGCAGAACGGCTGGGGCATCACCACGGTCGCCGGCCACTCGGGCAACAACGTGGGCGGGCTCAAGGGAGACCTGCACTCGGCGACGCTCAAGGTGCCCTCGGGTGGCATCCCGGCGGGTGGCTCGGCGTACACCAAGCTGTCGTGGCGGCTGCCCATGGCGCAGATCTCGAACGTGCGGGTCACGATCGGGACGAACACCTACGCCACGACCTACGACCACCCGCGCGGGGTCAAGGTCGTGAACCCGGTCGTCTCCGGCGGGACGACGGGCGGGACCCCCGGCGGCACCCCAGGTGGGAACACCGGTGGTGCCGGCTGCACGGCGGCACCGTGGGTCGCCGGGACGGCGTACAACGGCGGCGCGCAGGTCACGCACGCGGGCCACAGGTGGTCTGCCCGGTACTGGACGCAGGGCAACGCCCCGGTGGCCAGCGACTGGGGGCCGTGGAAGGACGAGGGGGCGTGCTGACCTGAGGCTCGTGCCGGGGTAGAGGGATCGCGTCGAGGGAGAGGGTTGGAGCCCTCAACCTCGACGGCGGCCCTCTACCCCGCGCACGCCGTCCGGCGCGCTGCCCGGCGCGCCGTCCGGCACGCTGCTGGCTCGGTCGGCCCGGCCCGGCCCGGCCCGGCCCGGCTCGGTCGGCCCCAGCCCGGCGCGCCCGGCCGGGGCCGGTCGTAGGCTTCCCGGGTGACCTCCGCCGAAGACCTCGCCGCCACCGCCCTCGACTCGATCCGTGCCTGGGTGCCGCTGAGCCCCGCGCAGGCCGCGCTGCGCGAGGAGTACGTGGCGTTCGTCGACGAGGGCCGGGGGGACGTGATCTTCCGTGGCGGCCCCGAGCACCTGACGGGCAGCTGCTTCGTGCTGACCCCGGACCTGCTGCACGTGCTGCTGTGCTTCCACCGCAAGGGCCAGTTCTGGGTCCAGGTCGGCGGGCACGTCGAGCCGGGTGACGACAGCCTCGCTGCGGGGGCGTTCCGCGAGGCCCGGGAGGAGAGCGGGATCGTCGGGCTGGCACCCTTCGAGCCCGACGGCGCCCCCGTGGACCTGCACCGGCACGCGCTCGGCTCGCGCTTCGGGACCTGCCTGGTCCACTGGGACGTGGGCTACGTCGCGTTCGCGGACCTGGAGGCCCTGCCCGTTGTCAGCGACGAGAGCGAGGCTGTCGCGTGGTTCCGCGTGGACAGGCTCCCGCCCGACACTCCCGAGGACTTCCCGGTGCGGCTCCGCACCGTCCTGGAGGAGGTGACGCACCGCCGTCGGACGTCCGTCTGAGGGGGGCGACCCCGTGGCCCGGCGGACGGGCGGGCGACCCCGCGGCCAGGCGCACGGACGGGTCGACCCCGCGTCGTGTGTACGCTTGTACACATGATCTTCCCGGACCCTTCCGACCAGCGCACCATGCGCGAGCGCATGCTCGCGGGCGACCTCTACCTCGCCGACGACCCGCAGATCGCGGCCGACTCCGAGCGCGCCATGGCGCTCAGCCACCGCCTCAACACCCTCGACCCGAACGACGGGGCGACCCGTCGCGAGGTGCTGACCGAGCTGCTCGGTGCGTTCGGCGAGGGCAGCGACGTCCGGCCCCCGTTCCGCTGCGACCTCGGCTACCGGACCACGATCGGCGCGCGCGTCTTCGTGAACTTCAACCTCGTGTGCCTCGACGTCGCGCCCGTCACGATCGGCGACGACGTGCTCATCGGCCCGAACGTCCAGCTCCTGACCCCCACTCACCCCGTCGAGCCCGGCCCGCGCCGCGACAAGTGGGAGGCCGCGCAGCCCATCACGATCGGCGACAACGTGTGGCTCGGCGGCGGCGTGACGGTGTGCCCGGGCGTGACGATCGGCGAGAACACGGTCGTGGGCGCCGGGTCCGTGGTGACGCGCGACCTGCCCGCGAACGTCGTGGCCGTGGGCAACCCGGCGCGCGTGCTGCGCCACGTCGACGGATGACCGGTGTGCGCCGCGTCGACCCGGACCGCAAGGACCGGATCGTCGACGCGGCCCTCGACGTCGTCGCGGAGCACGGTGTCGCGGGCACGACCCACCGGGTCGTCGCCGCGGCGGCCGACGTGCCCCTGGGGTCCATGACGTACCACTTCGAGAACCTCGACGAGCTGCTGCGCCTCGCGTTCGAGAGGCACGCGGTCCAGGCCGCGGCGCGCTTCGAGGCGGCGATGGACGCGGTCCCCGAGGGCGGCGACCCGGTCGAGGCGATCGTCCGGCTCGTGTGCGACGAGTCGGGCAGCTATCAGCGCGACCTCCTGGTCGCGCTCGAGCTCTACGTGCTCGCCGCGCGCAAGCCCGTCTTCCGCACGGTCACGCAGCGGTGGATGGCGGCGAGCCGTGCGGCCCTGCGGCGGCACGTGGACACGGACGTCGTGCCCGACCTCGACGCGCTGATCGAGGGGCTCGTGCTGCACGCGGCACTGTCGACCGACCCGCCCGGCGCCCGGCTCGACCCCGAGCGCGTGCGTCGCGCGGTGCGGCGCCAGGTGGGCTGACCGCGCGGCGCCGAGGGCGGACGGAGACGGGCTCAGTCCAGCAGGATCACGTGGAGGGTCCTCGGCCCGTGCACGCCCTCGACCCGCGAGAGCTCGATGTCGCTCGTCGCGCTCGGTCCCGAGATCCACGTCTGCGGGCGCGTGGGGTGGGCGGCGAGGATCGTCACGGCCTCGGGCAGCGTGTGCACGACCTGCTCGGCCCGCACGACGCACACGTGCAGGTCGGGCACCAGGGTGATCGCGCGGCGCCCCTGGTCGTCCTCGCCGTCGAGGACGATCGTCCCGGTGTCCGCGACGGCCAGCCGCGACGCGGTGAGGACCGCGTCGACCTGGTCGAGCTCGGCGGCGGTCCGCCGGTCCTCGCGCGAGTCGTGCACGACGGCGGTCCCGTCCTCGAGCGCGCTCGTCCAGGCTGCGGGCAGCCCCGGGGGCACGACGACGGAGCGCGCGTCGGCGAGCAGCTCGCCCACGGTGCGGGCCAGGTCGGCCTCGGTCGCGGCCCGGTGCACGATCGCGCGGTAGTCCACGAGCCGGTCGACGAGGATCTCGACGGCCTCGGGCGAGCCGGGGGAGTGCTCGCCCGTGGTCCGGTACCCGCGTGAGATCGGCGCTTGTGCGGCCACGGCGTCCCCGAGGTGCGCGCCGTCGGTGATGACGGCTGCACGCACGCGGGCCAGGATGTCGTCGCGTGCGCTCATCGCTCGTCTCCGGTGAGATCGGTCTCGGTCTCGACCCCCGCCGAGGGCGACGCCGGGGCGCCCGAGGGCGACCTTCCGCCGTCGGGCCCGGTGCCGGGCCCGACGGCGTGCTCGTCCGCCCACCACTCGCGGAAGCTCTGCTTCGGCAGGACGGGCAGGTCGCGCGCGTCGGTCCATCTCGACCCCGGGAACGGCAGCGACGAGATGCGGCCGGACCTCCCGCCCAGGACCCGGGTGACGCCGCCGGCCTTCTCGGCGAGCTCGAACCGGCCGGGCGTGGCCATGACGAACGACGCGGCCTTCATGGCGGCTCCCCACGCCGTGGGTCGGCCGCGGTCCTGGTCGACCTCGCGTGCCCGCAGGTGCACGAGCAGCGACGGGATGTCGATCTTGACGGGGCACACGTCGTAGCACGCGCCGCACAGCGTCGAGGCGTACGGCAGCGAGTTGTTGGGGTCGGACCTCCCGGTCGACCCCGTGAGCTGGGGCGTGAGGACCGCGCCGATCGGGCCTGGGTAGACCGAGCCGTACGCGTGCCCGCCCACGCGCTCGTACACGGGGCACACGTTGAGGCACGCCGAGCAGCGGATGCAGTGCAGGGCGGCGCGGCCCACGTCGTCGGCAAGGGCCTTGGTGCGCCCGTTGTCGAGCAGGACCAGGTGGAACTCCTGCGGCCCGTCGCCCGGGGTGACGCCCGTCCACAGGGACGTGTAGGGGTTCATGCGCTCGCCCGTGGAGGAGCGGGGAAGGAGGGCCATGAAGACCTCGAGGTCCTGGTAGGTGGGGATGACCTTCTCGATGCCCATGACGGTGATGAGGGTCTCGGGGAGCGTGAGGCACATGCGTCCGTTGCCCTCGGACTCGACGACCGCGAGCGTGCCCGTGTCCGCGACGGCGAAGTTGGCGCCGCTGATGGCGACCTTCGCCGAGAGGAACTTGCGGCGCAGGTGCGCCCGGGCGGCCATGGCGAGCTCGCGCGGGGCGTCGGTGAGGTCGGGTGGCGCGTCGCCCATGCGTTCGAGGAAGATCTCGCGGATCTCGGAGCGGTTGCGGTGGATCGCGGGGACCAGGATGTGCGAGGGCATGTCGTCGGCGAGCTGCACGATGAGCTCGGCGAGGTCGGTCTCGAAGGCCGCGACGCCCTCCTCGGCGAGCGCCTCGTTGAGCCCGATCTCCTGCGTGACCATCGACTTGACCTTGACGACCTCGGTCTCGCCCGTGGCCTTGACGAGGTCCGTCACGATCCGGTTGGCCTCGGCCGCGTCCCGGGCCCAGTGGACCACGCCGCCGCGCGCGGTCACGTTGCGCTCGAGCTCCTCGAGGAGGTGCGGGAGGTCGCTCATGACGTGGGCCTTGATGGTCGAGCCCGCGTCGCGCAGCTCCTCCCAGTCGGGCACCTCGCCGACGACGGCCGCGCGCTTGGCCCGGATGGTCGAGGTCGCGTGGGCCAGGTTGCGGCGCAGCTGCGTGTTCTGCAGGGCCTGCCTGGCGGCCTCGGGGAAGGTCTCGCCCCAGCGCAGGGGGGCGTCGGGGTGCGGCACGTCGTCGGCCCAGCCGGGGCCCGCGGTGGTGCCGGGCGCGCCGTGGTGCGCGCCGCCGTCGGGCAGGGTCTTGGCGCCGCGGCGGGTGGGCAGGCCCAGGAAGGTGCTCATCGCGCGGCCTCCTCGTCGTCCGGGCGTCCGTGGGCGCCCGCGGGTTCTGCCACGAGCGTCGGTGCGTCCTGCGTCGAGGCCAGGATCTCCGCGAGGTGCATGGTGCGCACGCCCGTGTGCAGCTTCGAGAGGCCGCCGCCGATGTGCATGAGGCACGAGTAGTCGCCCGCCGTGAGGACCTCGGCGCCGGTCGACCTCACGTTCGACATCTTGTCGCCGAGCATCGCGGTCGACGTCTCGGAGTTCTTGAGCGCGAACGTCCCGCCGAACCCGCAGCAGCTCTCGGCGCCGGGGAGCTCGACGAGGTCGATCCCGTCGACGGCCCGCAGGAGCTGGAGGGGCTTGTCGCCCACGCGGATCATGCGCAGCGAGTGGCACGTCGGGTGGTAGGTGACGCGGTGGGGAAAGTGCGCGCCGACGTCGGTCACGCCCAGCACGTCGACGAGCAGCTCGGACAGCTCGTAGGTCTTGGCGGCCAGGGCCTCGGCGGTCGCGCCCAGCTTCTCCTGACCTGCGCGTCGGCACACCATGGCCTGCTGGTGGCGGATCGAGCCGGTGCACGAGCCCGACGGCACGACGATCGCGTCCCACTCGCCGTCGAGCGCGGGTGCGAACGTCTCGACGTGGTTCTGGATGACGGGCACGGCCTCGTCGAAGTAGCCCGTGTTGACGTGCATCTGCCCGCAGCACGTCTGCTGCTCGGGGAAGAACACCTCGTGGCCGAGGCGTTCGAGGAGCTGGACGGTGGCCCGGGGGGCCTGGGGGAACATCGCGTCGGCGATGCAGGTGGCGGCGAGGGCGATACGCACTGGGGACTCCAGCCGGGCAGGGGGCGGTGGGATTCAGTCTGGTCCCGGCGGACGGCGAGTGCCCGTCGGAGTGCTGTGCGGCCTGGCTGGTGCCGGCTCAGCGATGAACCGGCTGTGGTCTGACCACATGTTGTCCGAGCCACTGTAGACCATCGCATCCCTGTGGTCGGACCACATCGGCACGGTGTGTCAGAACGGGACCGACACCCCGACCACGCTCGTTCCGACCGCCCCGCACAGCACTACGCTGACCCCGTGCGCACCCACGAGATCGTCCTCGCCCGGATCGAGGCGGACCTGACCGCCGGCCGCTGGGGCCTCGGCGAACGCCTCCCGG
Organism: Oerskovia sp. NPDC057915; assembly: GCF_042887685.1. NCBI lineage: Bacteria > Bacillati > Actinomycetota > Actinomycetes > Micrococcales > Cellulomonadaceae > Oerskovia > Oerskovia sp. NPDC057915. The sequence continues at coordinate 84,046 of NZ_JBHVOS010000007.1, read as the reverse complement.
CCGAGCGCGCGCTCGCCGAGGAGCTCGGCGTCTCGCGCCCCTCGGTCCGCGAGGCGCTGCGCGTCCTGGAGGCCATGGGCATCGTCCGCACCGCGGTCGGTTCAGGGCCCGACGCCGGAGCGACCGTCATCGACCGGCCCGCCGCAGGCCTCGGCGCGGCCGTGCGGCTGCACGTCGCGTCCGGGACGCTCGTGGTCCGGGACGTCGTGGAGACCCGGGTGCTGCTCGAGACGTGGGCGGTCGGGCAGGCTGCCACGAAGGCCGCGGGCGCCGGGCTCGTCGAGGCCGTCGCGCTGCTGGACGCCATGGACGACCCCGCGCTCGACGCGGCCGGCTTCCGCGAGCTCGACGCCGCGTTCCACGTGGAGCTCGTCCGGCTCGCGGGCAACGCGCTCGTGGAAGCCGTGATGACCGGGCTCCGAGGGGCGATCGAGTCCTACGTCGCGGCCGGTACGGAACGGCTGGAGGACTGGCCCCGGACCGCGGTGCGGCTGCGCGCCGAGCACCGCGCGATCCTCGACGCGGTCGCTCGCGGCGACGGCGCGGTGGCCGCGAGCGCGGTGCGCGAGCACATCGAGGGCTTCTACCGCGAAGCGGGGTTGTGAGCCGACCCTCTGCCTCGACGGCAACCCTCTGCTTCGGCGTTCGTCCTCCGCGAGGCGCGTCCTCGGGCGGGTGCGTCGTAGTGTTCCTCTGGGCCCGACGGTCCGTCGCCCACCCACGGAGGACCTCATGACCATCGACCACCTGGACGTCCTCGCCGCGGCCCAGCGCATCGCGGGGCAGGTGCGGCCCGTCGCGCTCGCCCCCATGGACCCGGGGGCGCTGGGCGCCGCGACGGGCGTGTTCGCGCTCGAGCTCATGCAGCACACGGGCTCGTTCAAGGCGCGGGGTGCGCTGAACTTCGTGGGCGCCCACCTGGACGCGGGCACGCTGCCCGAGGCCGGGATCGTGATCGCGTCGGGCGGCAACGCCGGCATGGCGAACGCGTGGGCGGCGCGGGCGCACGGGGTGCGGGCGACCGTGTTCGTGCCCGAGACCGCGCCGCCGGTCAAGGTCGCGCGCCTGCGCACGCTCGGAGCCGAGGTCCACCAGGTGGGGTCCGAGTACGCCGAGGCCCTCGACGCCTCCTTGCGCTTCGCGGCCGAGGTGGGCGCCCTGGCGTCGCACGCCTACGACAACCCCCTGATCGCGGCGGGTGCGGGCACGCTCCTGCAGGAGATCGTCGCGGCCAGGCCCGACGTCAGCACGGTCGTGGTCGCGGTCGGCGGCGGAGGGTTGTTCAGCGGGATGGCCGCCGCGGCGCGTCCGCACGGCATCAGGGTCGTGGCGGTCGAGCCGATCGGCGCGCAGGCCCTGCGCGCCGCGCTCGACGCGGGTCGCGTGGTGGACGTCCCCGTCGCGTCGGTCGCGGCCGACTCGCTCGGCGCCCGCCGCACCTCCGAGATGGCGCTGTCGCTCGCGCAGCACGGGGACGTGCGCTCGGTCCTGGTGCTCGACGACGCCATCGTCGCCGCGCGCCGGCACCTGTGGGACGAGCGGCGGCTCGTCGTCGAGCACGGCGCCGCGGCGGCGCTCGCGGCGCTCGAGTCGCGCGCCTACGTCCCGGACGCGGGCGAGAGGGTCGCGGTCGTGCTGTGCGGGGCGAACACGGACCCGGCGGACCTGGCGCACTGAGCGCCCGTCAGAGCGAGCGCCCCTGGTGCGCGCTCGTCCTGACACCTGTGCCCGACGGCGCAGCGCTCCCCGTGAGCGCCGGCCGGCGGGAGGTCAGGCCGCGCCCCCGACGCCCGACGGCAGTGCGTCGTCAGCCCACGTGTCCGGGGTGCCGACGCGCCGGAGCGGTCGGGCCGTCGCGATCGCGGCGACCGTCACGACGAGCAGTCCCGCGAGCACGACCAGCGCGGTCCCGATCCCGAACCGGTCGAGCAGCCCGGCACCGACGAGCGGGATCAGGGGGCCGGCGGTGAGCCCGGTCAGTCCCATGATCGAGGCGAGGCGTCCCTGCATCTCGAGCGGGGTGATCGCGGCGGCGTAGCCCGCGAGCCCCGCGTTGACGGCGGGGACCAGGAGGACCGCGAGCGGGAGCACGGCGACGTAGGCGGGGTACGTCTGCGCGACGGCCATGAGGGTCGCGCCGACGGCGAGGGTCACCAGTGCGGCGACCGTGAGCGCCCCGGCCCGGACGCGCGCGACGAGGCGCGGCGCGAGCACCGCACCGGCGAGGACGCCCGCACCGACGGCCAGGTCGATGACCCCGATGAGCACGGGCGTCACCCCGGTCCGGACGAGCTCCAGGTTGATCCCGACGAGCAGCCCGCCGAACGCGACGTTGATGACGACGAAGAGGCCCAGGAGCGTCCGGAAGAGCGGGACCGACCAGACGAAACGCAGTCCTTGACGCAGCGCCTCGACCGGACGGGTCGCGCGGGCGTCGGCCGTGTCCCCGTTGAGGGGCTCGCGCACGGCCCACGTGCACAGCGCGGTCGCAGCCGACCCGATCGCCGCGGCGACGAGCGGGACGGCGTGCCCGACGGCGAACAGCAGGCCGCCGACGGGTCCGGCGAGCAGGCTCGCGACGGCGTCACGACCCTGGGTCGCGGCGAGAGCGGTCGGGAGCTGCGGGGTCGGGACGACCGAGCGGAAGGCTCCGCTCGTCGCAGGGTCGACGAACGCCCCCATGACCGACGCGCCGAACAGCACGAGGGCGAGGTGCCAGGCCGTGAGCGAGCCCAGCGCGGCCGCGATGCCCACGGTCACCCAGAGCGAGGCACCCACGGCGCTCGCGGCGACGATGAGCCGACGCCGGTCGACGCGGTCCGCGACGACGCCGGCCGGGAGCGTCGCGAGCAGCGCCCCGACCTGGCCGACTGCCGCGACGGCTCCCGCCTGGAGTACCGACCCGGTGAGCGAGTAGGCGACCAGGGGGACGGCGAACAGGGCGAGGCCGGCTCCGAGCGACTCGGTCGTCAGCCCCGACATCAGGAGCATGTACGACCGGTTGCGCAGGAGGGGCGGGGCCGGCGGGGCCAGCGGGCTCGGTGGGTTCGCGGGGCTCGCGGGGCTCGCCGGGGTTGCCGGGTTCGCCGGGCCTGGCGGTGCGGTGCCTGCGGGGTCCGAGGCATCGTCGGCCGTGCGCGTGGGGGAGGGGGCGTTTTCGTGGGTCCACATGCGAGCACACGCTAGTCGCGCAACATCTGATGCGCAATAGTCGTTGCGCAGTAGGTCGTGCGGATGCGTGGCTGGCGTTGCTAGCCTCGGTCCATGCTCGAGACCTTCCGCGTCCAGGACCCCACGGCACTGCGTGCCATCGCCCACCCGACACGGCAGCGGATCCTCACCGAGCTCGTCGCCCTCGGGCATGCCCGGGCCGCAGACCTGGCACAGGTCATCGGGGAGCCCGCGAACTCGGTCAGCTTCCACCTGCGGGTCCTGGCCAAGGCGGGGATGATCGCCGAGGCACCTGAGCACGCGCGCGACCGGCGCGACCGCGTGTGGGCCAGCGTCGCCGAGAGCTACGTCGTCGACCCGGGGTCTCCCGAGGCCGTGCGCGAGATCGTCCGTCCGGCGCTCGTGTGGGCCGAGCGGCTGTTCGTGGACGCGAACGACACGAGGTCCACCGACGACGACCGGATGCTCGCGATCAGCGCCCTCGTCCTCACGCCCGAGCAGGCCGCAGAGATGGCCCAGGAGCTCGGGGACCTGATCGAACGCTGGTCGAACCGGGCGCTCGCCGAGGCCCGGCAGGCGCAGGACCCTGCCCGACGCGCGTACCAGCTGCTCGCGGTGCTGGCCCCCCGTGGCGAGCAGGACGACGAGGTGCCGGACGGCGGCGGGCGCGACGAGGAGGGGCCGGACGGCGCGGGGCAGGAGACGGTCGCCGCGCGCCAGGACGTCTAGGGTCGCCGCGCCGACGGGGCTCGGCGCCTGCCCGGCAGCGGTCGGCCCCGCAGGTGTTGCGGCCGTCGTGCCGCCGGTCGACCCTGGAAGGACGCGCGTCCACGCCAGGTGGCCGGCGTCCGCGACCCGACACGAAGGGCCCTGCGATGAGCCACACCTCGCCTTCCACGCCCCAGGAGCAGGGCGAACCCGAGCTGGTCCTCTCGCAGGGCACGATCTACGTGATCTTCAGCGCGCTGCTGGCTGCGATGTTCCTGTCCGCGCTGGACCAGTCGGTCGTCGGCACGGCGCTGCCGACGATCGTGGGGGACCTGGGCGCGGCCGAGGACGAGGGCTGGATCATCACGGCCTACCTCCTCGCGATCGCGATCGTGATGCCGATCTACGGCAAGGTCGGTGACCTCCGGGGCCGCCGGCTGCCGTTCCTCGTCGCGATCGCGATCTTCGTGGTCGGCTCGACCGGGTCGGCCCTGTCGGGCTCGTTCGTCGAACTCGTGGTGTGGCGTTCGGTCCAGGGCCTGGGCGCCGGTGGGCTGGTGATCCTGAGCCAGGCGATCATCGCCGACATCGTCTCGGCCCGGGACCGCGGCAGGTACATGGGTCCCCTGGGTGCGGTCTTCGGGATCGCCACGGTCGCGGGGCCCCTGCTGGGCGGCTGGTTCACCGAGGGGCCCGGCTGGCGCTGGTGCTTCTGGCTCAACGTGCCGATCGGGCTGGTCGCGCTCGGCATCGCCTGGTTCAAGCTCCGGCTCCCGTCGCGCAGGCCGAGCACGCGGTTCGACGTCGGGGGCGCCGTCCTCATGGCGTTCACGACCGCGGGCATCGTGCTCCTCACGAGCTGGAGCTCGATCGTGAGCGACCGGACGTACGACTGGAGCAGCCCGGTCCTCCTCGGGCTCGTGGCCCTGACGGTGCTCGGGCTGGTCGCGTTCCTCGTCGTGGAGACGAGGGTGGACGACCCCCTCATCCCGTTGCACCTGTTCAGGAGCCGGACCTTCTCCGTGTCGGTCTCGATCGCCCTGGTGCTGGGCATGACGATGTTCGCGGCGCTGTCGTTCCTGCCGACGTTCCTGCAGATGGCGCAGGGCTACAGCGCCACCGGGTCGGGGCTGCTGATGCTGCCCATGACGGTCGGGCTGATGATCACGGCGATCGGGTCGGGCCTGCTGATCGCCCGCACGGGCAGGTACAAGGTCTACCCGATCCTCGGCATGGGCATCGCGACGGTCGGGCTGGTCCTGCTGACACAGCTCACGGCCGACATGTCGATGGTGACGTTCGGCGCCATGATCTTCGTGCTCGGCTTCGGGCTGGGCCTGGTGCTCCAGACCATCGTGATCGCGGTGCAGAACTCGGTCGCCCCCGAGCTGGTGGGGGTCGCGACGTCGACCAACAACTTCCTGCGGGAGATCGGCGCCGCGGTCGGCACGAGCGTGTTCTCGACCGTGTTCACCACGCGGCTCGCATCCAACCTGGCCGACGCGACGAAGGGCCTGCCCGCGAGCGACGTCCCGCAGGACTTCGGTGCGCAGAGCCTCACCCCGGAAGCCGTCAAGGACCTGCCGGCGGCGCTGCACGACCTCGTCGTCACGGCCTACACCGACGCGCTCGCACCCGCCTTCTGGTACCTCGTGCCGCTCGGCGCGCTGGGCTTCGTGATCGCGTTCTTCATGAAGGAGATCCGGCTCTCCGACGAGGCCGGCCTGGTGGCGCGAGGGGTCGCGGCCACGCGGTGACCCGCTCGGGCGCCCGGCCCGGTCGCCCGGTGGTGCACCGACGCCCGACGGCGGAGCGCACCCGGGTACGTGGGTGCGCTCCGCCGTCGGGCATCCGAGGCGGGACGGTCAGCCGAAGATCTCGTCCTCGAGCAGGACCACGTCGTCGAGGCGGTTGCGCACCGACGTCACGCGCCAGCGGTCCGGGAAGAGCGCCAGGTACTCGCCGTCCTCGCGCTGGAGCACCTCGACGCCGGGCTGCTCGTTGAGCGGCGCGACCCAGTCCTTCGTGGTGCGCAGCGCCATCGAGTAGCCCAGGCGGTCGAGCGTCACGGGAGCGTTGAACTCTGTCGCCATGCGGTGCTCGGCGACCTCGAACTGCATGGGGCCGACCACGGCCAGGACCGGCGCCTGGTCACCGCGCAGGTCCGAGCGCAGGACCTGCACGACACCCTCGGCGCCGAGCTGCATGACGCCGCGCTGGAACTGCTTGTAGCGCGAGACGTCCTTGGCGCGCATGACCGCGAAGTGCTCGGGCGCGAACGTCGGCAGCGGCGGGAACTCGACCTTCTTGTCCAGGTACAGCGTGTCGCCCACGCGCAGGCCCGCCGCGTTGACGAGCCCCACGACGTCGCCCGGGTAGGCCGTGTCGACGATCGTGCGCTCACGACCGAAGACCTGCTGCGCGTACTTCGTCGCGAAGGGCTTGCCCGTGCGGGCCGAGCTCACGACCATGCCGCGCTCGAACACGCCCGAGCAGATGCGCGCGAACGCGAGGCGGTCGCGGTGCGCGGTGTCCATGCCGGCCTGCATCTTGAAGACGAACGCGCTGAACGGCGCCTCGACGGGCCGCGTGTCCTCGGTCACGGTGACACGCGGCGAGGGGGAGGGCGCGACGTCGACCAGGACGTCGAGCAGGGCGTGGACGCCGAAGTTCTGCACGGCCGAGCCGAACAGCACCGGGGTCGTCTGACCGGCCAGGAACGACTCCTGGTCGTGGTCGCCGTTGGTGTCGGCGAGCAGCTCGGCCTCCTCGACCGCGGTCGTCCACGCGTCGCCCTCGCGCGTCAGGGCCGCGTCCGGGTCCATGACCTCCTCGGGGGCGATCGTGGTGCCGCCCGCGGTGCGCGTGTAGTGCACGTACTGGCCCGTGCGGCGGTCCAGGACGCCGCGGAAGTCGCCGCCCACGCCCACGGGCCACGTGAGCGGCGTCGGCACCAGGCCCGTGCGCTCCTGGATCTCGTCCATGAGCTCGAGCGCGTCCTTGCCCGGACGGTCCCACTTGTTGATGACCGTGATGAGGGGGATGCCGCGGTGCTTGCAGACCGCGAACAGCTTCATGGTCTGGACCTCGAGGCCCTTGGCGGCGTCGACGAGCATCACGGCGGCGTCGACCGCGGACAGCACGCGGTAGGTGTCCTCGGAGAAGTCGGCGTGGCCGGGGGTGTCGACCAGGTTGATCATCGCGTCGCGGTAGGTGAACTGCAGCGCGGCCGACGTGATCGAGATCCCTCGGTCCTGCTCCATGTCCATCCAGTCGGACACCGTGCGCTTGCCCGCCTTGCCGTCGGCGCGGCCCGCCTCGCGGATCGCGTTGGCGTGCAGGGCGAGCGCCTCGGTGAGGGTCGACTTGCCCGCGTCCGGGTGGCTGATGACCGCGAACGAGCGGCGGCGCGAGGCCTCCGCGAGGACGGTCGCCTGCTCCTTCGCGGGGGTTCCCGGAGAAGCCGCCGCGGGGGCGGTGGGGCTGGAGGTCGTGGTGGGCTGGTCCGCTGAGGGCACTGGAACGTCCTGTGGCTTCCTGCAGTTTCCTGCGCGATCGAGGTCGAGGGGCGGGGCGCATCCGCGCGGGACGCAGCACCCAGCTCTCCATTCTCCCGCGAGATCGGGACCGCGCCGACCACGGTCCGACACGGGCCGTAGGCAGACAGCAAGGAATCCGCCGAGGTAGACCCGTACGGCCGAGGTAGACCTCCAGGAGGTCTACCTCGCGCACAGGGGTCTACCTCGGCGCGAGGGTCAGCTCGACGTCGGGACCGGGTGCCCCTCCGAGGCCTGCACGACGACGATGCCGCGCCCCGTGAGCCCGAGCTGGTACGCCTCGCCGGACCCGCGGCCGATCGCGGCCGAGAGCTTCGCGGTCTTGCGGATCGTGGACGTCAAGGAGGTCGACCACAGGACCGCGGCCTGCATGTCGACGTAGGTCGGCTCGTCGACGTCCAGGACGACGGGCGTCCCGTACGCGGTCACGGCCAGGGCGCCCGTGCCCGTGAAGGTCGTGTTGAACAGCCCGCCGCTGAGCATCGACGCGCCCTCGACGCGGTTGATGTCCCAGGTCAGGGTGCTCTCGAACGCGAGCACGTTGGCACCGTTGACCGTCACGGACTCGCCCTCCAGGTGCAGGACGAAGACCTGGTCGGCGTCCTGCGCGAGGAACACGTCGCCGCTGCCCGAGACCTTCATGAGCGACATGCCCTCGCCCGTGAAGGCCTTCTTGAACATCTTGGCGACGCCGCCCGCGCCCTGGTACGCGAAGTCGACGTCACCCTGGTAGGCGACCATCGAGCCCTGACGTGCGTAGAAGAAGCCGCCCGTGCCCGCGAGGTCGACCTTGAGCATGCGGTCGTTCTGGAGCTGGAAGCTGCCCGGTTCGCCCGGCTGTTCGACGTGGTGCATGAGTGTGCTGCGCATGGCACCGATCATCCGGCACGCTCGCGCACGGTGCACGCGTCACCGCGCAGTGATCGTCGTCACGACGTCCGTCACGACCGGCCGTCGCGGCGTGGAACCGAACCCGAACCGGACGGGCGGGTCGACGTCCCGCAGGTCCCCCAGCCGTTCCCCGGCCCACTCGGTCCGGGCGCCCGTGATCTCGTGCACGTCCGTCGCGCCGTAGTGCTCGACCCGACCGGGTCCTGCGCTCCCGCGCGTCCGGACACCCCGGAGGGCGACGCGTGCGACGGGGTCGGTGAGCAGCGTCGTCCGGTGGGAGGTAGCGACCCGCCGGGGCACCATGCGCAGGACACGGCCGAGCGCCGTGCGCCGCCCGACGTCGACCCACGCCTCGAGCGGTCCGGCGACCACGTGCCAGTCCTCCGGCCCGGCCACCCGGTGCACGGTGACAGGGCACACCTCGACCCGGTCGAAGCGGTACGTCGTCGCGACGAGGTCAGCGACCTGGTGCGACGGGGCGAGAAGGATGCGCTCGCCGTCGGGCCGCTCCACCATGACGTCGGCGAACGCCCCGAACGGGGACACGTCCCACCTGCCGACGACCAGGCGGGTCCCCGACGCCGTGCCCCACCCGGCGATGCGGCCGCGGAACCGCTGGACGCTCGACATCCACCGAAGCCTAGATCGTCGGGACGAACCCGGTCGAGACGACCGGCCGTCGGCGCCCGACCGGCGCGTCGCCACCACCTCGGCCCGTCCGGAGGGACCATGGCGGGATGGGTGCTGACAGCGAGGTCGCCGATCGGGTCCGGGTCGTGACGAGCAAGGGCGCGGTCGAGGGGACCGTCGCGGACGGAGTCGAGAGGTTCCTCGGGGTGCCGTACGCGGCGCCGCCCTTCCGTGGCCGCCGGTTCGCGTCGCCCGAGCCTGCGCAACCGTGGGACGGCGTGCGGGACGCGACCCGGTACGGCGCCACGTCCCCGCAGTCGCCCTATCCGGGTGCGCTGGGCGCGCTGCTGCCGACCGTGACGATCGCGGGCGAGGACGTCCTGCACGTCAACGTGTGGACCCCGGCCGAGCGGGGCGCCGAGCTGCTGCCCGTCCTCGTGTGGGTGCACGGTGGGTCGCTCTCGCACGGGTCGAACGCGCTCGCGGGTTACGACGGGACACGGTTCGCGCAGGACGGCGTCGTGTTCGTCGGGGTCAACTACCGGCTCGGCGCCGAGGGGTTCTCGGTGCTCGACGGTGCCCCGCGCAACCTGGGCCTGGCCGACCAGCTCGCGGCGCTGGCCTGGGTCCGGGACGAGGTCGCGGCGTTCGGCGGCGACCCGCGGCGCGTGACGCTCGCGGGGCAGTCCGCCGGAGGGAGCACGGTCTCGGCGATCCTCGCGCACCCCTCGGCGCCGGGGCTCGTCGCGCGCGCGATCGTGCAGAGCGGCCCGATGTCCGCACAGCCGCCCGCCCGGGCAGGGCGCATCACGCGCGCCATGGGCAAGGACCTGGCCGTCCCGACGACGAGCGCGGGCTTCGCGACCGTCCTGCCCGAGGCGCTGGTCGCCTCGCAGGACCGGGTGACGGCCGGGGCGACACCGCTCACGGGAGGCCCGGGGTTCGCGCTGTGCCTCGACGACGACCTGGTGCCCCGCACCCCCGAGGACGCGCTCGTCGCGGGGGCCGGGAGCACGATCCCGCTGCTCGTCGGTGCCACGACCGAGGAGTACCGCCTCTGGTTCGTCCCCACGGGACAGCTCGGCACGTTCAAGCGGCTGCACCTCGCGGTTGCCCGTCGCAAGGTGGGGATATCGGCCCGGGCCGTGCGGCTGTTCCGGCGCAACCGGCCCGGGGCGTCCGTAGGGGTCGTCCTCGGGGCGCTCGCCACGGACGTCCTGCTGCGGGTCCCGCTCCAGCGGGTCGCCGACGCCCGCCGGGCCGCGGGAGCGCAGACCTACGTGTACGAGTTCGCGTGGCGCAGCCCGGTCGCCGACCTCGGTGCGGCCCACGCCGTCGAGCTGGGCTTCGTGTTCGACGGCCTGGGGACGCCCGACTCGCGGGCGCTCGCCGGGCCGGACGCCCCGCAGTCGCTGGCGACCGCGATGCACTCGGCCTGGGTGGGGTTCGCGACGACCGGGGACCCCGGCTGGCAGCGCTGGGACGAGTCCCGGCCCGTGCGGGTCTTCGACGGCGAGGGCGACCCCGTGGTCCTCGCCCCGCGCGACGACGAACGGGCCGCGCTCGACCGTCGCTAGCGGTGCGACGGCCGGCTACGCGAGGACGAGCTTGTCGCCGTCCGCCGGGTGGTCGGCCAGCGCGACGCTGCGGACCGCCGGGTCGTCGTAGGTGTTCCAGTAGTAGGTCGTGGTCCGGGAGGAGAAGAGTCCCGTGTAGATCGTGATCTCGAACTCGCCCGATCCCATCGCGGCGCAGCCGTCGACCATCGCGACCTGCTGCAGCGTGTGGAAGGCCCGGCTGACGTTCTCCTCCTCGGTCGCCTTGCCCGGGTAGTGGGCGTTGACGTACGCGGCGCGGACGAACCGGGACGGCGAGTAGTAGTCCCCGGGGATCCCGCGCATGTGCGATCCCGACCCGAACGGGGTGAGGTGCGCCCTGCCCAGGGTGGTCTCCGGGGGGAAGTCGGGCGAGGTGTTGAGGTAGTTGCGCAGGTTCTCGTGGTGCCACGCGAACCCGGGCTGGTTCGTCAGGACGTCGACGTCGTCGTCGAAGACGTGCATGCCGTCGCTCGTGTGCTCGACCACGATGGCGCGGTGCGCGTCGGCGATGATCCAGTGGAGCAGCGAGCTCGGGTACTTGTCGTTGATCGGCTTGTCGACGATCACCACGTCGTGGAGCGCCGCTTCCACCTCGTCCACGCTCGCGAACTGCGAGCTCACCCACAGCGGGAACTCGTACGCGGCGACGTTGACCGCTCCGTCGACGGGCCCGGGGGCGTACGCCGCGTACCCCGGGAAGTTGAGCCCGGCGACGGCCAGGCCCGCGTCGTTGCCGCAGTCGAAGTAGAGGGGGGTGTCCTCCTCCACGATGCCCATGCCGATGGTCGCGTGCCTGATGCTGGGCACCGCGCCGAACGGCGACCTCGGGGCGTAGCCCGTGGGCGTCAGCACGACCTGCTCACCGTAACCGCTGGTCCAGTCGAGGTTTCGTGCGAGATAGACGTTGTCCTGGCCGTCCGAGAACCTGATTCCCGTGCACATGGCGATGCCCCTGTCGTCGTCGATGCAGGTTGCGGCCGGCGCGGCTCGTGGTGCCGTGGCTCGTGCCGCCTTCCTCCCATGGTCGTGCCTGGGGGAGGATCTCGCCCAGCGGCGGCGGGCACGGCCCCGGGGCCCGCTCCACGGGCGGGGTCCGCACCGGCGACTTGGTCGATCCGCCCACCCGGGGGAATGATCGACCCATGCTCACCCTCACCGGAGCCGCCGGCTCGCGCATCGTCGGGATCGGTCACCACCAGCCCGAGAAGACGCTCACCAACGACGACATCGCGCAGCTGGTCGAGACCAACGACGAGTGGATCCGGTCCCGCACCGGGATCGTGACGCGACACGTCGCGGCCGAGGACGAGACGGTCGCCGACATGGCCACCGCCGCTGCCCGGCACGCCCTGCAGGACGCCGGTGTCGCGGCGAGCGAGGTCGACATGGTCATCGTCGCGACGGCCACGGCCCGTGACCGCTCGCCCAACACGGCGGGCCGCGTGGCGTACAACCTGCGCACGGGCGTCATGCCCGGCCAGTCCACGCCCGAGGAGGAGGACGCGCCCGACCTGCGCGGCGTCGTCGGGCCCGTGATCCTGGACGTCAACGTCGCGTGCTCGGGCTTCGCGCACGCCCTGGCGCTCGCGGACCAGGCGATCCGCACGGGCTCCGCGACGACGGCCCTCGTGATCGGCGCCGAGAAGCTCACCGACTTCACCGACTGGACCGACCGCGTGACGTGCATCCTCACGGCCGACGGCGCGGGCGCGTTCGTCGTCCAGGGCACCGACACCCCGGGGATCGGGCCGGTCGCGTGGGGCTCGGAGCCCGAGCTCACCCCGGCCGTGCTCATCGAGGCACCGGACGAGAAGTTCGTGCAGGACGGGCGGGCGGTGTTCCGCTGGGCCATCACGCGCGCGGCGGACCGGGCGCGGGCCGCGGTCGAGAAGTCGGGCCTGACGCTCGACGACATCGAGGTGCTCGTCGCGCACCAGGCGAACCTGCGCATCATCGAGCCGCTCGCGAAGGCGCTGGGCCTCGAGGACAAGGTCGTCGTCACGGACATCACCGAGTCGGGCAACACGTCTGCCGCGAGCATCCCGCTGGGCCTGTCGAAGTGGTGGCACTCGGGCAAGGTCCCCGCAGGGGTGCCCGCGCTGCTCATCGGCTTCGGCGGCGGCTTCGCGTGGGCCGGGCAGGTCGTGCAGACGCCCACGCGCTGACCCGCCCCAGGGCCGCCGCGACGCCGGCCCGGCGTCGTGCCACGCTGGGCGCATGGCTGGTGACCAGCGGGTCCGTCGACTGCGCCGCGAGGCGTGGGGGTTCGTCGTCGGGTCGTTGTGCTTCCTGGTGGGCGCGCTGCCGCCCTACGCCGACGCGGTGGGGCCGGTCCTGGTGGGCGTGACGTTCTGCGTGGGGTCGGTGTTCTTCACGTTCGCCGCGACGGTGCAGCTGAGCCTGAGCGGTCGGCGGGTCCCGCGGCGGGGCGCGAACCCGGCCGACCGGTGGGACTGGTGGTCGGCGGCGGTCCAGCTCGTCGGGACGGTGTTCTTCAACATCAGCACGGCGGCGGCCCTGGGTGGGGCGATCGACGACCCGGAGCGGCTGGGGGCGGGATGGCGTCCCGACGCGTACGGGTCGGTCGCGTTCCTCGTCTCGAGCGCGTTCGCGGTCGTCGCGACGAGGGACCGCGGGAACCTGTGGGACACGGACGCGCGCACGTGGCACGGGACGTGGCTCAACCTCGTGGGGTCGGTCCTCTTCGGCGCGTCGGCCGTGGGGGCGTACGTGGTGCCGCAGACGGACTCGTTGGTGAGCGCGTACTGGGCGAACATGGGCACGTTGCTCGGAGCGCTGTGCTTCCTCGTGGCGGCGCTGCTGTCCCGGCGGACGATCCCCGCACCTGCGGTCGCGGGCTAGCGCGGGGCGCGTGCCCGTGTCGAGGACGCGGCGTCCATGCCCTGCACGACGACGGCGCACCGGTCCTCGTCGTGGCTCGCCCCGTCTGCGGCGAGGTCGAGCAGGCGGCGCAGGGTCGCGCGGTCGGCGCGGTCGAGGCCTCCGAGCAGGTCCTCCTCGGCTGCGGCGACGCGAGCGTCGAGGTCCGCGAGGACCTCGCGCCCCTTGGCGGTCGCGACGATGCGCCGGGTCCGGCGGTCGGTCGGGTCGGCCTGGCGTTCGACGAGGTCGCAGCCGACGTACTTGTCGATGAGGTAGGTCATGACGGTCCGGTCGATGCCGAGGCGTGCGGCGAGCGCGGCCTGGCTGGGCGGGGTGTCGTGCACGACGGCGGAGAGCACCTGGTAGCAGCGCGTCCCGTCGGGCAGGTCCTCGGCGAGCGAGTCGACGCGCGCGCTCCACTCGCGCAGGAGCGCGGTGAGCGACCAGCCGAGGGGGCTGGGGGTGCGGGTGGTGTCCGGCGTCGCGAGGGTCACGGGACCAGGATACATCGGAATGATCTCGATGGAAGATGAGTTGCTGGTGATATCGTCTGTAACTCAGACGATCTTTGGAGACGACCGCCGCCCCCGCGGCACACGGAGCGCGCACGCATGACGGACTACGGCCACGACCTCATCCTCGGGACCTTCCTGACCCCGCAGAACAGCGACCCGCAGGCGCCCGTGCGCCTCGCGCAGATCACCGAGAACTCCGGGCTCGACCTCGTGACCTTCCAGGACCACCCCTACCAGCCCTCCTTCCTCGACGCCTGGACGCTCATGACCTGGGTCGCCGCCGCGACCGAGCGTGTGCACGTCGCGGCCAACGTCCACAACCTGCCGCTGCGCCCGCCGGCCGTCCTGGCCCGCGCGGCCGCGAGCCTCGACCTGCTCTCGGGCGGACGCTTCGCCATGGGGCTGGGTGCGGGCGCGTTCTGGGACGCGATCGAGGCCATGGGAGCCCAGCGCCTGACACCGGGCGAGGCCGTCACGGCCCTCGACGAGGCCGTCGACATCATCCGCGGCATCTGGGACACGAGCGACCGCACCCCGCTGCGCGTGCACGGCACGCACCACCAGGTCGATGGCGCCAAGCGGGGCCCGGCCCCCGCGCACGACATCCCGATCTGGATCGGCGCCGTCAAGCCGCGCATGCAGCGGCTCATCGGCCGCAAGGGCGACGGCTGGCTGCCCTCGATGTCCTACCTCCAGCCCGGCGACCTCGCCAAGGGCAACACCGTGATCGACGAGGCCGCCCTCGCGGCCGGTCGCGACCCCAGCGCGGTGCGCCGCATGGTCAACATCAACGGCAGGTTCACGCCGAACCGCCTCGGCTACCTCCAGGGCCCGGCCGAGCAGTGGGTCGAGGAGCTCGGCAACCTCGCGCTCGAGGACGGCGTCTCGGGGTTCGTCCTCGCGACCGACGACCCGCGCGAGATCCAGGTCTTCGGCGAGGAGGTCGCCCCGGCGCTGCGCGAGCTCGTCGCGACCGAGCGCCGGTCGGCGGGCACGGCTCCGGCCGGTCGCCGTCGCGGCACCCTGGCGCTGGCGGCCCGTCGCGACGGGATCGACTACGACGGCCTGCCCGCGTCGCTGGCCGAGCGCGCCGTCGAGCCCGGCGACCGCGCCTACGACTCGGTCCGCCACACCTACATGCGCTCGGGCGCCCCGGGCGTCGTGCTCCGCCCGCGCACCGCGGACGAGGTCGCCGAGGCCGTCGTCTGGGCCGGCGAGCAGGGTGTGCCGCTCGCGGTCCGCTCGGCGGGCCACGGCATCAGCGGCCGGTCGACCAACGACGGTGGCGTGCTCCTCGACGTCGGGGCCCTGGACCAGGTCACCGTGCCCGACGGCGGCTCGCACCGCGTGCGCCTGGGCGCGGGCGGGACGTGGGGCCAGGTCGCCGAGGTGCTCTCCCCGCACGGGCTCGCGATCAGCTCGGGCGACTCGGGCGGCGTGGGCGTCGGCGGCATCGCCACGACCGGAGGCATCGGCCTGATGGGCCGCAAGCACGGCCTGACGATCGACCACGTGGTCGCGGCGCAGGTCGTGACCGCGGATGGTCGGGTGCGTGTCGTCGACGCCGAGAACGACCCCGCGCTCTTCTGGGCCCTGCGCGGGGCGGGCGGCAACATGGGCGTCGTGACCTGGGTCGACGTCGAGGCGACACCCGTGACCGACCTCGTCTACTCGACCATGGTGCTCGACGCGTCGGACACCGCAGGTCTGCTCGAACGCTGGGCCGCGACCGTCGAGTCGGCGCCCCGCGAGCTCACGAGCTTCCTGCACATGAGCGGGGCTCGTGGTGGTCGCGGCCCCATGGCCCAGCTCATGACCGTGTGGGCCGACGACGACACGGGGGCCGCGATCCGTGCGCTCGAGGCCCTTGCCGACTCGGCCCCGCTGCTCGACCACCAGGCCGTGCTGACGCCGTACTCGGGCATCGTGCGCCGCGCCGACGCCCAGCACTCGGGCGGAGGCGAGCCCGCCTCTCGCTCGGGTCTGATCGAGCACGTCGACCGGGCCACGGCCCGCGACCTCGCCCGCTTCCTGGACGGCGGCGGCGCGCAGCTCCTCCAGCTCCGCGCGGTCGGCGGGGCGGTCAACGACGTCGCGCCCGACGCGACGGCGTACGCGCACCGCACGCAGAACTTCTCCGTCGCGGCCTTCGGGTCGCGCCGCGGGCCCGGGGGGATCGACGGCGCGTGGGACGAGCTCGTGCACCCGCACACCGACGGGCTCTACCTCTCGTTCGAGACCGACACCCGTCCCGAGCGCCTGCGCGAGGCGTTCCCCGAGCCGACGCTCTCGCGCCTGCGCCAGGTCAAGCGTCAGGTCGACCCGACGAACCTGTTCTCGGCGAACTTCCCGATCCCGCCGGCCGACGCCTGACCCCTCCGACGGGACGTCGCCCCGACGGACCGCGACCCTCGGCGGGAGCGCCCTGCGTGGGCAGGTCAGCCGACCAGGACGAAGTCCTCGTCGAGGACCGTCCCGCGGTGCGGCTTGTAGAGGTCGTACCCGCGCGGGTTGCACTGGAGACCGCCGTTGATGCACTGCTTCACGAGCGCGGCGAGCACGTCCGGCTCCCAGGCGTTGACGAAGTCGTAGTGCCACGACTGGTCAGAGCCGCTGGCCAGCCGCACGTCCGACATGTCGCCGCTCACGGGCCAGGCGATCTTGAACTCGAGCATGGGCACCGCGACCGGGTGGGTCAGGGGGCACTGGCCCGCGACCGGGTAGGCCATGTGCGTACCGTGCCCCATGTGCGAGGCCGCACCGGGAGTCAGGTGAATGCCGTCCCAGCAGCTCGGCGACTGGTAGCGCAGGTTGAGCTGGCTTCCCGGGGCGCAGTGGTCCGGGATCGACCAGCTCTTGGAGATCTCGCCGCACTCCCAGCCCTCGACCGCGCCCGGGGCCGTGCGGAACGAGTCGACCGTGGCCATCATGTCGCCCGCGACGAACTCCAGGCCCGCGGGGAACGGGACGACCTGGGTGTAGTCGTCGATCCCCGACTTGTAGTAGATCGTCATGGGGATGTCCGGTGCGACCGGGGTGTCCCCGCGGTACAGCGCGGGGAACCAGTACGACGAGTGGTCCTGGGGGACCGTGCACGTCGAGTCGGTGCTCGCGAAGAGCGACTCCGGGGTCGTGAAGGCGTTCGTCGACCGGTTGCCGACGAACGTGTGCAGGTGCGATGCGCCGGGCTGCCCCGGGAAGACGATGGGGTCGTCGTTCGCGAAGTGCGAGAACGAGCAGTTCGCCTGGAACTCGTGGTGCGTGACCTCGTCGTCGAACACCGGGGTCTCGGGGACCTCGACGGGCGTGCCGTCGCCGAAGACCTGGAGCTCGAACAGCGAGTAGCCGTAGCCCGTGGCGCGCTGGGTCCCGACGAGCTGGACGTACCGGCCCGTCGCCTCGACGTCGAGGGACTGGAGCCCGCCCGTGCCGGCCGTCACGGTCGCCGCCGTCGACCAGGTCGTGGCGTCGTCGGACACCTGGATCGTGAACGCCCTGCCGTACGCGGCCTCCCAGTCGAGGACCACGCGGTCGAGCGCGTACGAGCCGCCCAGGTCCACGCGGAACCACTGGTCGTCGCCCGGCGAGCTGGCCCACCGGGTCGACCGGTCGCCGTCGACCGCGAACCGCGGACCGAGCCCGCCGGACTCGGAGCTCGACGCCTCCGTCGCGGCGCCCTGCGAGAGCAGGGTCCCGGGTGCGGCGGTCGCCGGACCGGCCACGCCGAGCGCGACCGCGGACGAGGTGACCAGAGCGGCCACGGCGAGCGACCCGACCAGGGCGCGCGTGCGCCGTCGGGCACGGGGAGCCGGGCGGGACGTGTGCCCGCGCGCGAGGCGGGACGTGGGAACGGTGCGGTGCATGCTTCCTCCTGTGACGTCGTCGTCGGGAGGTCGCGCCGGAGCGCGACGCGCCCACCACCGTGCGGTGGCCCCCGGGCGCGGGTCCGGGTGGGAGCAGGGGCGCTGCTCCCACCCGGGGTCTCGTCAGCGCTGGTAGATGCCGAGCTCGAAGAGCGAGTAGCCCCACTCGGTGCCGCGCTCCGTGAGGTTCAGGCGCACGTAGCGTCCGGACCCCGCGACGTCGAGGTCGTCGACGCCGCCGTTGCCGCCCGTGACGGTCTTGACGGTCGACCACGTCGAGCCGTCGTTCGAGGTCTGGACCTCGTACGACGTCCCGTAGGCCGCCTCCCACACGAGCTGGAGGTGGTCGAAGGACCGGACCGAGCCCAGGTCGACCTGGAACCAGGCCGACGGGCCCCACTGGCTCGCCCAGCGCGTGCCCAGGTGTCCGTCGACCGCGCGGGCTGCCGAGAAGTCGCCGTTCCACGGGTCGAAGCTCGACGCGGTGGCGGCCTTGCCCAGCGCGATGTTCGTGCCCTGGACCGCGGGCGGCACGACGCGCAGCGAGCGCGTCTCGACGCCCACGTTGCCCCGACCGTCCTCGGCGAACACGTAGACCTTCCACACGCCCAGGCGCTCGGGTGCGGTGACGGTGAACCTCCCGGGGGCGGTCTGCGTGAGCGCGGTCCAGGCGAGCCCGCCGGCCCCGTCGATGTACTTGCTGTTGAAGAAGGCGACGTAGTTGATCGGGTCGCCGTCGGGGTCGGTCGCGGTCAGGTTCAGGTTCACCGTCGACCCGGCCACGACGCTCGTCGAGCCGGGCACGTCCATGCTCCGGATGCGGGGCGGGGTGTTCATCGCGGACGTGTCGACGCCCCACGCCTTGGCGATCGCGTAGTAGCCGAGGCGCTTGTTGTCACCCGGGATCACGTTGAACCAGACGCCGCCGAAGTCGCCCTCGGTGCCGTAGTGGAAGAACGTCGCGCCGAGCGCCTTGCCCTCGTGCTCCATGAGGCACTTCCAGGACGAGACGTACGCCGCGCCCTTCTCGATGTCGGTCGGCTCGTCGGGGACGCCGTTGACGTCGTCCGGCACCTCCCACTCCCCGGCCGCGCCGCCCTCGGTCAGCAGGTAGGGCTTGTCGTAGCCGCCGGCCTCCCAGCTCTCACGGATGTTGCACACGTCGCCGTAGGCGTTGATCGAGAGCAGGTCGAGGTCCGGGGCGTTGGCCTTGAGGTACGGCCAGGCACCCGCCCAGGCGTCGGTGTTGGTCGTGGGGTGGTTCGGGTCGACCTGGTGGATCGCGACGCTGACCTCGTTGACGAACGCGGCGTACGCGTTGCGCTCGGCCTCGAGGACCGTGCCCGAGAAGCAGTTCTGCAGGCCCAGGATCGCCTCGTTGCCGATGTTCCACATCAGGACGCCCGGGTGGTTCTTGTACGTCTCGACCCAGTGGAGGATGTCGGCCTTGGTCGTGGCCTTGTAGCTCGTGTCGGTGGTGTAGCTGATGCACCCGCCCGAGCCCGGACCGCCGCCCGGCAGCAGCCAGAAGCCCATGACCACGCGGACGTCGTGCGCAGCCGCGGAGTCGAGGAGCTGCCGGGTGTCGGCCCCCGTGCCCCACGTGCGGACCGTGTTGGCGCCCGTGGCGACGAGCGGACCCATGTAGTGGTCCGCCGAGGCGAACGCCGGGCCCCAGGTGAACCCCTTGACCGTGTACGGCTTGCCGTCGACCTGCAGGTCCCAGTCGCCGGAGCCGCCCACGACCTTGACGGTGCTCGGGCCGGAGTCGGGCACGGGCACGTTCGGGTGACCCGGGTTCACGTGGTCGGGGTCGGTCGGGTCGACGGGGTCGACCGGGCCGGTCCCCGGCGTGCCGAAGACCTTGAGCTCCCACAGGGAGGTCCCGTAGCCCGTGGCGCGCTGCGTCGCGAGGAGCCGGACGTAGCGACCTGCGCCGGAGACGGCGAGGGTCTCGGCGCCTCCCGGGGAGGACTGCGTCGAGTAGACGTCGGTCCAGGTCGTGGCGTCGTCCGAGACCTGGATCGTGTACGCCTTGGCGTGCGCCGACTCCCACCGGAGCTCCACGCGCTCGATCGTCGCGCGCTGCTGGAGGTCGACCTGGATCCACTGGGGGTCGGACCAGGCGCTGGCCCAACGGGTTCCGGCGTCCCCGTCGACGGCTGCCGAGGCGGGCGTGTAGTCCGCGTTCTCGACCGACGACGCCGTGGCGGGCCTGCCCTGGGACAGGAGGGTCGGGGCCGCCTCGGCCGCTCCGACGGGAACGAGGGTTGCCGAGGCGACGAGCAGCGACAGCGCGATCGCGGTGAGGCTGCGACGTCTCCTGTGCTGCGGGCGGGCAGGGGTGTGCGGGGGTCTCATGTTCTACCTCTCGGGGGAGACGGGAGTCCTGGCCGTCGTCGGTCAGGCTCCGGGAGTCAGTTCTTCGTCGAGCTGGATCCATCTGGGAGAGCGCTCTTACCCGATTTCGGAGTATTCCGGCGTTCCGTGAGCCTGTCAAGGGAACGGTTCCCAGATCCGCGGTGATCGGGTGAATCCCGGTCGGGTGTGGCAGCAAGGTATCCTGACCGTAATCGTTGAAAATCCGGGCATCCTGAACCCCGATGTTGGAGCGCCGGGTGGGAAAGCGCTATCCCACAGGTGCTAGCGTCGCACCGTGACTTCTCCCCGTCCCGCCGCCGGTCCGACGCTCGACGACGTCGCGCGCGTCGCAGGCGTCTCGCGCGCGACCGCGTCGCGCGTCATCAACGGCAAGCGCAAGGTCGCGCCCGACCTCCAGGAGCTCGTGCTGAGCGCGGTCGCCGCGACGGGGTACGCCCCGCACCGCGCGGCCCGCACGCTCGTCACGCGCCGGACCGGGAGCGTCGCGCTCGTGATCTCCGGGACGGACCCCGAGACCGATCCCGCGACCGACCCCGGGTCGGGCGGGAGCCGTTACGCGGGGCACGTGTTCGACGACCCGTTCTTCGGGCGCATCGTCGCGGGCATCGTCCGGGCCCTGCGACCGCACGACGTCCACCCGGTCCTCATGCTGGCCGAGGACGACGCCGCGCGGGCCCAGGTGGTCTCGTACGTGCGGCAGGGGAACGCCGACGGCGTCCTGCACGTCTCGACCCGTGCCGACGACCCGCTGCCCGCGCTCCTGGTCGAGGCCGGACGGCCCGCAGTGCTGTTCGCACGTCCCGCGACGTCGCTCCCGCTCAGCTTCGTCGACCTGGCCAACCGCGACGGGGGAGCGCTGGCCGCCGAGCACTTCCTGGCCGACGGCAGGACCGCGCCGGCGGCGGTCTCGGGGCCGCTGGGGGTGCCCGCGGCGAGCGACCGGCTCGCCGGGTTCCGCGACGCGCTCGCACGGCACGGGCACGCCTACGTGCCCTCGGTCGAGGGGAACTTCACGATAGAGAGCGGCGACGCCGCGATGCGGGCGCTGCTCGAGAGGGCTCCGCACGTCGACGCGGTCTTCGCCGGGAACGACCTCATGGCCCAGGGCGCGATCGACGTGCTCCGGGAGAGCGGGCGACGGGTCCCCGAGGACGTCGCGGTCATCGGCTTCGACGACACCGCGCTCGCGCAGCGCGCCCGCCCCGCCCTGACCACCGTGCGCCAGCCGGTCGAGGAGATGGCGGGGGAGATGGTCCGGCTCCTGCTCGAACGCATCGAGGACCCGTCGCTCGCGGTCCGTTCGGTGCTGTTCGAGCCTGCGCTCGTGGTGCGCGACTCGGCCTGACCGCCGCCGCACCGCAGGCCCTCGGCACGGACGCACTCGTCCGGAATGCAGGCCGCACCCCGAACCCGGACGGTTCGAGGTGCGGCGCTGGTCGTGCGGTGGACCGGTCAGCGGCCGCCGTGCCGGCGACGGGTCGTGGTCAGTGCGACCCCGAGCGTCACCGCCCCGGCCGCGATCGCGAGCGCGACGCCCAGGCTCGCGCCCGTGGTGGCCAGCGCACCAGGCTTGGCGGTGTGGGTCGGACCGGCCTTCTTGTGCTGCCCGGAGACGTGGGACGCCGTGGGCGCAGAGGGCTGCGAGGGCTTCTCGCTGCTCGGGGGCGTGGTCGGCTCGTCGGTGGGTGGTGGCGGACACTCCGGGAACTGCGCCTGGACGCTCGCGGTCCGGTCGCCGTCGGTGACCGTGAAGGCGTAGTCGACCGCCGGGCGGACGTGCTCCGCGGAGAACGCGTCGTGCGCGACGAGCGAGCTCGTGGTGGTGGTGCCGTCGCTCATGGTGACGGTGGCACCGTCTGCGGCGTCCGTCGTGGTGCCCGGGACGGTCGAGCTCCCGTCGGCGGCGACGCACTGCTGGACGTCGAGGGCGATGGTGGGAGCGGGGGGCTCGGGAGGAGGCGGCGTGCACGCGGTGAACGTCTGGACGACGGTGGCTTCGTCGTCGGGCGTCGTGAGGGTGAACGTGTACTCGATCCCGGGGCGGACCCCGGTCGTGGTGAACGCGTCGTCGGTCACGGTCGTGGACGACGTCCCCGAGGGGTCGGTGAAGCTGACCGTG
The DNA here is from genome assembly GCF_042887685.1 of Oerskovia sp. NPDC057915. NCBI lineage: Bacteria > Bacillati > Actinomycetota > Actinomycetes > Micrococcales > Cellulomonadaceae > Oerskovia > Oerskovia sp. NPDC057915. The sequence goes on along the minus strand of NZ_JBHVOS010000007.1, from coordinate 61,729 downwards.
CTGCCGTCCGGGGCGTTGGTCGTCGACCCCGTCACAGGGGTGCTGCCGTCGTCGGCCACGCAGCCGGGGACCTCGAGCGCGACGGTGGGCCGTGCGCGCGGCTCGGGCGGGGGGCGGTGGTTGACGGCCGTCACGGTGACGAACGTCGACGGGTGCGTGGAGTGGACCGCCACGGGGCCGATGAGCACGCCGCCCACCTCGAACTGTCCGACGAGGTCGCGCGTGGCCTGCGGGGCGTAGGGGTTGGCGGAGATGGCTGCGATGTCGGCCGCCGTGAGCGTCCGCGAGGGCAGCGGCGCGGTCAAGGAACCGCGACCCCACCCGTACTCGGACGTCAGCGAGACGCCGGTCATCCCGGCAGCCACCTCGGCGGGGGACAGGTACTCCCAGACCTGGGAGAACCAGCCCGTCATCCACCAGCCGCGGACGGTCCCGTCGGCGCCGGTCTCCCAGGCGAAGTGGCGCGAGGAGCCGACCGGGTCGGTGCCGTTGGCCGAGTAGAAGATCCGGCCGGAGGGGTCGCTGCCGTCGTCGAACGTCTTGGCGATGTCGACCGCGTAGTACTTGTCGATCAGGGTGACTCGCTCACCGTCGACCGGGGCGACCCAGGGCGTCGAGCCCGTGTAGCCCCCGGTCCCGCCGACGAAGGCGGTCGGCTGGCCGCCGGGGCCGACCCACCGGCCGGCCGCGTTCCACGACGAGCCCGACGGGAACCCGCCGCCGTGCCAGATGCCTTCGTTGAGCCCGTACGAGGTGGTGAACGCGGTCGGTGCGCCGTTCGCGGCGAACGCGGTGGGGTAGACCTGGGTCGGCATGGTGGAGTCCGAGGGGACCGTGACCGTGGTGTAGTCGCCCCCGGAGATCGTGTAGACCTGGGACGCGTCGACGGGCGTGCCGTCAGGGAGTCGGCCCGAGGCGAAGGTCACGTAGGAGTCGTACCCCGCGGGTTGGGGCTGGGCCTCGCCGGCGTTCTCGGTCGCGCCGCTGTCGAGACGGTAGATCGTGCCGATCTCCAACGTGGCCGTGTCCGGGTCCGCCTGAGCGGGCGACGCGAGCACCATCCCGGACATGACTGTCAGGGCGGCCGCGCTCACCCCCGCGACCCATCGCGTCGTGTGAATCAGGGAGAACATCTGAGCTCCTTTGGCAGAGTCCGTCCCGGCGCTCGGTGGAGCGAGCAGGACACCGGTGCATCCGAAGGGTGTGTGGATGCACCAGGAAAGACCCCTGCCTCATCGGCATCTTGACGCGAGATGTGGGTGTGATCTGCCTCACGCGCCGAGCGGGAGTCGGAGGGGCGTGCGCGCAGGCACCCGGACGCGCCGAGGCCCGGCCGCCCCGACGACGAGGATCGCGGGACGGCCGGGCCGATCGACAGAACGGTCAGGCGGTCAGCACGTCCTCCCGTCGAACGTCGCGGGCACGACCGTCGTGACCGTCTTCCCGGCCACGGTGCCCGTCGCGGTCACCGAGGTGCTGCCCGCCGCGACCGAGGTCGTCCGGGCGTTGAAGGACTGCGCCGCGAGCCGGCCGCCCGCCACCTGGGAGAACGACTTGGTGCCGTAGGGCGTCGCGAGGGCGACGTCGACGGGCGCCCCCTCCTCGTTGGTCGCCGTGACCGCGAGCTGGACCTTGCCGGCCACGCAGCGGGTGACGGCCGAGGCCCGCACGTCGAGCGCCGCCGCGGGTGTCACGTCGACGCCACCGTAGTGGTCGACGTAGCTCGGGATGGTGTCCGGTCCGTCTGCGCGCGGGCCGACCCCGTTGATGACGGCGTCGAAGATGCCCTCGCCGCCGAGCGAGACGACGAGCAGGTGGTGCATCTTGACCCCGGCGACCTGGGGGACCTCGAAGCCGCCGTCGACGACGATCTCGGTCTCCTCGGTGTCGGACGTGAAGTTCGAGTAGGAGCCCAGGCCCCAGGCCTCGTGGTTCTTCACGTCGTCGGCGACCTTGTAGGCGGCCCAGCCGCGCGTGTCACCGTTCTGCCAGGCCGCCTGGTCCGGGACGTCGTAGGGCAGCTCGTTCTGGTAGAACACGGTCCTGCCCCGCTCCCCGTTCCACAGGGTGTTGTACTTCTGGTAGTGCTCGACGAACAGGCCGTACGCCGAGACGTCGTCCCCGTTCACCACGAACCCGTAGTCGGACGTGTTGAGGTCCCAGCCGATGCCCTCGCCGTGGTCGCCGCGCCACGACCACACGTGGTCGACGATCGTGTCGTCGGCATGGATGATCATGGCCGCGTCGACCTTGCCCGCGACGGCGCCGCCCACGCGCATGAACACGTCGTGCAGGACGATCGGGTCGTCCGAGTGGTCGGTGTGCACGCCCTCGTCACCGACGACGAACAGCGCCGGGGACTCGGTGACCGCGGCGTCGAACAGGATGCCCGCGACCGTGATGCCGTCCTCGTCGGCCACGTGCATGCCGACGCCCCCGTGCTCGGGGATGATCGTCGCGTAGCCGAGGCCCAGGACGACCGTGCCGGGGTCGTCCACCTGGATCGTCTGGTCCACGCGGTAGACGCCGGGCGTCAGGAGCAGGTTCTTGCCCGAGGCCAGGGCCGCGTTGATCTCGGCGGCCGTGTCGCCCTCCTTGGCCACGAAGAAGTCGTCGAGCGGGATCGAGGTGCCGGCCGTGTGGCCGTTCTTCCACGTCGTGCCGGTCGTGCCCTCGCGCAGCTCGGGGACGAACACGGCCCACTCGTCGCCGTCGAGGTAGAGGTACGGCTTCTCGCGGACGGTGCCCGTGGTGTCGAGCTTCGTCACCGGGGGAGCGGGCCACGTCGCGGCCGTGGGCAGCGTGCCCTCGACGCCCGAGTAGACCATGTTCCAGACGCCTCCCTTCCACTCGCCGACCGAGCTGTCGCGGGCGTACCACTGCTGCTGGGTCCAGGACTCGACGACACCGGTCACGTTGGAGTCGGCGATGTAGCCGCCCGACGACCAGCCGTAGGCCGACGAGTCGAGCTGGAGCCCGCCGTTGACCTGGATGCGGCGGAACGGAGCCGCCTGGGACGTGGCCCAGCGGGCCATGCCGTCGTCCGGGGTGATGGACAGGTTCTCGGCCGAGCGCCAGAAGTTCTGGGTCGCGTTGCCGCCGAACCACTGCGCGTCGACCCAGTCCCCGCCGTGCAGGGTCACGTCGGTCGGGTCCTGGCCCACGCCGGAGAGCGAGGTGTAGAAGCCGATGCGGGCGTCGACGTCGTACTCACCGGGCGTGAACAGGAACTGGTAGCGACCGGGGCCGAACTGGTCCTGCTCCTGCTGGGCGAAGACGGTGTCGATCTGGTGCTGGATCGCGGAGTCCGGCATCGACGGGTCGAACACGAGGACGTTCGGGCCGAACAGGTCGGTCGTCGGGTCGATCGAGGCGCCGGGGGTGAGCACGCGGAGCTCGTAGATCGAGTAGCCGAACGTCGTGCCGCGGGCGATGCCCTGCCAGCGCACGTACCGGGCCGAGGTCGTGTCGAACGTGACGACGTCGGTCCCGCCGTCCTGGCCGCGCGCCTGGGCGGCCGTCGTCCACGTGGCACCGTCGGCCGAGACCTGGACGTCGTAGTCCTTGCCGTACGCGCCCTCCCACAGGATGCTCACGCCGCAGACGTCGTTCGACTCGCCCAGGTCCACCTGGAGCCACTCGTCGTCCTGGCCGGTCCAGGTGGTCGTGTCCAGCTCGGAGCCCCAGCGGGTGCTCGTGTTCTGGTCGACCGCCTTGGCCGGGGTCGAGTCGCCCTGCTGGGACGAGGCGGTCGCGGTCGCGCCCGCGGTCACGTCGGTCAGGCAGGCCGTGGGTTCGACCGGGTCGACCGGGTCGACAGGTCCGCCGGCCGGCTCGCCGAACACGCGGAACTCCCACAGCGAGTAGCCGTAGCCCGTGCCGCGGACGTCGCCGAGCAGGCGGACGTAGCGCCCGGTGCCGTCGAGGTCGAGCACGTCGGCGCCCCCGTCGCCGTCGGTCACGGTGCGCACGGTGGTCCAGGTCGAGCCGTCGTCCGAGGTCTGGATGCGGTACCCCTTGCCGTAGGCACCCTCCCAGTCGAGCTCGACGCGGTCGATCGAGGACCGCTGGCCCAGGTCCACCTGGATCCACTGCGGGTCGGCGGCCAGGCTCGACCAGCGGCTGCCGCCGTCGCCGTCGAACGCCTCGGCGGCCTGGTACCCGTTGGGCGACTGCGTCGAGGAGGCCGTCGCGGGCTTGCCCTCGGACAGGAGGGCAGGCCCGTCGGCCGCGGAGGCGGGCACGAGCGGGACGGCGAGGCCTGCGGCTGCGACGGCCAGGGCCAGGGCGGCTCCGGCGCCGCGGCGGGCGCGTGGTCTCCCGCGGTGCGGGGCGGGTGCCGGTGGCGGCACGGTGGGAAGGGGCGAGAAGGGCATCGGTTCTCTCCTAGGTCGTCGTCGACCGCGTCCTGGCTCTACGTCGAGCGGGACGCACGTCGTGAGAGAGCGCTCTCTCACGATGTCGGTCAGTATTCAGGTGAGCGGGACCTCCGTCAAGAGAGCGCTCTCCCGGATGTCGCAGCGCTCGTCCGCGGTGTTCCGGCACCTTCGCCCCAGGACCCACGCCCGACGGCGAGGCGCCCACCCCGGGCCGCGCGCCGCCGTCGGGCACCGCGATGCACCAGGACCCGCTCCCGCGCTGCTAGCCTCGCCCCATGCGTGAGGACGGCCGAGTCTCGACGCCCCCGACGCTCGAGGACGTCGCCCGGGTGGCGGGAGTCTCGCGCGCCACGGTGTCCCGGGTGATCAACCAGCAGCGCCGCGTCGCCCCGGACCTGCGGGCCGTCGTCGAGAAGGCCGTCGCCCAGACCGGGTACGTGCCCAACCGGGCCGCACGCTCGCTCGTCACGGGACGCACGGGGACGGTCGCGGTCGTGATCTCGGGCGTCGACCCCGAGATCGAGGGCAACCAGATGACCGGGCAGGTCTTCGCGGACCCGTTCTTCGGTCGGATCGTCGCCGCGTTCGTGCGTGCCCTGCGCCCCCACGACCTGCACCCCGTCCTCATGCTCGCCGAGACCGACGACGCCCGGGACCAGGTCATGTCCTACCTGCGCCAGGGCAACGCCGACGGCGCGCTGCTCGTCGCCGCGCAGGCCGACGACCCCCTGCCCGGCATGCTCGTCGAGGCAGGTCAGCGCGCGGTCCTGTTCGCCCGCCCCGAGCCCGCGCTGCCCATCAGCTTCGTCGACGTCGCCAACCGTGACGGCGCGCGACTGGCCGCCCGGCACCTCATCGAGCGCGGGTGCGACGAGCTCGCCGTGATCTCCGGCCCGGCCGGCCTGCACGCCGCCGAGGAACGCCTCGCCGGCTTCCGCGACGAGGTGTCCCGGCACGGTCGCGCGTACGTCCCCGCGGAGCCCGGGGAGTTCACGCTCGAGGGTGGCGAGGCCGCGATGGAACGTCTCCTCGACACGGTCCCCGGCCTCGACGGCGTGTTCGCCGCGAACGACTACATGGCGCAGGGGGCCGTGCACGCGATCACGGCACGCGGGCTGCGCGTCCCCGAGGACGTCGCCGTCGTCGGGTTCGACGACAGCTCGATCGCCCCGCTGTGCCGCCCGTCCCTCACGAGCGTGCGGCAGCCCGTCGAGGAGATGGCGGCCGAGATGGCGCGCCTGCTCGTCGGGCAGATCGGCGGCGAGCGGCAGGTGCGGTCCGTCGTGTTCGACCCGACGCTCGTGGTGCGCGACTCGGCCTGACCCGAGCACCGGGCGGCGGCGCAGCTCTCGTCGGAGAATCCCCGCGACCTCGTCCGGACCCCGGGTGCAGAATGGCAGCATGCCTCTCGCACCCCGCTACCTCGCTGCCGACGACCGCTACGACTCGATGACCTACCGGCGCTCGGGCCGCAGCGGCCTCGCCCTGCCCGCGCTGTCGCTGGGCCTCTGGCACAACTTCGGCGACGTGAACCCGTTCGACAACCAGCGTGCGATCCTGCGCCGCGCGTTCGACCTCGGGATCACGCACTTCGACCTCGCGAACAACTACGGCCCGCCCTACGGCTCGGCCGAGGAGAACTTCGGGCGCCACCTCGCGCGCGACCTGCGCCCCTACCGCGACGAGCTCGTGATCTCGAGCAAGGCCGGCTACGACATGTGGCCCGGCCCCTACGGCGACGGCGGCTCGCGCAAGTACCTGCTGTCCTCGCTCGACCAGTCGCTCGCGCGCACGGGCCTCGACTACGTCGACATCTTCTACTCGCACCGGTTCGACCCCACGGTCCCGCTCGAGGAGACCATGGGTGCGCTGCACACGGCCGTCGTGAGCGGCCGCGCGCTGTACGTCGGCGTCTCCAACTACTCGCCCTCCCAGACGCGTGAGGCCGCGCAGATCCTCGCCGACCTCGGGACGCCGCTGCTCATCCACCAGCCCAGCTACTCGATGTTCAACCGGCACGTCGAGCTGCCCGAGGCCGGGCACGACGACGGCGAGAACCTGCTCGACGTCGTCGAGGACCTCGGCGTCGGGACCATCGTCTTCTCGCCCCTCCAGCAGGGGCTCCTCACGGACCGCTACCTCTCGGGCGAGGTGCCCGCGGACTCGCGCGCCGCCGTCGGGCACTTCCTCAAGCCCGCCGCCATCTCCGAGACCTACCTCGAGCGCGCCCGCGCGCTGAACGAGGTCGCGGCCGGCCGCGGGCAGTCGCTCGCGCAGCTCGCGCTGAGCTGGGTCCTGCGCGACGAGCGCATCACGTCGGCACTGGTGGGCGCGAGCAGCGTCGCGCAGCTCGAGAACAACGTCGCGGCGCTCGACGCGCCCGCGCTCACGGCCGAGGAGATCGCCGCGATCGAGCCGTTCGCGGTCGACGGCACGACGCGCTGAGCCCACCCGCTCGACCCGGCCGTCGTGCCCGAGGTCGGTCAGGCGCGTCCCTGACCGGCCTCGGGCACGGCGCCGAGGTAGCTCAGCGCCAGCGCTGGACCGCGAGCGGTGCGGCCTCCGCGAGCTCGCGGACCACGGGGTGCTCGCTCTCGGCGAGGACCTGCTGCAGCGGGCCGGACTCGACGAACTCGCCGTCGACCAGCAGGTGCGCGGACGAGGTCATGCGGTGCACGAGCTCGAGGTCGTGCGAGACCAGCAGCACGCCCGTGCCGAGCTGTGTGGCCGTCTCCTTGACCCGACCGGCGATCTCGCCGCGCATGGTCGGGTCGAGCGCCGTGAGCGGCTCGTCGAGGAGCAGCACGTCGGGCCGCGTCGCGAGCGCCCGGGCCAGGGCCACGCGCTGACGCTCGCCGCCCGACAGGGTGCGCAGCGGGCGGTCCGCGTAGCGGTGCTCCAGGGCGACGAGGTCCAGCAGGTCCTCGATCGACTGCCCCGAGGGGCGCCCGCCCTTGCGTGCGTCGGTCAGCCCGGACTTGAGCACGTGCGTGACGCTGCTCGCGGGGTCGATGCCCGGCAGCCCGTCCTGCGACACGCGCCGCACGGCTGCCTTGAAGGTCTTCTTGTCGCGGCGTCCGAGGCGCGTCACGGTCCGCCCGCCCCACGTCACGGTCCCGCTCGACGGCTTGACCTCGCCCAGCAGCGCGCTCACGAGCGTCGACTTCCCGACGCCCGACGGGCCGACGATCCCCACGGGCTCCTGCCCCGCCGCGAGCTCGATCGAGACGCCGCGCAGGACGTCCGCGCCGCCGTGCCCGGCCCAGAGGTCGCGCGCCTGCAGGATGTGGGTGGTCGTCATGCTCGGTCCTTCCGAGGGTGGGTCAACCGATACGGGGGCATGAGTGTCCCCGGTGGTCCAACGAACGACGGTACTCGCGTTCTCCCGGTGGTCGGTGCGTCGCGGGTCACACCGACCACCGGCAGGCGGTACCGGTGCGCGCCCGCGACGCACCGAGGCGACCGGTCAGTCGCTCGTCGTCCACGCCGACGGCGCCGCGACCACGTCCCGCAGCACCGTGCGCGCCCCGCCGATCATGGCCGCGTGGGCCGCGACGAGCGCGGGCCGCAGGTCGAGCTCGGTCCAGGGCGACGCGAGCACGCGCGTCGTGAGCTCGGTCGTCAGGGCCTCGCGCAGGTAGGGCAGCAGGTCGGTGTAGATCCCGCCGAGCAGCACCGTCTCGATGTCGACGAGGTTGACGAAGTTCGCGAGCGCGCGCCCGAGCGCCGTCCCGGCCGAGGTCGCGGCCTCCCGGGCCGACGGCGCACCCTCCTCGAGCGCGTCGAGGAACCGTTCGATCGGCGCGTCCACGGGGATGCCGGCCGCGCGCAGCATCGCGTCCTTGCCCGCGTACTGCTCGAGGCATCCCGTGGCGCCGCACAGGCAGCGCGGTCCGTGCGGGTCGACCACGACGTGCCCGATCTCGCCGCTCCAGCCCCGGTTGCCGAGGAAGAGCTCGCGGTCGATCACGATCGCGGAGCCGATGCCCACCTCGCCCGAGACGTAGAGGAACGACGACGGCACGGGGGGAGCGACGTCGTCGGGCCTGCGGTCCGGTGCGCCCGCCACGAGCTGCGCGAGGCCCGCGAGGTTGGCCTCGTTGGCGATCTCGACGGGCAGGCGGTCGGGCAGGCCGAGCAGGGGGAGGGGCAGGAACGACGACCAGCCGAGGTTGGGGGCGACCTGGAGGCGGCCAGCGCGGGCGTCGACCAGGCCGGGCAGCGCGAGGCGTGCGCCCGCGACCTGCATGTCCTGGGCCTCGACGTCCTCGACGAGGCGGCGGGCGAGGGCGCCCAGGCGGCCGAGGACCTCGGCGGGGTCGCTGCCGTGCAGGTCGCCGGGGACGACCTCCTGGGCGACGACCTGACCCGTGAGGTCGAGGACCGTGCCGCCCAGGTAGTCGACGTTGACCTCGAGGCCCAGTCCGACGATGGTCCGCTCGGCGGGCGTGAGGGGGACGGCGGGGCGTCCGGCGCGCAGCGGGGTGACGGGTGGGAGCTCGCGCACGAGTCGTGCCTCGATGAGCTGGTCGACGAGCACGGACACCGTGGCGCGCGTGAGCCCGGTGGTGGCGGCGATGTCGGCGCGCGAGCGGGGGCGGGGCGCGTCGAAGAGCGCCTGGGAGACCAGGGCGAGGTTGTACTCGCGCAGGGTGTGCTGGCGGGCGGCCGTGGGGCGCGCCCGGGTGGGCGTCCTGACGCCGGTCGAGGACTCGTCGCGGTTCACGTCTTGACCTTACCGACAGGACCGCATAAGTTCATCCATACAACAAATGACGGCCTGCCCGAAGACGGAGCCGGCCCATCTCGACGAGGAGACTGTCGTGGCTGACGCGATCGACCAGAGCATCAACTTTTCCTTCGGCCTGTGGACCGTGGGCTGGACCGGACAGGACCAGTTCGGCGGAGCCAGCCGCCCCCACCTCGACCCGGCCGAGTCCGTGCGCAAGCTGGCCGACCTCGGCGCGTGGGGCTTCACGTTCCACGACGACGACGTCGTGCCCTTCGGCTCCGACGACGCAACCCGCGAGCAGCTCCTCGGCGAGGTCAAGAAGGCCGCCGACGAGACCGGCCTGACCATCGAGATGGTCACGACCAACCTCTTCAGCCACCCCGTCTTCAAGGACGGCGGCCTCACCTCGAACGACCGCGGCGTCCGCCGCTACGCGCTGCGCAAGGTCCTGCGCAACGTCGACCTCACCGCCTCGCTCGGCGCCAAGACGTTCGTCATGTGGGGTGGCCGCGAGGGCACCGAGTACGACGGCGCCAAGGACCTCCACTCCGCGCACGAGCGCTACGCCGAGGGCCTCGACCTCACGGCCGCGTACATCAAGGACCAGGGCTACGACATCAAGATCGCGCTCGAGCCCAAGCCCAACGAGCCCCGCGGCGACATCTTCCTCCCGACCATCGGCCACGCCCTCGCGCTCATCGCGAAGCTCGAGCACGGCGACATCGTGGGCCTCAACCCCGAGACCGGCCACGAGCAGATGGCAGGCCTGAACTACACGCACGGACTCGCGCAGGCACTCTGGGCCGGCAAGCTCTTCCACATCGACCTCAACGGCCAGCGGTCCATCAAGTTCGACCAGGACCTCGTGTTCGGCCACGGCGACCTGCTCTCCGCGTTCTTCACGGTCGACCTCATCGAGAGCGGCTTCCCCAACGGCGGACCCCGCTACGAGGGCCCCCGCCACTTCGACTACAAGCCCTCGCGCACCGAGAACGAGGTCGGCGTCTGGGACTCGGCCAAGGCCAACATGGAGACCTACTCGATGCTCGCGCGCAAGTCCGCCGAGTACCGGGCCGACCCCGAGGTCCAGGCCGCGTTCAAGCACGCGGGCGTGTTCGAGCTCGGTGAGACCACCCTGGGTGCCGGCGAGACCGTCGCCGACCTGATCGCGGACCGCGGCGCCTACGAGGAGTTCGACGTCGAGGCCGCCGCCGAGCGCGACTTCGGCTTCGTGCGCCTCAACCAGCTCGCGCTCAAGCACCTGATCGGCTGATGGGCGGCGCTCTCGGGTCGGCGGGCGACGTCCTCGTCGCCGGGGTCGACTCGTCGACGCAGTCGTGCAAGGTCGTCGTCCGTGACGCCGTGACCGGGGCGCTCGTGCGCTCCGGCTCGGCGTCGCACCCCGACGGCACCGAGGTCTCGCCCGACGCCTGGTGGACGGCGTTCCGCACCGCGGTCGAGGTCGCGGGCGGGCTCGACGACGTCGCGGCCCTGGCCGTGGGCGGGCAGCAGCACGGCATGGTCGTGCTCGACGCCGACGGCGAGGTGATCCGTCCCGCGCTCCTGTGGAACGACACCCGCTCGGCCGGTGCCGCGCAGGACCTGATCCGTGAGCTCGGCGCCGGGGACGCGGACGCCGGGGCCAAGGCGTGGGCCGAGGCCGTCGGGTCCGTGCCCGTCGCGTCGCTGACCGTGACCAAGCTGCGCTGGCTGCGCGACGCCGAGCCGCAGAACGCGGCACGGGTCGCGGCCGTCGCGCTCCCGCACGACTGGCTGACGTGGCGCATCGCGGGCTACGGGCCGCGGAGCGAGGGCCTCGAGCCCGACCTCGGCGCGCTCGTGACCGACCGCTCCGACGCGTCCGGGACGGGCTACTTCGACGCCTCGGCCGACGGCGGGCGCGGTGCCTACCGCACCGACCTGCTCGAGCTCGCGCTCGGACGCTCCGACGTCGCGCTTCCCCGGGTCCTCGGCCCGGGGGAGCCCGTCGGTCCGGCGGCTCGCGGCGTGGCCGGGGCGGACGTCCCGGACGGGGCCCTGATCGGCCCCGGCGCGGGCGACAACGCGGCCGCGGCCCTGGGCCTCGGCATGCGCGCGGGCGACGTCGCGGTCTCGATCGGGACCTCGGGCGTCGTCTCCGCGATCGCGACGGCCGCCACGGCCGACGCGAGCGGGCTCGTCAACGGCTTCGCCGACGCCACGGGCAACTACCTGCTGCTCGGGGTGACCCTCAACGCGAGCCGTGTCCTCGACGCGACCGCGCGGGTCCTGGGCGTGGACCACGCGGGCCTGTCCCGGCTCGCGCTCCAGGCCCCGGCGGGCGCCGACGGCCTCGTGCTCGTCCCGTACCTCGAGGGCGAGCGCACACCGAACCGGCCCGACGCGAGCGGCACGCTGCACGGCATGCGCCTCGCGGCCATGACGCCCGCGCACCTCGCGCGGGCCGCCGTGGAGGGCATGCTGTGCGGCCTGGCCGACGGGCTCGACGCCCTGCGCGCGCAGGGCGTGCAGGTCGAGCGCCTCCAGCTCATCGGCGGCGGCGCGCAGTCCGAGGCGGTGCGGCGCATCGCACCGCAGGTCTTCGGCCTGCCCGTCACGGTCCCCGAGCCGGGCGAGTACGTGGCCGACGGCGCCGCTCGCCAGGCAGCGTGGGTGCTGTCGGGCGAGGCGGAGGCTCCGAGGTGGGAGACGTCGTCGAGCACGGGGTACTCCGCGGACCCCGAGCCGACGATCCGCACGCGGTACGCGGCGGTGCGCGACCTGACCTGAGGTCGTCGTCGCTGGTGTCCTGACGAGGGGCCGCCGTTCCTGCGGGAACGGCGGCCCCTTCGCGGTGCACGGCCCGACGTGCCGCTCAGGCTCGACGCCGGGCGAGGTACCAGGTGCCCGCGGCCGCCGCGGCGAGCGAGGCCGCCGCGGCCGCCGCCAGGGTCTGCGCGAGGCTCGCGCCCGCAGGCCCGGAGGTGGCGCCGGGCCCGCCCAGCGCGACCGGTCGAGGGGCGAGCGTCGCGGTGGTCGCGACGAAGCTCGGCGCGGGGTGCCCGCCCGCGGGGTCGGTGTCGATCCAGTCGTACGAGTCCGTGGTGCACGTCTGGGTCGTGGGGAACCAGAAGGCCTGACCGGCCGTCCCCGTGACCCTGGCGACGAGCTCGAACCGGGCCGGTGTGCCGTCGGCGACCGGGGTCCCCTCCCAGCGCACCGCGCCCGGCCCCTGCTCCGCGGCCCATCCCTCGGGCTGGGAGGTAGACACCGCCTCGACCCCCGCGGGGAGCGTGACGTCGAGGCCTGTCGTCGGGGCGCCGTCGCAGCCGTGCTCGAACGAGAACGTGAGCGTGGTGGTGCCGTCCCCGTTCGGCGTCGCGGTCTCCAGGAGGACGTGGGCCGCCGCGCCCTGCGCCCCTGCCACGGTCAGCAGCGCGGCGAGGCCGAGGGCTGCGGCTGCGCGCGCACTACGCGTCATGGGGAGACCTCCACGGGGAACGTGACGACCGGGTTCTCGTACTTGGACGTGCGGACGCCGACCGTGACGTCCCACGCCCCGGCCATCGGCAGGTCGATCGAGGCCAGGTAGGTCCCGGTGCCCGTCCGCGTCACGGTGGGCGTGAAGGGGCCGATGCCCAGCTCGGGCTGGGTGAGCCCGACCTCGGGGAGTGCGACCGGGTCGAACGGGGCGCCGTCCGCGTCCAGCACGGTCAGCTCGAGCGAGTTGATGCCCAGCGCGCCCGGGGTGATCCTGGCGCGGAGCGACCCGGACCCGAGGGGTTCGTCGCGCTCCTGGGCGGGCACAGTGCTCTGCGCCTCGACGGGGGCCCGGGTCTGCGCCTCGACCGGGCTCTGGGAGACGAGCACCCCGGTCACGACCAGCAGCACCGTGAGGACCGACGCCTCGGCGACGACCGTCCGGCGCAGCCGCAGCCGCCCCTCGGGGCCCTCCGCGAGGTGCGGGACCAGCCCGTACCGGTTCCACGCCGCGATCGCCACGAGGCTCAGCGCCAGGGCGACCTTGACCAGGAGCGTCCTGCCGTACCCGGTGGTCACGAGCGCGTCGAGCGAGCCGAGGATGCGCCAGGCCAGCAGGACGCCGCTCAGGGCGAGCGCGAGGACGAGCCACGCGCCCACGGTCGAGAAACGCAGGACCGTGCGCGCCGAGCGCTGGGCCGACGCCCCCGACGAGCGCGTCAGCAGCAGGCACAGCCCCACGATGCCGCCGAACCAGACGGACCCCGCGGCCACGTGCAGCACGTCGGCGCCGAGCACGAGCCACGCCGGGCCGAACGTCCGGGTGTGCCCCACGACCGTCAGCGAGGTCGCGGCCAGCGCGGCGGCGCCGAGCGTGAGGGGGACGGGCCACAGCCGGCGGGTCGCCCGACCGGCTCGGGGGCAGAGGACGGTCGCGACCCCCAGGCCCACCAGGCCGAGGAGTGCGGCGAGGGCCGTCTCGGACCCCAGGGCCGCTCCCCAGACCTCGGGCGCCAGGAGGGCTCCGGCCCCGCGGCCCGCCTGCCACGCCGCCGTGACCGGCACCGAGACGAGCAGCCCCGCGCCCGCGAGGACCGCGAGCCCCCGGCGCGTGCGGTCGAGCCGACGCCGGAGCACGGGCATGGCCCCCGGGGTCGCGTCGAGCAGGAGGAGCTCGAAGACCACGAGGCCGGCCACCCCGAGAGTCCCGGCGTAGACGAGCGCCTGGGACGCCCGGCGCAGCGTCGAGACCACCACCGACGTCGACGGCTCGGGGGCCGTGGCGACGGTCTCGCTCGGCGCTCCGACCGAGAACGTGAACGCGCCCGCGACCGGGTGCGTGTCCCCGGACGTGACGCGCCAGCTCACGACGTACGTGCCGTCGTCGAGCACCGCGGGCACCGCGATCTCCACGCGGGAGTCGACCGCCGTGGGCGTGACGGCGACCGCCGTCCCGGCGGCGTCGAGCAGCGCGACGCCGCCGGGCGGCACCTGGACGGGTTCGTTGAACGTGAGGGTCAGCAGGGCGGGGGAGTCCTCGACGACGGAGCCGTCCCGAGGATCGCTGTCGACGATCACGGCGTGGGCCGCGGCCGGGGAGGCTGACGCGAGCATCAGCACCACCCCGGCCACGGCCGACACCACGACCGCCGTCACCCCGCGCAGGACGCGGGCGACGTTCATGGGCCGCGTCAGGCCTTCGGACGACGGGCGAACGCCGCGCCGCCCAGGACGAGCCCCGCCGCACCGAGCACGAGCGCGACCCCGGACAGGACGAGGGGCAGCGACGACGTCTCGTCCGAGGGACCCGCCGCGTCGGTGGTGCCGTCGGCGCCCGCTGACTCCGCCGACTCCGCGGCTGCGTCGTCGGAGACCGTCTCGACGGCCCCGTGCGCCTCTTCCGCCTCGGTGATCGTCAGGGTCGGGGCGGGGAGCTCGAGGTCGTGCGGGTCCTCGCCCTCGACCGCGACCTGGACCCAGGCGGACTCGCCCTCCTGGCAGGTCTGGACCGTCGGGAAGACGAGGGTCTCGCCGACCGCGTCGGGGAGCTTGGTCGACAGGACGAGGGCGTCCCGGTAGCCGTCGGGCAGCGGCGTCTTCGCGGTGTAGACGATCTCGCCGACACGCTCGGTGAGCTGGCCGCCGTGCCCGTCGTCGATCGGGGTCGCGAGGGTCACCATGACCTTCTCGACGTCCCAGCCGGGGTTGACCGTGGGGGTCACGCTCGTGATGGGCTCGGGGATCTGGATCGAGACCTTCGTGGTCGCGGACTCGCCGCAGCCGTGCGGGACGCCGAACGTCAGCAGGGCGTAGGAGCCCGCGGTGGTCGTGTCGGGGTTGACCGACACGTGGGCGGACGCGCCGCTCGCGCCGAGCGCGAGGAGCAGGGTCGTCGCCGCAGCGACGGTGAGGAGCTTCGGAGAACGCTTCATGATCGGGGCACAGGCCTTCCGTGGTCGAACGCAGGGTCGCTCCCGCCGCGAACAAGGTGGACTCGCGGTCATGGACGCGCGAGGGTGCGGCACGACGACGGGTGCGCCGTCGAGGCGGCAGGGAGCGGGTCGCGGCGGAGGGCCGCGACCGAGGTCAAGGTGCTGCGTGGACCAGGACGGGAGGGGCACGCCCCATGACCGCACCGCGGCCAGGGGCGGCGGGGGCGAGGGGTGTCGAGGCGAGGACGAGGACTCCACGCCCCCGGGAGGCAGGAGGACGCAGGAGGCGCGGGACCGAGCGCATGGTCAGCCACGACCACAGGGCCCACAGCGCCCGGTCGGCGTGGGTCAGGAGCACCGAGACGACGAGCGTCGCGAGCACGTGCGCGGCCAGCATGGGCACGGGGTTCTCGGTGGCGTGCGCGTGCGCGGGCGCCGGGGACGCCGCGAGGAGCGCGCACTGCTCGAACGTGTAGTGCAGGACGACCTGGCCCAGGCCGAGGACTCCCAGCAGGAGCGGCAGGGCCAGGCGGCGACCCAGGACGCCGCGCAGCAGCACGGCCGTCAGCAGCACGAGGACCACGACCGGCACGGCCCCCGGCGCCGCACCCCCGGCGAGGCGGTGCGAGACCAGGGACAGCCCGACGACCGCGGTGGCGAGCAACCCTGCTCGAACCCCGCGCAGCAGACCGACCGCCGGCGACAGCACGCGACGACTGTAGCGGGCAGAGCGTCAGAAAAGGACCCCTTGTCCAGGAATACGTCCGGTGACGGCGGTGGGCCGACCTCGGGCGACGCCCGCGTGGACGACGAAGGGCCGCCGTCCCGGAGGAACGGCGGCCCCTTCCCCGTCGATGACGAGGGGGTGTGGAGAAGTACCCGTCAGAGCACGCGGATCACGGGCCCGGTCACCCCGCCGAGGCGCCCGACAGCGAGCCCCTTGGTGACCGACCAGGCCGGCCCCTCGATCGTGAACGTCGTGACGTCGGTCGTCGAGGCGGACCGGGAGAGGTTGACGCCCCAGGCGCTCGCGGTGATCTCGAGGTGCACCCAGTCGCACGTGCCGGCGTCGAGCCGGAAGGTGTTGCCGGTGCGGGTGAGGTCGAACGTGCACGGCCCGGCGTCGACGGGTGCCGCGCTCGCGGACGGGGCCAGGGCGACGGTGGCGGCGACGAGGGCCGAGACGGCCAGGGCGCGCATTCTGGTGGTTCGCATGGAGCTCCTTCGCTTCAGGTGAGGGGACGTCGTCGTCCCCCGGACCTGTCCAGTCCACCCCGCCCGGACCCCCGCAGGCATCCGTGAAAACCCTTCCACGGAGGTTTCACCCTGTACGGGGAATCCCTCACACGCCGCCCGCGAACCCCGTCTGCCGCCACGCCTCGTAGATCGCGATCGACGCGCTGTTGGTCAGGTTGAGCGACCGGCGCCCCGGCAGCATGGGGATCTTGACGTGGTCGGTGATCCGGGGGTGGGCGAGGACGTCGTCGGGCAGGCCCGTGGGTTCGGGGCCGAAGAGCAGCACGTCGCCCGGGCGGTACTCGACGTCGGTGTAGGACGTGGTCGCGCGCGTCGTGAACGCGAAGACGCGCGCCTCGGGCATGGAGGTCAGCACGGCGTCGAGGTCGGCGTGGACCTCCATCGCGGCGAGGTCGTGGTAGTCGAGGCCCGCGCGGCGGAGCTTGGGCTCGTCGAGGTCGAAGCCCAGGGGTTCGACGAGGTGCAGGCGCGCGCCGGTCACGGCCGCGAGGCGGATCGCGTTGCCCGTGTTGCCGGGGATGCGCGGCTCGAAGAACACGAGGTGGGGCAGCGTCGGGGCGGGCCGCTCGGCGCCGGTGCCGAGGTGCGGGCGCCAGTCTTCTGCGCCGGTGACCCCGGGCGAGGGTGCGGGCACGGGGGAGGAGGGGACGTCGTCGGGCATGGTCCCGATTCTCCCACCGCACCTGCCTCTCACGTGTCAGGGCGAGCGAGGTCAGCCCATCTGCGTGAGCGCGGCCTCGTCGACCTCGTGGAGCAGCGGCTCGCCCGCGAGGAAGCGGTCGATCTCCTCGACGACGATCGACCCCTGCCGCAGCCGGCCCTGGACCGTCGCGGCCGCATGGTGCGGCGTGAGGAGAACGTTCGGCAGGCTCCGGAAGGGGTGGTCGACGGGCAGCGGCTCGGCGTCGAACACGTCGAGTGCGGCGTCGATCCGCCCGCTCGCGACCTCGTGGAGCAGCGCGGCCTCGTCGGTCAGCCACGACCGGGCGGTGTTGACGAGCCCGGCACCGTCGGGCATGAGCGCGAGCTCGCGCGCACCGACGAGGTGGTGCGTCTCGGGCAGGGTGGGGGCGTGGAGCATGGTGATGCGGCTCGTCGCGAGCAGGTCGTCGAGGCTCACGAGCGCGACACCGAGCGCCGACGCATCGGCAGCCGACAGCGTCGGGTCCGCGACCACGACCTCGGCCCCGAGCGCACGCAGCATCGTGATCGCCGCGCGCCCGGTCCGGGACGCACCGACGACGCCGACGCGCGTGCCCGCGATCTCGTACCGCGGCGGCGCGGCCTCGGCGTCCTCCCACGAGGCGCCCGACGCGAGCCCGTGGTGGAAGCGCGGGAGCTGGTGCAGCAGGGCCATGGCGAACACGACCGACACCTCGCCGACCGACTGCGCCATGCCCTGCCCGGCCTGCGTGACGCGCACGCCGCGCGCGAACAGCTCGGGCGTGACGAACGGCTTGACGCTCGCTCCCGTGTGCGCGACCAGGCGCAGGTCGGGGAGGCGGTCGAGCAGCGCGGCGTCGAGGCGCGGCGTGCCCCACGAGATGACGAGCACCTCGGCCCGCGGAAGGCCCGACGGCGCAGCGCCCGTCCGGGCGTCGAGCGTCGCGCCCAGCGTGGTCGGGTCGTCGACGAGCACGACGTCGGTCAGCGCCGTGAGCGTCTCCCACGCGGCGGGCGTGAAGAACTCGGCCCGCAGCGCGGGGGAGACGCTGACGACGCTCGTGGTGCGGCTCATCGCAGGATCATCCCAGCCACGCGTCGAGGTGCTCCGCGATGAAGTCGTCGTCCGACGCGCCGAGCCAGGGGTACGCGGCCGTGACGCGCGTGAGCTCGTCGGCCTGCCCGGGCGACAGCGTCTCGTCCGGGTCGAGGCACCAGATGCCCTCGAGGAGTCCCTGGCGGCGCAGGACCTCGTGCACCCCCGCGATGACGCCCGCGAAGTCGTTCGTGGAGTCGAACACGGCGGCGTTGGCGTCGGTGAGCCCGGTCTGACGGGCGACCAGGAGGCGCAGGGCCGCGTCGTCGGGCACGGTGGGCGTGCCGTCGGGGGTGACGCCCCGCGCGGCCTGCGCGAGGCGCAGGGTCTCGACCGCGCCGCGCGTCCACACGGCCCACTGGCCGAGCAGGCCGCCGACGAAGCGCGCCGGGTACGGGCTCGCGCTCCCCGGGACCGGGACGTCGACCTCGGAGACGAGGTCGGCGATGATCGCGTCGTCGTTGCCCGTGTACAGCGAGATCTGCTCAGCCCGCCCGGACTCGGCCACACCGCGCAGCACGTCGATCGTGCGGTACCGGTCGAACGGCGCGGCCTTGACGGCCACGACGGCCTCGATCGACGCGAACTCGCGCCAGAAGTCGACCGAGAGTCGCGGCCCGCCGATCGCCTCCTGGAGGTAGAAGCCGATCACGGGCAGGACCTCGCCCACGGCCCGCGCACGGTCGAGCAGGTAGCGCTCGACCTCCTCGCGCGTGCCGCCCAGGCCCGCCACGCGCGGGGCGAGGAGCACCGCGTCGTAGCCGAGGTCGGCCGCGACCTGGGCCTCTGCGACAGCCTGGGCTGTGGGGCCCGAGGCCCCGGCGACCTGGACGAGCGGGCGCGGGCCCGTGACCGCGGACCCCGCGGGGGCGCGCCCGCCCAGCGTCTCGCGCGAGACCTCGGCCGCCATCTCGAGCACGGGCCGGTAGAGCCCGACCTCGCGGATCTCGAACTGCGTCGTGTGCACGCCCACGGCCACGCCGCCCGCCCCGGCCGCGTGGTAGTACCGCGTCAGGGCGCGCTGGCGGCGCTCGTCGAAGCGGCGGTCGGCCGTCAGTGCGAGCGGCTGCGCCGGGATGACCGTGCCGGCGCGCAGGAGCGCGAGCGAGTCGGGCTTCATGGCGTCGAGCACCGAGCCCATCAGAACTTCCCGTCGCGCACGGTGAACTTGGTGGCCTTGCCGCTCGTGGGCAGGCCCGCGGCGAGCCACCGCGCCTGCCAGTCGACGAGCGTGCGCAGCGAGACGTCGGGGTACCCGAACAGCTCGTGGCACAGGCTCGCGTCGTTGAGCAGGGCCGTCCCGGCCTCGGCGCCCGTGAACGACACCTCGCGGCCCAGGCCCGCGCCGAGCAGCCCCGCGAGGCGGCGGACCGACGCGGTCTCGGGGCCCGTGAGGTTGACGGTGAACGCGGGAGAGGACGCGTGGCCGAGCGCGCGCAGCGCGACCTCGTTCGCGTAGCCCTGCCACACGACGTTGACGTGGCTCGTGGTCAGGTCGACCGGCTCACCCGCGAGGATCGGCGCCGCGACGTCGCACAGCACGCCGTAGCGCAGGTCGACCGCGTAGTTGAGGCGGATGTTCGCGACCTTGGTGCCGCGCGTGAGGGCCGCGTGCTGGAACAGGCGCTCGCGCCCGAGGCAGCTCATGGCGTACTCGCCGACGGGTCCGGTCGGGTCGTCCTCGGAGCAGCCGCCCGAGGACACCGGCACGAGCGGGTAGACGTTCCCGGTCGAGAACGCGGCGATGGTCGAGTCCGCGTAGCGGCGCGCGACGTCGCTCACGAGCGCGGCGTTCGCTGCCCACGCGAGCGAGGGGGCCGACGACGTGCCGAACTTGGCGCCGACCATGTAGACGACGTCGGCGCCGTCGGGCAGCCCGGCCAGGACGGCCGGGTCACCCGTCATGAGGTCGGCCGTCACGACGTTCACGCCCGCGTCGCGCAGGTGGTCGGCCTGGGCCGGGTCCGACCAGCGCGAGACCGCGTGGACGGCGTCGCCCGTGCGACCTGCGGCGTCGAGCGCGCGCCGGGCGAGGACAGTGAGGCTCGGGCCCATCTTGCCGCCAGCGCCCAGGACGACCAGGTCGCCCGAGCGGGCTGCCATGTCCGCGACGAGCGCGGGAGACGGCGTGGTGAGGAGGTCCTCGAGCTCGGCGAGCGAGGAGGGACCGGCGGAGCGCCCGACGGCGGAGGCGCCGGCAGGAGCGACGGCGGCGGCGGGCAGAGGGCTGGGTGAGGTCGAAGACACGAGTGCTATCCCTTGATTCCGGACATGGTGACGCCCTCCTGGAAGTAGCGCTGGGCCACGAGGTAGGCGGCGAAGATCGGCACGAAGGAGATGGTCGCGCCGGCGAGGATCATGTTGAGCGGCACGTCCTGCTGCTGCAGCGACGCGATACCCACGGTCAGGGTCCAGTGGTCGGTGCCCTGGCCCATGATGAGCGGCCACAGGAAGTCGTTCCAGTGCCACAGGAAGACGAACGTGCCGAGCGTCGCGAGGATCGGCTTGCACAGCGGCAGCACGATGCGCGTGAAGATGCGCCACTCGGACGCGCCGTCGAGCTTGGCCGCCTCGAAGAGGTCGTCGGGCATGTCCATGATGAACTGCCGCATGAGGAAGACCGCCTGGGCGTTCGCGAGCGTCGGCAGGATCAGGCCCCAGTAGGTGTCCAGGCCGCCGACCTGCGCCATGAGGATGAAGGTCGGGATGAGGGTCACGTGGTACGGGACCATGACCATCGCCAGGAACGACCAGAACATGGCCTCGCGACCCGGGAACTTCTTCTTCGCGAACGCGTAGCCGGCCATCGCGGAGAACGCGAGGACGAGGACCACGGACACGACCGAGTAGATGAGCGTGTTCCCGAACCAGGTCCAGATGTTCCCCGCGCCGAGCACGCGGTCGTACGCCGCGAAGCCCAGGTTCGTGGGGATCAGGCTCTGCGGGAACTGGATCGCCGCGGCAGGCTTGAGCGAGAGGACGACCATCGCGTAGAACGGGAAGATCGTGACGACCGCCGCGAGGCTCAGCACGACGTAGCGCACGACCTTTCCGCGCCACGTCAGGTCCATGCCCGAGCTCTTGCTGCGCCTGCGCCGAACCTTCGGCGTGAGGTCGGGCGATGTGGTGGTGCCGGCAGCGGTCCCGGGGTGCCCCGGGGTGCCGGGGGTGGCGAGCGTGGTCACTTGTCCCTCCCGATGAGGCGACGCTGCACCAGCGCAACGACGATGGTGATGATGAACAGCGCGACGCCGAGCGTGCTGGCGTAGCCGAGGTCGAAGTACTTGAAGCCCTGGTCGTAGATCTGGTAGACGAGGCTGTAGCTCGCGCGGGCGGGCCCGCCGCCCGTCATGGTGTAGACCAGGTCGAAGATCTGGAACGACGCCGTGGTCTCGATGACCGCCAGGAAGAACAACGTCGGCTTGAGCTGCGGCATGATGATGTGCCAGAACCGGTGCCAGGCGTTCGCGCCGTCGAGCGCCGCAGCCTCCTCGAGCTCGCGCGGCAGGTCCTGCATGCGAGCCAGGAGGATGAGCATCCCGTACCCGAAGCGCGACCAGATCGACACGAGCGCCAGGGCCGGCAGGACCAGGGTCGTGCTCCCCAGCCACGAGTCCGTCGACAGACCGATCAGGCCCATGAGCTGCGACCACGGGCCGCCCGTCGAGAACACCCACGTGAACACCGTCGCGGCGAGCACGAGGCTCGTGACGACCGGCAGGAAGAACACCGAGCGGTAGAAGCCCGAGCCGCGGAACGAGCGGCGCACCAGCAGCGCCATGAAGGTCGAGATCGCGAGCGACAACGGCACGATCAGGACGCTGAGGATCAGGGTCACGCGCATCGCGGACCAGAAGATCGGGTCGTTGACCATGCGTTCGAAGTTGTCGAGGCCGGTCCACTCGGCGGTGCCGCCGATCGTGTACTCGAAGAAGCTGAGCCCCACGCCCGCGATCGCCGGTCCGAAGCGGAAGGCGAGGAAGAGCAGGAAGGCCGGGAGCGCGAAGAGCAGGCCGATCCGCGCCTCACGGCGGGCCATGGTGCGGCGGAACGCTGATGGTCCTGTCGGGCCTGTCGAGCCGCTTCCGCCCGACGGGCGCGAGGACCCACCGGACGGTGGCTGCGCGGCGGGCGTGGCGCCGTCGGGCACGGAGCCCTGCAGGCCTGGCCCGAGGACGTCTCCGGACGGGGTGGTTGCTGTCATGGGGTTCTTCTCCTTCGCCTCACCGGGCCGAGGGCCGCGTCAGCGGCGGCCACCCGGCCCGGTGGGTGTGGTGCGAGATCAGCCGAGGAGCGGGTTCGCGGCAGCGGCCGCGTCCTTCATGGCCTGCTCAGGGGTCTTCTGGCCGATGAGCGCGGCCTGGATCTCCGGGGCGAGGATGCCCATGACCTCACGCGACTTCTCGTTGAGGTCGCCGGAGGTCGTCGCGTCGAGCGTGGCCTCGAGCGCGGCCATGGTCGCGTCGTCGCCGTACAGACCCGTCTGCGACGTGTACGGCGTGAACCAGCCCGCAGCCTTCGCGTACTCGGCCGACGCCTCGGGGCGCGTCGCGAACGCGAGCCACTTGCCCGCCGCGTCCAGGTTCTCGGCCTCCTTCATGAGGGCCAGCGAACCGACAGTGCCGTAGCCGATCGACTCGGCCTGCTTGAGGGAGGGGAGCACGACCGTGTTCTCCTCGCCCCAGAAGGTCGCGACGTCGCCGGGGCCCTGCTGCCACGTGCAGGCGATCTTGCCCTGCGCGGTGCGCGTCTGCTCGAACGCCGGGATGGTCGTCAGCAGGTCCTTCTCGACGAAGCCGCCCTCGGCCAGGTCCGTGACGAACTGGAGCGCCTCGACGCCCTCGGGCGAGTCGAACGCGACCTTCGTGCCGTCCTCGGAGAAGACCGAGCCGCCGGCCTGCCACAGCAGCGGGTAGAACGACTCGTTGAGCGTCGCGTCGACCGCGCCCCAGTAGTTCGTGACGTCGTAGCCCGCGTCCTTGAACTTCGGGGCCAGCGCCATCAGGTCGTCCCAGGTCTCCGGGTAGTTGCCCGACTCGCCGATCGCGTCGAAGGCCGCGGCGTTGCACACGAGCGGCTTCGAGTTCATGATCAGCGGCGCGCCCATCATGGCGCCGTCGATGCTCACCGACTTCGCGGCGTTCTCGCGCAGGTCGCCCGTGTTGTCGGTGATGTAGTTGTCGACCGCCGCGAGGGACTTGGCGTACTTCGGGAGCTGGTCCGGGATGAGGTAGACGACGTCGGGGCCCTTGCCGCCCGCGATGCCCGTCGCGAGCGTCTCGTCGCGACCCGCCCACGGGTAGATCTCGACCTTGACGTCGACGTCCGGGTTCTCCTTGGTGAACTCCGCGATCTGCTCGTCCCAGAACTTCTTGTGGGCCGCCTCGTCCGCGATGACGGGGTACGTCCACATGGTGACGGAGCCCGAGGCCGCGCCGTCCGAGGGGACGGGCGTCGAGCCGCCGGCAGCGTCGCCGCCGCCGCACGCGGTCAGGGCGCCGAGGGTGGCGATCGCCGCGATGGCGGTCGCCACGTGCTTCTTCGGCATGGTCATTTTCGTGCTCCTTTGACGTCGAATGATGACTACCGTGCTGGTTGACTCATGTGCTTCGAGCCGCCGGGCGCATCGTCGCGCCCTGCGGGGTGCTGCTCTGCCCGGGCGGCCGGACGGCCACCCGGACGGGACCTGCTGCTAGCGGGCCGGGACCTCGACGACGGTGCGTGAGTGCCGCGACTCCTCGGCCGCGAACACGGCGAGGTGGCTCTGGAGGGACTCGACGGCGCCCGACCGGACATGGCTCGGATCACCCGTCGCGACGGCGCGCACGAACGCGTCCATGACGCCCGAGTCGCCGCCGCCGTGGTCGTCGGCGGCGTTGGTCGCGCCGTGGTGGCCCGAGTCGTGGACCGTGACCGAACCGTCCCGGAAGTCGGTGACCCGGATCTTCTCGCCGTCGCCGTCGAGGCAGCCGTGGGTCCCGAAGATCTGCGTCTTGCGGTGGTCCTGCTCCGAGAAGGCCGTCATGGTGAACGTCGCCGCGCCGCCGCCCTCGAGCTCCATCGCGACGACCTGGTGGTCCACCACGTCGTTGTCCGACGCGTAGACGCACCTCCCGTAGTCGCCCGTGCGCAGCGCCTCGACGACCGACGCCTCGTCGGTGCCGTCCGTGACGACCGTGACGGGCCAGATCGCACCCTTCTCGCGCAGCGTCCCCAGGTACAGGCGGGGCGCCGAGTACGGGCACGTCGGCTCGAGCGGGCAGTCCAGGCAGCGGTCCGCGGCGCCCGCCGGGCGCTCCTGCGGACGGAAGTGCTTGAGCGAGCCGAAGCTCGCGACGGTCTGGATGCGCTTGCCCGTGACGTATCGGATCCAGTCCAGGTCGTGGCTCGACTTCGCGAGGAGCATGGGGCTCGACGTCTTCTCCGAGCGCCACGGGCCGCGCACGTACGAGTGCGCGTCGTGCCACCAACCGACCGGCTCCAGGTGCTGCACGTTGACGATCTCGCCCAGGACACCCGAGTCCACGACCGACTTCATGAGGTCCGTGTACGGCATGTACCGCATGACGTGGCACACGCCGAACAGGACGCCCGAGGTCTCGACCGCGTCGACGACGTCCCGGCACTCCTCGGCGCTCGGCGCGAGCGGCTTCTCGACCAGGATCGCGTAGCCCTGGGCGGCGAGTGCCACGACCGGGTCGCGGTGCTCACGGTCCTGCGTCGCGACGACGACCATGTCGGCGAGCGGAGCCGTGGTGCCCGCCGCGACCAGGTCCTCCCAGTCCGCGAACTGCGCGACGGGGGAGGCGTCGGGGCTCGCCGCGGCCGCGCCGTCGCTCACGAGCGACCGCTGGAACGGGCGCGGGTCCGCGACCGCGACCAGGCGCGCACGGTCGGGGTGCGCGGCGATCCAGCGTGCGTAGGTCTGACCACGGTTGCCGGCGCCCACGAGGGCGACGGTCACGGGTGCATCATTGCGGGTCACGAGCGGTCCTTGCGTCGTTGCGGGGGCTGCGGGGTGGTGCTGGGTGTTGCGGGTGGTGCTTGGTGGTGCTGGGTGTCGCTGGTCGAGAGGGAGGTGCTGGTCGAGCGGCCGGTGCGGGCGGAGAGCCGGGCGAGTGCGGCCTCATTTGCTATTTGCTATAGCAACTATGCCAGATGATCCTGCGCCCTGACAGCCCGTCAGGTCAACTTGCGACCGAGTCGTGACCTTTCGCGCGGCCCCCCGCAGGTCCCTGGAGGGCTCGACGGCGGTGCCGCGCCGCTGCCGGCAGCTGCCGCCCCCCGCCGCGCCCCCGCCGCGCCCCCGCCGCGCCGCGCCGCGCCCCCGCCGTGCCGCTGCTGCTGCGCCGCCGCCCGCCTCGGCCCCACCTCCCCCGGTGTCGAGCATGCGGTTGGTGTCGAGAATCGCGTGATCTTCGACGCCAACCGCATGGTCGACGGACGCCAACCGCATGGTCGGCGCCGGGAGCCGAGATCTGTGGCTGCCCGGCCCCGTCGGTGCCGAGAACGGGGTTGAGGTCGTCAGGTCATGGTTGGCGACCTCGACCCCGTGCTCGAGGCGGGGGTACCTCGTTCTCGGCGGCCGGCAGCCGGCAACCAGCAGCCGGCGACCGACGTCAGACCACGAGCGTGCCTGCCGTCGAGACTGTCGGGCCGTCGGCCGGGATCGCGACGCGCTGCACGCCGGCCTCGACGTTGCCGGTGTGCAGGAGGTAGGAGCCTGCACCGAACGCGCCGTCGGCGAGCTGGAGGCGGCCACCGGTGAAGGTGGAGCCCACGGCCGACCAGCGATTGATACCTGTGTCTAGCTTCACGTGACCAGTGTCACCCGACGGAGCCGTGGAGCGTGCACCGTCCAGGTTCCAGGT
The DNA here is from genome assembly GCF_042887685.1 of Oerskovia sp. NPDC057915. Lineage (NCBI taxonomy): Bacteria > Bacillati > Actinomycetota > Actinomycetes > Micrococcales > Cellulomonadaceae > Oerskovia > Oerskovia sp. NPDC057915. The sequence goes on along the minus strand of NZ_JBHVOS010000007.1, from coordinate 35,840 downwards.
GACCGGCTTGTCCGCCTTCGCCCGGCTCAGGAAGGTGCCGCCCGCGGGCGAGCCCTCGAGCCGTGCCCCGTCGCCGACCCGGACGGTCTGCTCGGCGGCACCCGCAGCGACGACCGCGACGTTGCGCAGCACGCCGCCCCGGACGGTCAGGTCGCCCGACGCCGTCACGGTGCCCTTGCCCTCGGCCGCCTCGAGCGTGCACTGGTCCAGGACCACCGGCCCCGAACCTGCGAACGATGCACTCTCCAGCCCGTTGAGCGTCGTGCGGACCAGGTGCACGGGGTTGGTCACGTTGGCCTGCGTGATCGGGCTGTTCGGCAGCACGTTGAAGCGCGAGCCCTCGATGACGTTGGGACGCTTCGAGCGGCTCGACGCCTGGGACACGATGAGCGTGTCGTCGGCCTGGCAGCCGCGCAGCTGGACGCCGTCGGCGTTGACCCACAGCATGCCCGAGCCTGCGAGACCCTCCTTGCGGATGACCTGGACGTCCTCCAGCGTCAGGTCGGTGACCTTGACGCGCGCCACGAACCACGAGCACACGTGCTTGCTGACGGTGATGCGCTTGGCCGACGAGCCCCACGCCGCGCCCGAGTTGGCGAACGTCATGAGCCCCGAGTTCCCGACGTACGTCAGGTCGTGCTCGTACTGGCCGTGCGTGACGAACGGCCCCTGGTCGTCGCCGTCGCCGTGGCAGTTCTCCACGAGGCCGTACGCCGAGGCGGTCCAGTCGTTGAGGTGGCGGCAGTTCGACGTGTGGCAGTCGGACACGTGCCCGTACAGGCAGTAGATCTGCTGCGTCAGGTAGCCCGCGCCGCCCCAGGTGATCGAGGCCGGGTTGGCGAGCGAGCAGCGCGACGTCGTGAAGAACGTCGACCAGCGGCGCATGACCAGGGGCCAGAACGTCGCCACGCCGTGCACGTTCTCGACGTCGCAGCTCACCGCGTACTCGAACGCGAGCGGGTGCGAGCCCGTGTACTGGTCGCCGCCCGCGACGCCCACGAACGACAGGTTGCGCACGTGCACCTGCTGCACGGGCTCGACCTTGGTCCACGTGAGCGTGCGCCCCGCGGCGAGCTCCCAGCCGTTGAGGTAGTTGACGCGCACGTGCGTCGCGTCGACGATCTGCGTGACCTGGACCTGGAGCTGCAGCTCGCGCTCCCACCGGCCTGCGAGCGCGTTGACCTCGAGCGCGTACCACTCGCCCACCGCGTACCTCGAGGAGTCGGTGACCTCGAAGTCGTCGCGCAGCTCGGGCATGACGGCCGTGAGCTTGTTGGTGCGGACGTCGTTGGTGACGGTGCCGCGGAAGAACAGGACGGCCGCGAAGGGGTCGTCCTGCCCTGCCTTCTCGATGCCCTCGGTCGTCATGGTGTGCCCGCCGAAGTCGAGCTCGAGGTGCGAGCGCGTGAACCGGTGGCGGCGCACGAAGTTGAGGTCGGTGTGCGCCTCGATGCGGCTCACGGTCGGGTCGTTCACGAGGGCGTCGAGCGCGTCGTCGGCCGGGGTGTCCTTTCCGAACAGCCCGAACCAGCGGAAGTCCGCGGTGCCCGTGTGGAGCGTGTGCCAGCGTCCCTTGCCCTTGACGTCCTTCGGGGCCAGCACGGTGCCGCCGTTGGCCGCCGCGTCGCTCTTCGCGTCGTAGCGGACGAGGCGCGCGGCGCCGTCGCCGGGGGTCGCGTGGCCGAGGAGCTGGACGACGGTCCCGTCGTCGATCTTCTTGGCCTTCCAGCCCACGAGCTGGGCGACGGACGTCGCGACCAGGACCTCGTCGTCGGGCTCGTCCTTCTTCAGGGGCAGCACGCCCGACGGCGCCGCGGCGGCCGGCGTGGCGGCCGCGGCCGAGTGCGTGCCCAGCAGGGCGCCGGCGGCCACGAGGCCGCCGATCCCGGCGACGCGCAGCAGGTTGCGGCGCGAGGGGGCCTCGACCGTGGGGGTCGGGTGGGGCGAGGTCGACGTCGTCGTCGGCTCGCCGGGGGTCTGTCCGGAGGTGATGAGGTTCGTCATCTGCAGGGGCCTTTCATCAGGGGTTCTTCCGGGTGGGCAGGGGGAGCTCGTGCGGTTCACAGCGCGAGCGAGTCGGTGACGAGGACGTGGTCGCCCTCGGGGAAGCCGGTGCGGTCGACGCCCTGCTCGACGCAGCCGGACTGGAGCACGCGCGTGGTCGGGGCCAGGTCGTAGCGGCCGCCGCTGAAGCGCGAGCCGACCGCGGTCAGGGCGTCGGTGCCCGTGAGAGCGACGTGCGCGGTGGTCCCGCTCGCGGCGAGCGTCGCGCCCCGCAGGTCCACCTGGACCGTCCCGGGGCCCGCAGCCCGCGAGACCAGGGCGCCCGCCGTCGTCGTGCCGGAGACCTTCGCCCCGCGGACCGTGAGCCGCTGGTCGCGGACCGCGCTGAGCTGGATGCCCGTGCCCGTGAGGGTCCCGCCGCTGATCGTGACGTCGGCCGGGCCGACGAGCGCGGGGGCCGCCGGGGCGGCCTCGTCGGTCGAGCCGACGAACGTGCAGTCGGTGAACGTGACCGGGCCCGCGCCGCGCAGGATCGTGCCGGCGAACCCGGTGAACCGGGTCCGGACGAAGTGGACGGGGTTGGCGACCGGGGTCTGGTGCAGGACGCTGCCGACCGGCAGCGAGAAGTGGCAGTCCTCGATGACGTTGGGCCGCTTCGACAGGTTCGACCGTTGCGCGACCGCGAAGAACGACGCGGTGCACCCACGCATCTGCACGCCGTCGGCGTTGACCGTGAGGCTGCCCTGCTGGTCGAACGTCGAGCGCGCGACCACGTGCACGTCCTCCAGGGTCAGGTCCGTGATCTTGGTGCTCACCGTGAACCACGAGGCCACGTGCCCCTTGACCGTGATGCGCTTGGCGCTGATACCCCACTGCGCCCCCGAGTTGGCGATGTCCATGAGGCCGCTGTTGCCCTGGAACACGAGGTCGTGCTCGTACTGGCCGTGCGTCGTGAACGGGTTGCCGCCCTGGTCGTCGCCGTCGCCGTGGCAGTTCTCGACGAGGCAGTAGGCCGAGGCCGTGAGGTCGTTGAGGTGGCGCGCGTTGTGCGAGCGGCAGTCCGCGACGCGCCCGTACAGGCAGTAGATCTGCTGCGTGAGGTAGCCCGCGCCGCCGTAGAAGACCGTGGGCGGGTTCGCGACCGAGCAGCGCTCGGTCGCGAAGAACGTGTTCCAGCGGCGCATGATGACGGGCCACCACGTCCTGGAGCCGTGCACGTCCGACACGTCGCAGCGCACCGCGAACTCGTACGCGACGGGGTGCGAGCCGGTGTACTCCCGGTCGTCGGGCAGCTCGCCGTTGAGCGGGCCGTCGTAGGGACCGGACCCGATGAAGGTCATGTTCCGCACGTGGACCTGCTCGACCGGCACGACCTTGCGCCACTCGAGCACACGGCCCGGTGCCAGCTCCCAGCCGTTGCGGTAGTTGACGCGCACGTGCGCCGCGTCGACGACCTGGGTGACCTGCACGAGGCGCTGGAGCTCGCGCTCGTCGCGCCCGCCGCCCGGCCTCGGGTCGACCTGGATGGTCCACCAGTCGCCGACCGCGAACGCCGACGAGTCCGCGACCTCGAACACGTCGCGCTGGTCGGGCATGGTCTCGGCGAGCGTGCGCTGCTGGGTCACGTCCGTGACGGCGCCCCGGAAGAACATCACGGCGCCGAACGGGTTGTCGTGCGCGTTGCGCTCGATGCCCTCGGTCGTGATCGTCCGGCCGCCGAAGTCGAGCTCGAGGTCGGAGCGCGTGAACGTGTGGCGCCGCACGAAGTTGAGGTCCGTGTGCCCCTCGATGCGGCTGACGGTCGGGTCGTTCACGAGGGCGTCGAGCGCGTCGTCGGCGCTGCCGGTGGGGGCGTCGGTGCCGAAGATCCCGAACCAGCGGAAGTCCGCGGTGCCCGTGTGGAGCGTGTGCCACCGCCCGGGGGCGGTCGCGCCGAGGTCCTTCGGGGCCAGCACCGTGCCGCCGTTCGGCACCGCGGTGCTTCTCGTGTCGTAGCGGACGAGGCGAGCGGCGCCGTCGCCGGGGGTCGCGTGGCCGAGGAGCTGGACGACGGTGCCGTCGTCGATCTTCTTCGCACGCCAGCCGACGAGCTGGGCGAGCGAGGTTGCGACGGTGAGCTCGTCGTCGGGCTCGCTGTCCTTGCTCAGGCCGAGCGGCGCGGCGAGCGCCGAGGGGGCGAGGCCCGTCGACAGCGCGAACGCGGTCGCGGTCAGCGCGCCCATGCCCGCGACGCGCAGCAGGCTGCGGCGCGAGGGGTCGGTGGGGGCTGCGGGGGCGGGGGAGAGGTCGGGGGCTGCCGCGCTGTCGCGGGCAGTCAGGGGGGTCTTCACGTGGGTCACCCTTCGGACGGGTCGATGAGACGGGTCCGTTCAGGCGTGGCCGACGCGCGGCAACGGGCGTGCGGGTGGAGTCCGTCGGGCCGGGGCTGCGGTGACCGAGGACGGGACGAGATGGACGGTTCAGGCTGGGCGCGGCAGGCCGCGACAGCAGGATGGATGCGCTTCGTTGCGTCCGGATGAACCGGGCATTTCCCGGAGATTAGGCCGATGCTATAGCAATGTCAAGAGGTTGGTGACGAGTCGCCAGGTCCGCCGGGCGACCGTACCGAGATGCGGCCAACGGGGGTTCGTGGCCCCCGCGGACCCCAGGTGGCCGCAACTCGACGACGGCACGTGCCGCCCGAGAGCATGGCGCGAGCGCCTCTCACAGGTAGTCGCCCGGCCAGTGGAATCCCGTGGCCGGGCCGCTCGTCGCCGCGCGCAGGGCGTCGATCTCGGCGACAGGACGCCGGACCGGGCGCAGCATCCCGGTCGCATCCGTGATCGTCTCGCGACCCTCCGGCGCCAGCAGCGCGTCGATGAGCCCCGCCGCGGCCGGGATGCGTGGCAGGCGCACCTCGGCGCGGACCGCCCCGCGTTCGCGGGCCAGCGACCGGGCGGCGAGCGCGAGCGCGTCGAGCGCCGCACGATCGGCGGGCGCGGGCGCGGGCGCGGGCGCGGGCGCGGGTGCGGGTGCGGGTGCCGGTGCCGGTGCCTCACCGGTCCCGACGGCGAGCTCCCGCACGCGCAGCACCTCGCCCTCGAGCTCCACGACCAGGTAGCCAACGACCGACCCGTCGGGGCGCCGGGCCGTGAGGAGCTCGGCCGCGGAGTACCAGAGGGGGATCCGGCGCTGCCAGTGCTCGGCCGTGCGGCGCGTGGTCAGCGGGGAGGCGTGGAACGCGTCGTGGAGGCGCGCGAGGTCCTGCCACGGGAGGTCGGCGCCCCAGGCGGGGAACGTCGTCGGCACGGGCGACCCCGTGCGCGGCGGCTGCTCGTGGCGGGCGACGACCCCGGCCGAGCCTGCGGCCTCGGGACGAGCGGCGCCGTCGGGCAGGAGGGGGCCGCGGGTGACGGGGACCTCGAACGTCTCCCAGCCGCTCGGGCGGTACACGCCCGGGGTGCCCGTGAACAGGAGCGAGGCGTCCATGCCCGCGGCGTCCATGCGTGCGACGGCCTCGGCGAGCGCGAGACGGACGAGGCCGCGGCCGCGCACGTCCGGGGCGGAGGCGACGTTCGCGACGCCACTCACCGTGAGGGTCGTGGGTGCCCCGTCGGGGCCGGGGAGGCCCACGAGCGTGCGGGGGCTCCAGCAGACCGAGGCGACGACGCGGTCCTCGTCGCCGGTCGCACCCGGGAGGACGGCGACGACGGTGCGGTCGAGCCGGCCGTCGTCGGTCTCGTAGACGGGGACCATGAGCGGGGCGTCGAACGCTGTGGCCCACAGCGCGTACAGCGACGGGACGTCGGCGGGAGTCGCGGTGCGGAATTCCATGGGGCTCCTCGGTGAGCGGGTGCGTCGGTGCAGGTGGGGCACGTGTGCGGGCCGACCGGCGGTTTCGCCTTGACGGTTTGCTATAGCAAGAATAGTCTCGCATCCACGTTCTCGAGTGAACGATGCACGGCAACGAAGCACGTGCGAGGTCGGGCTGGACCTCGCACGAGGTGTCCCTCCCTCGACCGTCCCCCTCTCGCTGCCGACCATGTGGTTGCGGTCGCGAATCCCCCCGATCCCGACGCCCACCGCATGGTCGAGGAGCGGTGTCCGCATGTTCGGCACGTCCGCGCCACCCGGCGGGGCGGTGCTCGTCGACCTCGACGACACCCTCGTCACCGGCCCGGTGTCCCCGCAGCCTGGGCCGCGGCGTTCGTGCGTGACCGCAGGCTGTGCTCCGGCGCCGCCTCGTGGCTCGTCGAGGCCGACGGTGGCGGCTGCACGCACCGGGCCGTGCTCGCCGAGCGAGACGTCTGCCGAGTGTGCAGTTCGGGCTGTCGCGTCGGCCTCGGGGCGACCCGAAGTGCACACTCGGCGTGGACGCGCTCCGCCGGTCAGGCGCCCCCGGCCTCCGCCGCGGGCTCCTCGGCGTCGTCGGCGTCGTCGGTGTGGCTCTCGAGCCGTGCCGCGGCCTCGCCGATGTGCTCGGCCATGACGGTCCGCGCGCGGTCGGGGTCCCCGCTCGCGATCGCGTCGAGGATGAGGTGGTGGGTCTCGGCGTGGGCGACGCGGGCCTCGGGGTCCAGCGCCACGTTCGCGGCGCGCAGGAAGCCCGTGATCCGGGAGCGGAGCTGGGACGTGATGGTCATGAGCATGCGGTGGTCGGCGAGCTCCCAGAGCTGCTCGTGGAAGCGGCGGTCGAGCTCGAACACGCGGGCCGAGCTGCCGCGCTCGGCGGCGTCGACCATCTGCTGCACGGTCTTGCGCAGGCGGGCCTCGGTCTTGGCGTCCCACTCGGCCTGCACGCGCACGACGACGAACTGCTCCAGGAGCGTGCGCAGGCTCGAGATCTCCTCGAGGTCGCGGCTCGTGAGCGCGGCGACGCGGGCGCCGCGGTGAGGGAGGCGTTCGACGAGCCCTTCCTCGGTGAGGCGGGTGAGGGCCTCGCGCACGGGGATGTGGCTCGTGCCGAGCCGTTCGGCGAGCTTGCGCTCGACGAGTCGCGACCCGGGTGCGAGGTCGCCGCTGAAGATGGCCTCTCGCAGCTCGACGGTCACGCGGTCGGCGACGTTCAGGTCGGGCACGCTCTTGAGCGCCATGGGTTCTCCGTAGTGTTCTGCGGTCCGATCCGGGAGGTGCCCCGAAGGATAGCGGTCGGCGAACCGGGCCCGGCTGCTCGCCCGCGGTGCGTGCCGGGGTGAGGTCTGCGCGGGGCGCACCGTTGTGCCACCATCGAGGCGAAGGGCCACCGGACGGCTTGCCCCCTCACTACATGCTATAGCATTCGAGGGTTGACGCACAGGCTCGAGGAGGATCCATGGTGTCCCTGCACGACCGGGTGACGGTGCCCGGTTTCCGCGGACTGGCGGGAGTCGCCCGCCGCGACGTCACGCCGCCCGTGGGCATCCGCGCCCGCAACTGGGGGCCCGCCGACTGGAACGCGTCCCAGGGCACGCACCGCGCGATGACCCTCACCGCGATCGCCCTCGCGCAGGCGCCCGGCACCACGCCGTCGCACCGCACGCCCGACGGCGTCGCTCACCCCGAGCAGGTCGGCGCGCCCGACGGCGTCGCGCAGCCTGAGCAGGTCGGCGCGCCGGACGGCGCAACGCACCCCGAGCGCCCCACGCACGAGCGCCCCGGCGCTCCCAGGGCCGAACCGCTGGTGATGATCACCGTGGACGCCACGTGGTGGCGCCGCGTCGACGACGAGCGTGGCGTCCGGGACGCGGTCCTCGCGGGCCTCGGCCTGCCGCCCGAGCGGCTGCTCATCTCCCTGTCCCACACGCACGCCGGCCCGGTGCTGTGCAGCCACGACGCCGACCTCGAGGGAGGCGAGCTCGTCCCCGCGTACCTCGAGCACCTCGCGGCGCAGGCCGTCGACGCGGGCCGGGAGGCGGTGGCCTCGCTCGCTCCCGCGACGCTCGAGTGGACGACGGGGCGCTGCTCGCTCGCGGCCGACCGCGAGCTGATCCTCGGTGCGGGCGGGTCGCACGGCGAGCCCGTGGACACGACCTCCGCGGGGGCCGGCGCCACGGCGGACGCCACCGAGGACCTCGGGACCCCCGTGATCGGCTTCAACCCGTCGGTCCCGCGGGCCGCCACCGACGACACGGTCGTGATCGGCCGCCTCAGCCGGGTCGAGCCCGCAGCCGGCGAACCCCTGCCGACCACGACGCCCCTCGCGACGATCGTCAACTACGCGTGCCACCCCACGACGCTCGCGTGGCAGAACACGCTCGTCTCCCCGGACTACGTGGGCGCGATGCGTGACCTCGTCGAGGAGTCGACCGGGGCGCCCGTCGCGTTCTTCCAGGGGGCCTCGGGCGAGCTGGCCCCGCGCGAGCAGTACACGGGGGACGTGGCGGTCGCCGACCGGCACGGCACCTCGCTGGGGCTCGCGGTCCTCGCGGCGCTCGCCGAGCTGCCGCCTCCCGGCACGGCTCTCGAGCTCACGCGCGTCGTGCAGTCCGGCGCGCCGCTGGGGGTGTGGGAGCCGCGCCCCGTCGAGGGCTCGCGCGTGCTGCGCGCGGTGAGCGACGCCGTCGTGCTGGGGCTGAGGGACCTGCCTACCCTCGCGCAGATGGAGGCGGAGTGGGCCGACATCGATCCCCGCAGCCGTGACGAGCGGCTGCGCCGTGCACGCAACCTGCGCGACGGCTACGTGACCGGCCCGAGCGTCGAGCACCCCACCTGGGTGTGGCAGATCGGCGACGGGTTCCTCGTCGCGCACCCGGGCGAGGCGTACTCGCGCTTCCAGCGGACGGTCCGCGAGCACGCGGGGGACCGGCCTGTCGTGGTCGCGAACCTGACCAACGGTCCGGGCTTCGTGTACCTGCCGACCGACGAGGCGTACGTGCGCGGCGCCTACCAGGCCTGGCAGTCGCCGCTCGCGCCCGGGTCGCTCGCGCGGCTCGAGCAGCACGCGACGAACCTGATCGACACCCTTGCGGCGACGACGCCCGCACAGACGTCCACGGAGGACCAGTGAGCATCCCCAGCACCACGACCATGACCGGCGCCCCCGGCGCCCCTCTCCGCACCGCGATCGTCACGGGCGGCGCGGCGGGCATCGGCGGTCAGATCGCCGAGCGTCTCGCGGCGGACGGCTACCGCGTGGTGTGCGCGGACGTCGTCCAGCACGACCTGCCCGCGCTCGACCTCGCGGCCCTGCCCGCCGAGCCGGGCCTGGCCTGGATGCCCCTCGACGTCACCGACCACGCGGCCGTGGCAACGGCGTTCGACGCGGTCGCGGCCGCGACCGGCAGCATCGACGTCCTGGTCAACAACGCCGGGATCCAGCGCCACCGCGGCATCGAGGACCTGACCTGGGACGAGTGGAAGGCCGTGGTCGACGTCAACCTGCACGGCGTCTTCGCCTGCCTCCAGGCTGCGGGTCGGCACATGCTCGACGCCGGCCGCGGCGCGGTCGTCAACATCTCGTCGGTCTCGGCGCGCGGCTCCGCAGGTCGGGCCCCGTACTCGACGACCAAGGCGGCCGTGATCGGCCTGACGTCGACCGCGGGGGCCGAGTGGGCCGCGCGCGGGGTGCGGGTCAACGCGGTCGCGCCCGGGTACATCGACACGGGCGTCTTCCGTCAGGGCGTCGCGGCGGGGACGCTCAAGGAGGAGACGATCCTCGCGCGCATCCCCGCGGGCCGCCTCGCCGACGCCTCGGAGATCGCGAACGCCGTGAGCTGGCTCGTGTCCGACGAGTCGCGGTACGTGATCGGCCAGACCCTCTACGTCGACGGCGGGTTCATCGTCGACTACGGCGTCCCGCTCGCGAAGAAGCCGGAATGACGGGCCTGACCGTGAGCGCCGCCCGCGTCACCGACGTCCGCACGTCGACGACCGTCGTCCCCCTGCCGCAGCCCCTGCAGCTCGGCGCCATGACGGTCACGCGCCGCGAGTACGTGGGCGTCCAGGTGCGTGCGGTGCTGCCGGACGGCACCGAGGTCACGGGCGTCTCCTACGCCTTGACGCGCGAGGCGCCCATGGCCGAGATCGTCGAGCGTCTCGTCGCGCCGCACGTCGTGGGCCGCGAGCTCGCGGTCGACGACCCGGCCGCGGGGGTGCGGGCGGCGTGGGACGCCGCGCTGCGCGGGTCGGCGATCGTGGGGCGCGTGGGCCTGGTGCGCCGGGCGATCGGCCTGGTCGACGTCGCGCTGTGGGACGTCGCGGGCAAGGTCGCGGGCGTCCCGGTGTGGCGCCTCCTGGAGCGCTCGCTGCCCGACGGCGCCGCGCGTGACCTGCCGTCGGCCCCCGGTGCGCGCGGGGCGGCTCCCGTGCCCGACGGCGCCGCGCCCGTCGCTCCGTCGGCCCACCCCGACCGCGGGTCGAGCGGGGGCACGACCGGGCCGGTCGTCCCGGCACGACGGCCCGCGATCCTCGTCGCGGCCTACCCGACCCCCGGCCGGACGGCGCGCGCCGTCGCCGACGAGGTGCTCGACCGCGCCCGGGAGGGCTGGCCGCTGCTCAAGATCTCGCGGTCTCCCGACCGCGAGCTCATGCGCGACCTGCTCGCGATCCTGCACGCCGAGCTCCCCGCCGTGACGGGCCGCGAGACCGAGGCGGGTCGCAGCGGCGTCGTCGTGGACGTGGGCTTCGGCTGGCGCGACGCGGACGAGGCGCTCGCGGACCTCGACGCCTGGGGCATCGGAGCTCCGGCACCGGCCGGGGAGCCGCCCGCGCTCGCGTGGCTCGAGGACCCGGTGCTGCCCGAGGACGCCGCCGGGGCCGCGCGCATCCGGGAGGTCACGGGGCTGCCGCTCGCGATCGGCGACGAGGTCACGGACCCCGAGGTCCTCGCGCGGCTCGCTGCGCTCGGCGCGCTCGACGTGGCACGTGTGGACGTGGTCGGGATCGGCGGCCTCACCGCGGCCGACCCCCTGGTCCGTTCGTGGCAGGACGCAGGGCTCGTGACGTCGAGCCACGTGTACCCCGAGGTCAGCGTGCACCTGGGGGGTGCGGCGGGGATCGGGGTCGAGACGTTCGAGCGCTCGCCGCAGGGCAACCCCTACGACCCGGCGCCGTTGCTCGTCGAGGGCGGACCGGCGTTCCGTGACGGCACGGCACTGCCACCCGAGGCCCCCGGTCTGGGCTTCACGCTCTCGCCGACCTACTTCACGTTCGAGGCCACCCCCTCGCTGCCGAGCATGCGATCGGCGTCCGGGAGCGACCCCGCGACGACGACGACCACACGCTCGACCGACGACCGCATGCTCGGCGACCAGGAGGACCGATGACCGACCCGACCAGCACGCCCGGGGCGAGCTCCGCCGTCGGGCCGGACGACGAGCGAGCACCGATGGGCACCCAGGAGCAGACCACGCCGTCCCCGACGCCTGGACAGGCCGCGACCCGCAGCGTCGTCGTGACCGGGAGCGGCAAGGGCATCGGCCGGGCCATCGCGACGCGGCTGACCGCGGACGGGTGGACCGTCGTCGGGCTCGAACGGAGCCCCGGCTCGGGGACCGTCGAGGACGGGACCTGCGCGGCCGTCGTGCTCGCCGACTCGCGCGACCGGGAGGCGCACCGCGAGGCCGCGCGCGTCGCCCGGAGCCTCGCGCCGCTCGCGGGCTGGGTCAACAACGCAGGCATCACGAGGACGACACCGCTGCACGCGCTCGGCGACCCCGCGCGTGCCGAGGAGATCGAGCGCACGGCGCGCGACGTCGTCGAGATCAACGGCCTGGGCTACCTCTGGGGGGCCGCCGCCGCGGTCGAGGCGTTCACCGACCAGGCGAGCGGCGGGTCGATCGTCAACGTCGGCTCGATCCACGGGCGGTCCTCGTTCGTCGACCACGCCGCCTACGAGCTGACCAAGGGCGGCATCGACGCGCTCGCCCGCAGCGTCGCCGTCACCTACGGGCGGTACGGCATCCGGGCCAACACGGTCGCACCCGGCGGGGTGCGCACACCCCACCTCGACGCGCAGATCGCGAACGCCGTCGACCCCGAGGCGGAGGAACGCGGGCTCGCCGAGGGCCCGCCGCTCGGACGCATCGCCGAGTCGGCGGAGATCGCGGCCGTGGTCGCGTTCCTGCTCTCGGACGAGTCGTCGTACGTGTCGGGGCAGTCGATCGCGGCCGACGGCGCCTGGACCGCGTCGTTCGGGACGCTGCCCCACGACGCCGAGCTCGACGCGCGGTACGGGCTCGGCTGAGGCCGTGCCGGGTGCGCTGCCCGGCGGACTGCACTAGCGGTCGAGGACCGCCCGGCACAGGTGGCGCCGCGCCCGGTGCAGCCTCGACTTGACCGTGCCCTCGGGAAGCTCGAGGAACGCGGCCGCGTCACGCGTCGTGACGTCGTGGAGGATGCAGAGGTCGGCCACCTCGCGCAGCGCGGAGGGCAGCGTCGCGATCTCGCGGCGGGCACGACCCGCGAGGATCGAGGCGAGCACGCTCGCCTCGACGCCGTCAGCCGCCGGCACGGCCCTCCCGTGCAGCTGCGCGACGCGCGCGACCAGCCAACGGTGCCGCCGCACGGCCCGCTGCTCGTTCGAGCAGAGGTTCGCCGCGGTCGCCAGGAGCCACGGGAGCACCGAGTCGCGGACCTCCAGCTCCCGCCGCCGACGCCACGCCGTCAGGAAGACGCCCGAGGTCAGGTCCTCGCACCGTCCCGTGAGGTCGTCGTGCAGCCCGCCCGAGGTCAGCAGCGCGCGGCACAGGCCGTGGACGCGCCGCGAGTAGCGCCGGTAGACGACCGCGAACGCCTGCTCGTCCCCGTCCTGGACCCGGCTCCAGAGGTCCACCTCGGCCACGGACCCCTCGTCGAACGCCGACGACTGCTCACGCATCGCTGCCCCCTGGGTGCTGCCCGCCCGCAGGCGCCGCGCGGACCTGCCCGACCCGCCGCGCCCCTTCGACCATCGTCACCCGCAGGACGCGCCCGGGCGAGAGGAGGCCGCGTCCCTCGCCCCCCTCGCGCCGTCAGCGAGCACCCACCCGGGGCCGGTCGATGTACCCGACGGAGTGGAACCACCGGACGTACGAGTCGAGCATCTCGGCGTCGACCGGGGGGCAGACGATGCCGCTCCCGGCGAGGTGCGCGTCCGCCCGCTCCCGCCCGAAGCGAGGGAACGTCCCCTCGAAGTACAGCTCCTTGACCGTGAGCGTGCTCGACGACGCGATGTTCGTGAAGATCGGCAGGAAGGAGACGATCGGGTGCTGCGGGTGCTCGGCGCAGAACGCCGACAGGTCGTGCAGCCAGGTGTCGTAGTCGACCACCTCGATCAGGTGACCGTGCGCGCGCAGCCGCTCGACCATGAGCCCCAGCAGCGCGTACCGCGGGTTCGTGAGGTGGTACGTCTGCCCCTCCGCCGGCCGGGTCCGCGCGAGGTGCACCACGGCCCGGGCCAGGTGGTCGACCGGCACGAAGTCCAGCGGCAGGTCCACGTCCGGGGCGCGGCCCATCTCGACGATCGCCTTGAAGAACGCGCAGATCGCGGCCTCGGTGTTCCAGTGACCGTCCACGGTGCTGCCCGTGATCTCGTAGGGCCGGTGGACCACGACCGGCAGTCCCCGCGCCGACGCCGCGCGCAGGATCTGCTCGGCCACCCACTTGCTCTCCGGGTAGCCCATCGACAGCCGCTCGACGTGGTCGAGCGGGGTGTCCTCGGTGACGTGCCGGACGGCAGCGGACCCGGAGCCCGCCAGCACGGCGATGGTCGAGACGTAGTGGAGCGGGATGCCACCACCCGCCTCGGCCAGCTCGACCAGGCTGCGCGTGCCGTCGACGTTCGTCCGCCGCAGCCACTCGTACGGGTAGACGAAGTTCACGTGGGCACCCGAGTGGTGGATCAGGTCGGTCCGAGCGGCGAGCGACTCCCACGTCGCGTCGTCCAGCCCCAGACGGTGGGCCGTGAGGTCCCCGGGGACGGCGACGACCCGGTCGGTGGTGAGCGGACCGTGGCCGTACCTGCGCTGTGCCGCCAGCACACGAGCCATGGCCGCGTCCTCGTCGGCAGCGCGGACGAGGCAGCGGACCGTGGAGCCCGTGCGCTCGACGAGCTCGCGCAGCAGCGCCGACCCGAAGAACCCCGTCGCTCCCGTGAGCAGCACCTCGGCGGGCGGGTCGGGCCGGTGGCCCGGGGCGACCGGGGCCGGCTGGTGGACCCGGGTGACCGGGGCGGGCCGCGGGTCCTGGGCGGCCGGGTCGGGCTGGTGGACCCGGGTGACCGGGGCCGGCCGCGGGAGCAGGCGGACGTCGGGTCGCCAGCGGTCCGCACCGTCGGGCGCGGGACTTCCGGCCGGTCGGCCCACGATCTCGTCGACGACGGCCGTGAAGGCCGCCGGGCGTGGATCGGACAGCAGTCCTCGGATCAGGACGTGGCCGTGGGCGCCGTCGAGCGCCAGCGACGACTGGACGCGAGCGATGAGCTGCGCGGCCATGAGCGAGTTGCCGCCCAGCTCGAAGAAGTCGCCGTCCGGGTCGACCACGTCCACGACGAGGGTCTCGCGCCAGGCGCGGTCGACCGCCTCGCGGGCGTCCTGCGGAGCGCCCGGCACGCCCCCTGCGGCGGGGTGGGACGTCGCGGCCGACGCCCGGTCGGAGAGGACACGTCGGTCGACCTTGCCGTTCGCGGTGAACGGGAGTGCGTCGACGGGCACGACCGTCGCCGGGAGCATGGAGGCGGGCAGGATCGCGGCGAGTGCGCGGCGGACCGACGTCGGGTCGGGGACCGGCGCCACCGGCCCCGCGGGCGTGCAGAAAGCGACCAGGACACGGCTCGCGCCGTCCTCGACCGCGACGACGGCGGCCTCCCCGATGTCCTTGATCCCGGAGAGCGCCCTCTCGACCTCGGTGAGCTGGATCCGGTGGCCGCGAACCTTGACCTGGTCGTCGAGGCGGCCGCGGAACTCCAGGAGGCCCGCCTCGCCCCACCGGACCTGGTCCCCGGTCCTGTAGTACCGGACCGGGGGAGCACCGTCGATGCTCAGGTGCACGAAGCGTCGGGCGGTCTCCGCCGGGTCGCCCAGGTACCCGGCCGCGAGACCGTCCCCGGCGACGTGCAGCTCGCCGTCCTCACCCGGGTCGACCGGTGAACCGTCGGGGGCCAGGACGGCGACCGAGACGTAGGGGAGCGGTGTGCCGATCGGCACGGGGCCGGCGTCGGCCTCGCCGAGGACGTGCGCGGTGGCCATCACGGTGCTCTCCGTCGGGCCGTAGCCGTTGACGACGTACGTCGCACGACCCACGGCGTGCGCCGCGAGGAGGGGGTTCAGCACCTCGCCGCCGGTGATCGCGTAGCGCAGGCCGTCGAACAGCTCGGGGCAGGAGCGGGCGACCTGGTGGAAGACGCCCGTCGTGAGGAAGATCGAGTCGATCGCCGTGGCCCGGAGCGTGTCGCGAAGGGCCGCGGGGGCCAGGAGCAGCGCCTGGTCGACGATCACGAGGCACGCCCCCGAGAGGAGGGTGGGCCAGATCTCGAGCGTCGAGGCGTCGAAGGACAGCGAGGCCGCGTGCATGAAACGGTTCGCCGGGTCGAGGTGGAGAAAGCCGTTGTCCGTCGCCAGGCGCAGGATGCCTCGCTGGCGCACGGCCACGGCCTTGGGCCTTCCCGTCGAGCCCGACGTGAACATGACGTAGGCGGTCCGGTCGAGGTCGGCGTCGCCGAGGAGCGCGTCGTCCGCGAGGCCGTCTCCCACGGGGCTGTCGCCGGCGGGCCCCGCGAGGCCCGGGCTGTCGCCGGTCGCCCCGGCGCGTTCCGTCCTGACGAGATCCACGACGTGGACCCCGTCCCGCCCGTCCGCCCGGCTCCCGGCTGGGCGGACCGCGAGGTTCACGCCCGCGGTGTCGAGCATCGCGCGGACGCGCACAGCGGGCAGGTTCGTGTCGACCGGCACGTACGCGGCCCCAGCCCGCAGGATGCCGAGCATCGTCGCGCAGGTCTCCGCGGACCGGTCACCGACGACGGCGACGGCCTCCCCGGGCAGGACACCCGCGGACCGGAGCCGACGCTCGACGTTCCGGGAGGCGGTCTGCAGGTCCCGGTAGCTCCAGCGACCCGTGTCCCACTCGACGGCCGTGCGGTTGGGCCAGGTGTCCGCGACCAGGTCGAAGGCTTGGGGGACGGACGAGGCGCTCCGGACCCTCGCCCGGGTCGGACCCCCCGCGGCAGGGAGGGCGCCGGTGCCGCCGGTGCGCGGCGCGGGGCGTGGCTCGTGCTGGCTCGTCGTCATGGTCGGCCTCCTCGTCGCCAGAAGTGGTCCATCGCGATCGGGTCCTCGGGGAAGGGACGTAGCTCGGTCACGCGTCCCTGCTCGATGCGGTAGACGTCCGCGAACCGCGCCGTCACCTCCTCGCCCTCCCGTCGGGCGGTGTCGACCGCGATCACGACCCCACCGACGTCGTCCACGAGGACCCGCTCGACGTCCGCGCGCGACGTCCCACCGGTGATCGCCGCCATGCGGGCGAAGACGCCGAAGATCTCGTCGTGACCGTGGAAGGTGCCCGAGATCTGCGTCCGGCCCGGGATCACCATGGTCATGTCGTCCGCGAAGAGCTCTCTGAGCCGGGCGACGTGCCCCTGGTTGAACGCGCGGTAGACCTCGTCGAGGGTGGATCGGTTCTCGGTCGCTGACATCGCTTGGCTCCCTGCTCGGCGGACGACGGTGCGCGAGGACCCCGCGCTCGTCGTACATGTCCGGCAGGACGGGGTGGGTTCGCTCGTCCCCACCACCGACGGGAGTGTGCCAGTCTCCAGTCATGACAGAACTCTTCGTGGTGCCTGCCACGAGCGAACGGGCGGTGGCCGCGCTGGCCGACGGTGCACGGGTGGTCGCGAGGTCCTGGGGCGCCGGGCTGGGGGCCGGTGCGGTCGACCACGGTCGGCTGGAGCACGCGCAGCAGGCCGTGGTCGACCTGGTGTCCCTGCGCGAGCTCACGTCCGCGGACGTCCCGGTGATCCTCGCCCTGGACCACGACACCCGCGGTCACTACCCGGGGAGCGTCGCGACGCAGCACCGTCCGCTGACCGCCGATGACGCGTCGCCTTCGGCACGTCGGCGCGGGTTCGGTGCGTTCGCGGGGGCCGAGCTGGTCGCCATGACGTTCGTCGACCTCGAGGACACCGACGCCGAGACGGACTTCACGGTCGTCGCCGCGTCGTGGCGGGGTCGAGGGCTCTCCACCGCGGTCAAGGCTCTGTCGATCAGCGTCCTGGTCGCCGGGGGAGTGCAGACGTTCCGGACCGGGGGCTCGTCCGACAACCCCGCCATCATCGCCGCGAACCGCAACCTCGGCTACGTCCGGGACGAGGAGTGGCTCACGCTCACGCAGGGCGAGGTCGATCCGCACCGCCACGGCTGACGGGGGGCCGGGACCGCGCCCGGTCCTGCGGCGCCGACGGGGCGCGGCTCTGCCTGGCGCGACTTCGACGGCCGCCGCTCGGACGGGCCCGGCTCCGACCCGCCCCGCTCGGACATGCCCGGCTCCGACCTGCCCCTCTCCGACGGGCCCAGGCTCCGATGGCGGCCCTGCGCAACCGCACCTACGGTCGAGGTGGACCCGCCCGGACCGGGACGGCGTCCTCCGAGTACCGACGACGGAACGAGGCATGTGGTGGCAACGCTGACCGTGTGGAAGTTCGAGACTCCCGAGGGTGCGCAGCAGGCGGAGGACGCCCTGCTGGCGCTGCAGAAGCAGGAGCTCATCCAGGTGCAGGACGCGGCGATCGTGTCGTGGGAGGAGGGGAAGAAGAAGCCCAAGACCCACCAGTCGAACAACACGACGGGCATCGGTGCGCTGGGCGGCGCGTTCTGGGGCCTGCTGTTCGGGATCATCTTCTTCATCCCGCTCATCGGCGTCGCGATCGGCGCGGCGTCCGGGGCGCTCGCGGGGTCGCTGACCGACGTGGGCATCGACGACGACTTCATCGACTCGGTGCGCTCCAAGGTCACGCCGGGGACGTCGGCGCTGTTCGTCATGACGTCCGGTGGGGTCATGGACCGTGTGCACGACGCGCTCAAGGCGCAGGGCATCCACGGCGAGCTCATCCAGACGAACCTGTCGGCCGACGAGGAGGCCAAGCTCCGCGCGGCCTTCGACGACGCGGTCTGAGGACCTCCGCAGCTGCGAGACGTACGGCCCCGGTCCTTCGCGGACCGGGGCCGTCGTCGTGCCAGGGCGCCGGGAGCGCCACGAGCGCACGAGCGCTACGAGCGTTACGAGCGCACGAGCGTGATCGCCTGCGCGCGGTCGCGGACCGCGAGCTTGGTGAAGATCGCGTTGATGTGGGTCTTGACGGTCGTCATGCCGACGACGAGCCGCTCGGCGATCTCGGCGTTGCTCAGCCCCTGGCCCACCAGCCCGAGGACCTCGCGCTCCCGGGCTGTCAGGCTGGGGAACCGGCGGGACAGCGGCAGCGAGGCGGCCGGGGCCGAGACCGTGCCCACGTGACGACCGGTCAACGACCCGACGAGCACCTCGCTGACGGCGGGGGCCAGCAGCGTCTGACCGAGCGCGACCGTGCGGATCGCGTTGGCGACCTCGGCGCGCCCGGCGTCCTTGGTGAGATACCCGCGGGCCCCTGCGCGCAGCGCGCCGAGGATCGACGCGTCGTCGGCGTGGGTCGTCAGGACGAGCACGGCGGTGGCGGGGTGCTCGGCGAGGATCCGGGTCGTGGCCTCGACGCCGTCGACGCCCGGCATGCGCAGGTCCATGAGGATCACGTCGGGGTGCAGGGTCGCGGCGAGCCGCACGGCCTGCTCGCCGTCGGAGGCCTCCCCGACCACCTCGAAGTCGGCGACGAGCGAGAGGACCGTGACGAGGCCGTCCCGGACGATCGCCTGGTCGTCGACGACGAGGAGGCGGACGGGCTCGTCGCTCATGACAGGGCCACGGCGACGGTGACCGTGAACGACTCGGCGCCGTCGTCGACGTGGACCGCGCCGCCGAGCGGGAGGGCGGCGACCCGGCTGCGCATCCCCGTCAGCCCGTGGCCCGCGCCTGTCTCGGCGAGGGAGGATCGCGGGCCGGACGAGCGGGGTGTGACGAGGGTGAGGAGCACGCGAGCATCGTCCCAGACGATCGTCGCCCGGACGGGCATCCCGGGGGCGTGCTTGCGCGCGTTGCTGAGTCCTTCCTGCAGGGCGCGGTGGACCACCGCGGACTGCGCACCGTCGAGGGGGCGAGGATCTCCCGTCTCGACCAGGCTCACCGTGCCGCCGAGGTCCCGATGATCGGCGAGGAGCGCGTCGAGGTCGTCCTCGGGAGGCGCGAGGGTGCTGACCACGGAACGTGCCTCGCGCAGGCCCGACGCCGCCAGCCGCCGTCCCGCCGTGACACGGGACGCAGCCCCGGCCACGTCCCCTGCCTCGAGCAGGGCCTCGATCGCGTCGAGCTGCACGACGAGGCCACCCAGGCTGTGCGCGAGGACGTCGTGGATGTCCCGTGCGATCCTGGCACGCTCCTCGAGGGCCGCGGAGCGGACGCGGTCGTGCGCGGCGACGAGCCGCTCGGCCGCGAGGAGCTGCGCGCCCGCGGCCGCCAGGCGCGACTGCCGGCGGCTGAACCCCAGGGTCGCCGCGAGCACGAACACCGCGACCATCCCGAGGACGAGCACCGCGGGGACGTCTACACGGACGACCAGGAAGACGCCCTGGAGCGCGACGGCCGTCGCGGCGAGCCCGACCCCGTAGCCCAGCGGGCGGGCGGGGCGGCCGATCGCCATGACGATGGCCGCGAAGGCGGGGGCGATCGTCAGGCCGCCCGTGGGGACGACGACGAGCGCGCCGCAGACCGTCATCACGACCTCGGCGGCCGTGGTCGGGCCGACCCGTCGCAGCGGGACGAACACACGGACGACCCAGGCTGCGACCGCGACCAGGCCCAGCCACAGGACGAGGGGCGGGAGGGACGGGGCGGACGGCGCCACGAGCTGGGTCACCAGCACGTAGGCGACCACCGCGGCCCCGACCAGGTTGAGGATCTGCCCGGTCCGGCTGTGGCCGGTGTCGGCCGCGAGGACCTGGCGCCGGAGGGCAGCGGAGGGGGCGCTGCGAGGCGCTGCGGGGGAGTCCTCGAGGAGGGTCGTCGTCACGGGACCATCATGCGACCTGCGCGGGCGCGGGGAGGGTCACGCCCCGGAGGTCGGACGGTGCGTGCTCGCGGGCGAGGCGACCCGCCCGGGCGGTGACGACCAGGACGCGGGCTGCCCGGTTGGCGGCGAGCAGCAGCAGGATCACGCCGGCCGAGGCAGCGAGGTGAGCCCCGGCGGCACCCGCGAGCATGCCGGTCACGAGACGCGCGACGATCAGCGCGACCCACAGGGCGAGCGCCACCCACCCTGCACGAGCCTCGAGCGTCGCCCCCGCTGCCGCCGCGCGGGCCCGACGACGGGCCGCCGGTCCCGTGGCGGGTGCGGCGGCCGGGTCGATCGTCCGGAACGACGTCATCGCGCCGATGACCGCTCCCACGCCGACCGAGACCACGAGCTCGGCCGTGACGACGACCAGGTCGAGCCCGTTCGGTCGGACGGCGACCGCCGACGAGAGGGCCAGCAGGCCGATCGCACCCAGGACCGCGGGAAGCGTCCACATGCGCGCGGAGACCGCACGCCAGGTCGTCTGGCGGTAGCCGAGCCAGCAGAGGACGGCGACGGCGATCAGTGCGGGCTCGAGGTGCTCGGGGTTCACGGAGGGCTCCTGGGGTGAGGCGGGACGACGTCCTCAGCCTGCTGGGGTCGAGCGCGCGTGCCCACGACCCGTGGGTGGAGATCCGGGTGGAGATCCGGGAGCCACCGGGTGGAGGGCCTCTCGGCTGCCGGGTCCGGGCAGAGCGAAGCCCGGTCGATCAAGGGGGGTGACCGACCGGGCTCCGCGTCCGTGGGGGCGTCAGGCCTTGAGCATGCTCGCCCGGGTGATGACGCCGTCCTGGACCTCGAAGGTGGCGATGGTCTCGCCCGACCCGTTCGAGGTCGACACGATCTCGCGTGCGACCACCCATCGTTCACCGTACGCCACGGAGGCATCGAGTGTGCAATGCACATCACCGGTTGCAAGACGGGGGCCGTAGAAGGCGCGCAGGGCGTCCTTGCCGACGATCGGCTCGGGCGTCACGCCCACGACCACGACGTCCTGGGCGTAGGTCGCGAGGAAGCGTTCGAGGTCGTGCGCGTTGAACGCGGCGACCTGCTCGGTGACCACGGCGTGGGCGGTCGGGTCCTGCGTCATGCGGGTCCTCTTCTCGTGGGGTGTCGTGCGGTCTCCGGGTGACAGGTGCCCGACGGCGGAGCGCACCGAGCGTGCTCGGGTCCGGTCGGCCGACGCGCGGCCGGGGCCGGCGGGTCAGTCGATGCGGACGCCGCCGTTGATGTCGTACGTGGCGCCCGTGACGAACCCGGCCCGCGGGGAGGCGAGGGACGCGATGACCCACGCGACGTCGTCGGGCGTGCCGAACCTGCCCAGCGGGATGGAGGACGTGAGGGCCTCGCGGCCCGCGTCGTCGAGCTGGTTCGTGATGTTGCTCGTGACCGGTCCGGGCGTGACCGCGTTGGCGCGGATGCCCTCGGCGGCCAGGAGGCGCGCGAAGCTGCGCGTGATCGCGAGGAGCGCGCCCTTGCTCGCGGCGTAGTGGACGCCGGTCTTGAGCGCGCCCTGCTGTCCCGCGATCGAGGCGACGTTGACGATGCTGCGGTCGACGGGCTCGTCGCCCTTGGGGGCGGCGGCCGCGCGGAGGAGGGGGAGCGCTGCGCGCGTGAGGACGAACGTTCCGCGCGCGTTGGTCTCCATGACGGCGTCCCACTCGTCGATCTCGATGTCGTCGAGCGCGCGGTAGGGGCACGTGCCGCCGTTGTTGACCAGGACGTGGAGCTCGCCCCAGCGGCGGGTGACCTGGGTGACGAGCCTGTCGACCGACGTGACGTCGCGCAGGTCGAGGCGCGAGACTTGGCAGCTCGCACCCAGCTCGGTCGCGAGGTCGGCGGTGGTGCGCGTGCCGAGCTCGTCGTGGGCGTAGGTGAGCCAGAGGTCGTATCCGTCGCGGGCGAGCTGGAGGGCGGTCGCGGAACCGATCCCCGAGCTGGCGCCGGTGATCAGCGCAAGTCGTCGAGCCATGGCTTGAACGCTATAGCAAATTGTGCCGACCGCAAGCACCTGTCCACGGACGCTGGCCGTCGGTTGCTAGATGCTATAGCATTTCGGCTCATGAACCCCGACACCGTCGTCATCACCGACTGCGACCTCCCGGGCACCGCGTGCGAAGACACCGTCACGGCCGCCGGCCTCGGTGTCGTGCGCGGGACGGCCCGCACGGAGGACGACGTCATCGCCCTCGTCCGCGACGCCGCGGCCGCAGGTGCCCGCCCGTCCGCCCTGGTCGTCCAGTGGGCGCCCCTCACCGCCCGCGTCCTCGACGAGATCGAGGGCGTGCGCTTCGTCAGCCGCATGGGCATCGGCTACGACATGGTCGACGTCGCCGCCGCCACCGATCGCGGCATCGCCGTCGCCAACACCCCGACCTACTGCATCGAGGAGGTCGCGTCCCACACCGTCGCGATGGTCCTCGGCCTCAGTCGTGGGCTCGTCGGCTACGACCGTGCCGTGCGCGACGGCGTCTGGGCCGCGACCGCCCCGCGCCCCATGGCCGCGCGCCTGTCCGCGACCACCGTGTCCGTGATCGGGTACGGCCGGATCGGGTCGCTCGTCGCGCGCAGCTGCGCCGCGCTCGGCTACCGCGTGCTGGTCCACGACCCCTTCGTGCCCGACGCCGAGGTCGCCGCAGCCGGCTACCTCCCCGTGACCCGTCAGCAGGCCGTGGCCGAGGCCGACGTGCTGAGCCTGCACGCACCGCTCAGCGAGGCCACGCGCCACCTGCTCGACGCGGCGTCGATCGCGACCATGAAGCCCGGTGCGGTCGTGGTCAACACGTGCCGCGGCCCGCTGATCGACGAGGAGGCGCTCGCCGACGCGCTCGAGGGAGGGCACCTGGGTGCCGCCGCTCTCGACGTGTTCTCGCACGAGCCGCTGCCCGCCGACTCGCGCCTGCGCACGCTCGACCAGGTGCTGCTCAGCCCGCACGCCGCGTGGTTCTCGCCCGAAGCCATGGCCGACCTGCCCGTGCACACCGCGCGCAACGCGATCGACTTCCTCGCGGGTCGTCCCGTCGGGTCGATCGTCAACCCGGACTACGCCCGCGCCCTGGCACGCTGACCTCACCGACCCGCCCCTCCGACACCTGGAGCTTCTTCGTGCAGCACCTGCAGCTCATGCGCCTCGGCCTTCCCGGCCAGGAGCGTCCCGTCGTCCGCACGGCCGACGGCACGACCTACTCGCTCGACCCCCTGACCCGTGACGTCGACGGCGCGTTCCTCGCGGACGACGGCATCTCCCGGGTCCGTGCGGCCCTCGACGCGGGCGACCTGCCCGTCGTCGCGGACGCCGACGGGATGCGGGTCGGCCCTCCCGTCGCCCGCCCCACGGCCGTCGTGTGCGTGGGCATGAACTACGCCGCGCACGCCGCCGAGTCCGGCTCCGAGCCGCCGACCGTCCCGATCATCTTCTGGAAGCACTCCAACACGGTCGTCGGACCCGACGACGACGTCCTGCTCCCCCCGGGTGCGCAGAAGGTCGACTGGGAGGTCGAGCTCGCGATCGTCATCGGAAAGAAGGCCCGCTACCTCACGTCGCCCGCCGAGTCCGCGGCGCACGTCGCCGGGTACACCGTGTCCAACGACGTGTCCGAGCGCGACTACCAGATGGCCGTCTCGGGCGGCCAGTGGTCCAAGGGCAAGAGCTGCGAGACGTTCAACCCGCTGGGCCCCGCGCTCGTCCCGGCCGACCAGGTCGACGCCTCGGACCTGCGCCTGCGCTCGTGGGTCAACGGCGAGATCCGCCAGGACTCCTCGACGGCCGACATGATCTTCGACGTCGACTTCCTCGTGTGGCACCTGTCGCAGTACATGGTCCTCGAGCCGGGCGACGTCATCAACACCGGGACGCCCCAGGGCGTCGCGCTCTCGGGCCGCTTCCCCTACCTGGTCGACGGCGACGTCATGGCCGTCGAGATCGAGGGCCTCGGCCGCTGCGAGCAGAAGGTCCGCGACGCGGTCGTGTGACGCGCCGAGGTGCACCCGGAGGGCGTCGGTGCCGGGTGCGCCCGGCTCACGTGGTTCAGCCCGCGAACGGCAGGACCGGCAGGCCCTTCACGCCCGGGACGACCCGGAAGACGGATCCCGCGTCGAGCTCGGGCTCGAACGGCTCGCCGATCATGAGCCGCGACGTCGTGACGAACAGCTCGTCGAGGTCCTCACCGCCGAACGTGCACGCCGTGACGTGCGAGGCGGGCAGCTCGACGACCTCGGTCAGCGTCCCGTCCGGCGCGTAGCGGCGCACCGCGCTGCCGCCCCACAGGGCGACCCACACGCCACCCTCGGCGTCGACGGTGAGCCCGTCGGGCAGGCCGTCCGCGCGCGGGATCTCGACCAGGGCCCGCCGGTTCGCGAGAGGCTCGGGCGCCCCCGCGTCGTAGTCGAACACGTCGACCCGGCACGTGAGCGTGTCCACGTAGTACGCCAGCGTGCCGTCGGGCGAGAAGCCCAGCCCGTTCGAGCACGTGACGCCCGACAGCACGAGGCGAGCGGCGCCGTCGGGCTCGACGCGGAACAGGGCACCCGCGCCGGACCGGTCGTCGAACGGCATGGAGCCCGCGTAGAACGCGCCGTCCGGGGTGGTCGAGCCGTCGTTGAGGCGGACGGTCGGGTCGCTCCACAGCTCGGGGAAGGGACGCACGGGGGAGTCGGGCGCCTCGTCGTCCACGAGCGCGAGGCCACGCTCCAGCCCGACGACGTAGCCGCCCCGGGAGCGCGGGCGCACCATGGTCGCGTAGTCGCCCACGTGGCGGCGGGACACCGTGGCGTCGGGCTGCAGGGTCAGGAGGTCGCCCGCCATCATGTCGACGAACCGCAGGCCGCCCCAGGTCGGGGACCACACGGGCCCCTCGCCGTGGTGGGCGACGGGACCGGTGATGTTCTCGGCACGCATGGGGCCCATTGTCCCGGACCGCCGAGGGTGACGTGCCCGCCCGCCGAGGGTGACGGCTCGGCCCGCCGAGGGTGACATCAGATGTCACCCTCGGCGGGCGTGTCGGTCACCGTCGGCGTACGGGAGCGTCACCGTCGGCGGCCGGGGTGGTCACCCTCGGCGAGGAGGGGACCCGTTCAGCTCGCCTCACTCGGCGCCCAGGCGCGACCGCAGGCGTGCGAGCTGCGCCCAGAGCTGGTCCGGGACCCGGTTGCCGAACGTGTCGAAGAACTCGCTCGTCAGCTCGGTCTCCGCGAGCCACGAGGCGGCGTCGACCTCGAAGAGCGCGTCGAGGTCGGCCTGCGGCAGGTCCAGCCCGTCGACGTCCAGCGCACCGGGCGCGGGCAGCAGACCCACGGGGCTCGTGACGGCCCCCGCATCGGTCCGCAGGCCGCGCGAGCGGTCGACCTGCTGCGCGATCCACTCGACCACACGAGAGTTCTCACCGAACCCGGGCCACAGGAACGAGCCCTCGGCGTCCTTGCGGAACCAGTTGACCTGGAAGATCTTGGGGCGCTTCTCCGGATCGAGCCCGGCCCCGACGCTCAGCCAGTGCGCCCAGTGGTCGGCCATGTTGTAGCCGCAGAACGGGAGCATCGCGAACGGGTCGCGGCGCAGCTCGCCCAGGGCGCCCTCGGCGGCCGCGGTGCGCTCGGACGAGATCGTGGCGCCCATGAACACGCCGTGCTCCCAGCTGTACGCCTGCGCGACGAGCGGCACGTTGGTCGCGCGTCGACCACCGAAGATGATTGCGTCGATCGGGACGCCCGCAGGGTCCTCCCAGGTGTCGGCGATCGTCGGGCACTGGGCGGCGGCGACCGTGAAGCGCGAGTTGGGGTGCGCGGCGGGGGTGCCCGCGGCGCCGTCCTCGGGGGTCCAGTCGTTGCCGAGCCAGTCCGTGAGGTGCGCGGGCGCCTCGGGGGTCAGCCCCTCCCACCAGACGTCGCCGTCGTCGGTCAGGGCGACGTTGGTGAAGATCGTGTCGCGGTCGAAGGTCGCGACCGCGACGGGGTTGGTGTCGATCCCGGTGCCGGGGGCGACGCCGAAGAACCCGGCCTCGGGGTTGATCGCGCGCAGCGTCCCGTCGGGTCCGGGGCGCAGCCACGCGATGTCGTCCCCGATGGTCTCGACCTTCCACCCGGGGACGGTCGGCTGGAGCATCGCGAGGTTCGTCTTGCCGCACGCCGACGGGAAGGCAGCGGCCAGGTGGTAGGCGCGCCCCTCGGGGGACGTGGCGCGGATGAGGAGCATGTGCTCGGCGAGCCAGCCCTCGTCACGGGCCATGGCCGAGGCGATGCGCAGCGCGAAGCACTTCTTGCCGAGCAGCGCGTTGCCGCCGTACCCGGACCCGAAGGACCAGATCTCGCGGGTCTCGGGGAAGTGGGCGATGTACTTGGTGTCGTTGCAGGGCCAGGGCGCGTCCGGCGTGACGGCTCCCGTGTCGTCGACGAGCGGCGCCCCGACGCTGTGCACGGCCGGGACGAAGGGCGCCCCGCCGTCGATCAGTGCGAGGACCTCGCTGCCGACCCGCGTCATGACGCCCATGCTCACGACGACGTAGGGCGAGTCGGTGACCTGGATGCCGACCTGCGAGAGGGGACCTCCGACGGGGCCCATCGAGAACGGCACGACGTACATCGTGCGACCGCGCATCGACCCGTCGAACACGTCGCGGAGCTCGGTGCGCATGGCGTCGGGCTCGCGCCAGTTGTTGGTGGGGCCGGCATCGGCCTCGTCGCGCGAGCAGATGAACGTGCGCGACTCGACGCGGGCCACGTCGCTCGGGTTCGAGCGGGCGAGGTAGCTGCCGGGGCGCAGCTCGGGGTCGAGGGGCAGGAGGGTGCCGGCGTCGACCATGAGGTCGACGAGCCGCTGCTTCTCGGCCGCGGAGCCGTCGCACCACACGACCGCGTCGGGCTCGGTGAGCTCGGCGATCTCCCGGACCCACGTCCGCGGGTCGCGGGCGGCGCGGGCCGGGGAGCCGAACGCGGCGCCTGCCATCGCGGTGGTGAGCACGTCGGGCAGCGCCTCGGTGAGGGCGGCGTGGCGGGTGCGGCGGGGATGGGCGGTCGCGGTCATGAGGGTCTCCGGTCCTGGGTGGTCGTCGGGTCCACCCGGTGGGTGTCGGTGCTGCTGTTTCCACCTTCGACCCGGAACTCTCCGGTTTTCCACCTGGATCGCTGTCAAGAATCGTGGATCTTGACATAGGGTCAAGGAATGGCCGTCGACGAAGACCGCAAGATCCCCACGAGCCCCGAGATCCACACCCCGGCGAGCACGGACCTCATCACGCTCGGACGCCGGATCCGGTACTTCCGGACCGGTCGCGACCTCACGCTCGACGCTCTCGGCGCACTGGTCGGCACGACCGCGAGCCTCCTGTCCCTCATCGAGAACGGCAAGCGCGAGCCCAGGCTCTCGCTGCTCCAGGCGCTCGCGGGCGCGCTCGAGGTCACGGTGGCCGACCTCCTCGCGGACGAGCCGCCGTCGCGCCGCGCCGCGCTCGAGATCGAGCTGGACCGTGCCCAGCGCGGCCCGCTGTTCGCGACCCTCGGCCTGCCGTCGGTCAAGGCGTCGCAGAAGCTCCCCCTGCCCGTCCTGGAGAACCTCGTCGGCCTGCACGGCGAGCTCGCGCGCCGTGCGTCCGAGGCCATCGCGACGCCCGAGGAGGCGCGCCGCGCCAACACCGAGCTCCGCCTGGAGCGTCAGGAGCGCAACAACTACATCCCCGAGCTCGAGGACCTCGCGGAGGAGATGACGCGTCGTGCGGGCTACACGTCGGGCGCGCTGACGCACCGCACCGTCGCGCGCATGGCCGAGCAGCTCGGCTTCACGCTGCTGCACGTCGACGACCTGCCGCACTCGACGCGCACGGTCACGGACCTGCGCAACGGCCGGATCTACCTGCCGCCCGCCTCGATCCCGGGCAGCCACGGTCTGCGCTCGCTCGGCCTCCAGGCGATCGCGCACCGCGTGCTGGGGCACCAGCGCCCGACGTCGTACGCGAACTTCCTGCGCCAGCGCGTCGAGATCACGTACTTCGCGGCGTGCTGCCTCATGCCGCAGTCGGCGGCGGTCGAGTTCCTCGAGCAGCGCAAGAAGGAGAAGGACCTCGCGGTCGAGGACTTCCGCGACGCGTTCGGCGTCTCGCACGAGGCCGCGTCGCAGCGCTTCACGAACCTCGCGACGTCCCGCCTGGGCATCCCGGTGCACTTCATGCGCGTGGGGGACGACGGCGCCCTGTACCGCGGCTACGCGAACGACGGCCTGCCGTTCCCGGCCGACGTCACGGGGGCCATCGAGGGTCAGCTCGTGTGCCGCCGGTGGGCCGCGCGCGAGGCGTTCACCCGCCGCGACCGCGCGACCGAGTCCTACCAGTACACGGACACCCCCGCGGGCACGTTCTGGTGCAGCACCCAGACGGGCACGACGACGACGGGCGAGTTCTCGATCACGGTCGGGGTCCCGTTCGCCTCGGCCAAGTGGTTCCGGGGACGGGAGACGACGGCTCGCCGTGCGTCTACCTGCCCGGACGAGGCCTGCTGCCGCAGGCCGGCAGCCCAGCTCGCACGGCACTGGGAGGAGGTCGCCTGGCCCAGCGCGCGCATGCACCAGTACGTCCTGTCGGCGCTGCCGTCCGGCGCGTTCCCGGGGGTGGACGCCTCGGAGGTCTACGCGTTCCTCGAGAAGCACGCGCCTCGCGAGGGCTGACCGGGCCTGGTCGGGCGTGCGGCGTCGTCGGGCGGTCCGGCAGGCCGGGTGAGCTCGGCGACCTGTCCGAGCACCTCGGCGGTCTCGATCTCGACGCGCTGCGCGATGCGGGCGAGGCCCAGGGACGCGGCGTCGGCGACCGTGCCGAGCAGCACGCGCAGGTCGGCCACGGCGGCCGCCGCCGCCTCGACCGTCGCGGCGCGCTCGGCCCGGGCCGTCACGAGCCCGAGGCTCAGGCCGAGGTCCTCGACGACGTCGGGGCCCGCCGACAGGAGCGTCGACGCGGCCCGCGCCAGGGCGCCGACGTACTGCCCGAGCTCGCGGGCCGGGAGGCGGGCGGACGCGAGGTCGGTCACGCGGTCGTCGAGCTCGCGCGCGACGAGCGCCGAGGAGGCGTCGCGCAGGTCCTCGACGTAGGTGCGGTACCCGGAGCCCTCGGCGAGGGGCCGCTGCGTCCGGTCGAGGGCCCAGGCCGGGTCGCGGTCGGCGGCTCGCAGGAACACGTCGAGGTCGACGGCGTCGAGCGCCTCGTCGTCGTCGCCCGCGAGCCACCGCTCGACCCGGGCGAGGTGAGCGGGGTCGTCGACGTCGAGCCCGACGGTCGAGAGCACGTCGAGCCAGGTGCCGGTGATCGGGTCGTACAGCGGGACGAGGTCCGCGTCGTCGGGGCCGAGGGGCCGGACGTGCCGCCCGTGGGACGGGTCGTGCAGGAGCACCCACTGCCGGTCGTCGATGATCACGGGACCGGACTCGGTCATCTCGAGCGCGACCCGGGTGGCCCACTCGTCGTAGGTCTCGCCCCAGGTCTCGCCCGTCAGGGGGTCGCGGAGCGTGATCGGTGTCCGCAGCCGCGCGGGCAGCCACAGGAGGGGGTGCCACATGGCGGCGGGGCGCAGCCCGGGCCACCGGCGGTGACCTGCGGGCACCGTCCACGGCATCGGCAGCGGGCTGGCGGTGAGCGGGGAGAGCAGGAGCTCGCCGTCGTGCAGCCCCGTGAAGGCGCGCCACAGGTGCAGCCGCCCCGTCGTGTCGAGCGTCGACGCGGGCAGGAGGAGGTGTTCCCCCGGTCCGACGTCGAGCGCTCGGCGCCTGTGCTCCACGTTCGTCCTCTCCTCGCTGACCGTCTGGGGCTGCCTATGCCGGGTGAGCACGCGCCAGCCTGCGTGGCGGGGAGGCGCGCCCCTGGGATGCATGTGATGGAGGTCACATCGCCCGAGGTGCCCGGAGGCCCGATTTTCGCGAGCGCGCCGCACACACACGTGCCATGCAGACCATCACCGTCACCGCCGACGTCGACGTCGATGTCACCGCCGCTGCCCGCACGACCGTCCACGACCGCGCGAGCGACGAGCTCGACCGCACCACGACCGACGTCGCGCGTCGGGTGCAGGCCGGCGACCTCACCGAGCGTGAGGCCCGCATGATCGTCTTCGAAGCGGTGTTCCGCACGGGCATCGTGCGCTCCGAGACCACGCGCTACTGCCACCGCCACGGCATCGCACGCTTCCTGCACGACGACATGGTCGACGCGGCCGTGGACTTCTACACCCGCAAGATCCTCGACCTGCCCAGCGCCGACGGTGCCGAGGGTGACTCCCGGGGGCGCAACGGCACCAAGTTCTTCGACCTCGAGGTCTTCGCGGGCGGTGCGAGCGCGGCGGGATCGATCCGCCAGGCGCTCGGGGACTACACGCTCATGCACCGGACCCTGCTGCGCAGCGTCCGGTCGGCCCGCAAGGTCGGCCAGATCGTCTCGACCGACCTCCTCGAAGGGACGATCGACGCCGAAGGGCGCCTCGCGGGCCTCGTGCACGAGCTCCCCGTGGTGCCGGACCTGGCCGTCCAGGTCCTCGACGCGGGGCGCGACGAGGAGCTCGACCGCCTCTACGCTGCCCACGAGAGCGCTGCCACGCGTCAGCGCGGAGTCCTGCGCATGCACGTCGACGCTGCGGCGATCCGCGACGCGTTCGCCCTGCCGGCCCTCGAGCGCCCCCTCGACCCCGACGTCCGAGCACGCATGCTCGCGTGGATCGAGGAGGACGAGGGCCTCGCCCTGCGCTCGGTCCACGCGCTCACCGCCCCGCCGTCGGACCCGCGCGTGGCGACCCTCGCCGGGCTGTGGACGACCTACGAGGACGAGCACCTCGAGACCGTCGCCTCCCACGAGTACGGGCAGAAGATCGCGCACCTCCTCGTGCGCGACGTCCTCGCGGACCGTGCACGCCCGGGACGGCCCGCGCTGTCCCGTACCCGGGTCGCGGTCAAGCAGGCGGTCGCCGGCTGCGGGGTCGACGCCGCCTGGGTCACCGAGCTCACCGCGGTGTTCGTCGAGCACGAGCACGAGGCACGTTCGGCCTGGGACCCGGACCGCGGGACCGGAGAGTCCACGCGCGACACCGCACGCTACCTGGGCGCCCTCGCGGCGGCCGTCGCGCTGCCCGGCGCCCCGCTCGGACGCACGCCCCTCGAGGTGCGCAGCACGCTCGCCGACGTCGTCGCCGCGGCACGCCAGACCGCGAGGGTCGCCGAGGCGGGCTGACCGACCTTCGCAGCGAGGCCGGACGACGGCCGACGTCGCTGCATAGGAAGCACGACCGTCGACGCCTCGACCAGAGGCACCGAGAGGAGCACCCCATGGCTGCCACCCCCGCACGCCCCAGACCCCAGACCATCGCCGAGCGCTGCGCACCCCTGACCAAGGAGCTCGCGCGTCGACGAGCGGGTGCCCCTCTCTACCCCGGCGACGTGCACGAGCAGATCGCCTCGCTCGTCGACGAGCTCGTCATCCAGGGACTGACCCGCGCCGAGGCCGCGGGGCTCGTGAACCGCGCGGCCCAGAAGGCCACCGCGGCATGAACCACCTGCGGCGACCGTGGGAGCCCCCGGACGCCGACCCGCACGAAGCGCTCGACCGGTGCGACCGGTGCGACGCGTGCGGCGCGAGCGCCTGCGTCCGGGTGACGGTCGCCCACGAGGGGGCCCTTCTCTTCTGCGACCCGCACTACCGCTTGCACGAGAGCGCGATCGTCACCGCCGGGTACGACGTGCGGGACGAACGGCGCACCCTCGACGAGGACATCGCCCTCGCGCTCGCCCTCGCGCGGGCGCTCGACAGCGCCGCCTGACCGCGACCGGCAGGTCCGCCCGCCCGAGGCGCCCGGTATCACCCCCACCAACCGCACGAGACGACCGACAGTCACCGACGACAGCCCCGGTGGACGCCAGGGCTGGGGACCCGTGTCCCTGACGAACAGGTCGCTCCGAGCGACGACGACGATGCCAGCGATGGCGTGGAGGTGCGGGCGTGGACGAGATGGACGAGATCGTCCACGAGTTCTTGGTCGAGTCCTACGAGAATCTCGATCAGCTGGACCAGGACCTCGTGGCACTGGAGAGCGACCCTTCGTCGCGCGTGCTGCTCAGCAGCATCTTCCGCACGGTGCACACGATCAAGGGCACGAGCGGCTTCCTCGGCTTCGGCAACCTCGAGCGGGTCTCGCACGTCGGGGAGTCCCTGCTGTCCGAGCTGCGCGACGGCGAGCGTGTGATGGACCCGCAGGTGGCGGACGTGCTGCTCGCGCTCGTCGACACGCTGCGAGCGATCCTCGCCAAGGTCGAGGCGGGCGCCGGGGACGACGTCGACGTCGAGCCCATGGTCGCCCAGATCGTGGCGGTGCAGGAAGGGACCGCGCCCGCAGAGGAAGCGGCGCCGGCCCAGGAACCGGCGGTGGCCGACGAGCAGCAGGCGGCCCAGCCGCCGGCTGCGGCCGAGGAGCCGGCGGTCGTCGAGCCCGACGCCGTCGTCCTCCCCGGACCCGAGCCCGAGCAGGCCGAGGCCGACGCACCCGTGGCTCCCGTCGCCGTCGAACCTGCCCCCGCCGCGACCGCACCCGCCGCCCTCGCGGTGAAGCACGAGGAGATCGAGCTCCCCGGGCGCAACGCGGCCGACGGCTCGATCCGCGTCGACGTCGACCTCCTCGACTCGCTCGTGCGGCAGGTCGGCGAGCTCGTGCTCGTGCGCAACCAGTTCGACCGCATCGCCGGGGCAGGGGAGGACCAGGAGACCAAGCGGTCCGCACAGCGCCTGAGCCTCATCGCCTCCGAGCTGCAGGAGGGCGTCATGCGCACGCGCATGCAGCCCATCGAGCACGTGTGGTCGAAGATGCCGCGCATCGTGCGAGACCTCGCGAAGATGCTCGGGCGCGAGGTGCGCGTCGAGATGACCGGTGGCGACACCGAGCTCGACCGCTCGCTGCTCGAGGCCGTGAAGGACCCGTTGACCCACCTGGTGCGCAACGCGGTCGACCACGGGATCGAGGCGCCCGACCAGCGTCGCGCCGTGGGCAAGGCGAGCCAGGGGCTCGTGACGCTGCGCGCCTATCACTCGAACGGCCAGGTCGTCGTCGAGATCACCGACGACGGCGCGGGCATCGACCCCGAGAAGGTGGGGCGCTCGGCGGTCTCGAAGGGGCTGCGCAGCACCTCCGAGATCGCGGCGATGTCCTCGTCCGAGGTGCTCGACCTGCTGTTCCTGCCCGGGTTCTCGACCGCGGTCAAGGTCACCAACGTCTCCGGGCGCGGCGTCGGCATGGACGTCGTCCGGACCAACATCGAGGCGATCGGCGGGTCCGTCGACGTCGAGTCGAGCGTCGGCAAGGGCACGACGTGGCGGATGCGCATCCCGCTCACGCTCGCGATCATGCCCGCGCTCACGGTCACGTGCTGCGGCTCGGTCTACGCGATCCCGCAGGTCAGCCTCCTGGAGCTCGTCGCGCTCGGCGGACAGGACACGCGCATCGAGCACGTCGGTACCGCGCCGGTCTTCCGGCTCCGCGGGACGTTGCTCCCGCTCGTCTCGCTCGCCGAGGTCCTGGACCTCGCTCCCGAGTCCGCGGGCCGCGTCATCGCGGTCGTCGAGGCCGACGACCAGCGGTTCGGCGTGATCGTCGACCGCGTCCTGAACATGGAGGAGATCGTCGTCAAGGGCCTCGCCAGCCGGCTCAAGCAGATCGGCATGTACTCGGGCGCGACGGTGCTCGGTGACGGAGGAGTCGCCCTCATCCTCGACCTTCCCGCGATCGCGCGGCGCGTGCTCAGCACCGAGATCGCGGAGCTCGCCAAGGTGCGTCGGCAGACCGCGGTGCAGACCACGAAGGCGGCCCAGCAGGTGCTCGTCGTCGCGGCCGGGGACCGCCGCGTCGCGATCCCGCTGTCCGCGGTCACCCGGCTCGAACGGATCCGCACGGAGCGGATCGAGCAGGTGGGTACCCGCGAGGTGCTGCAGTACCGGGGAGCGCTCGTACCGCTCGTCCGCCTGGACCAGGTGCTGGGCGCCGTGGGCGGCCCGACGGGCGACGAGCTCGACGTCGTCGTCTACACCCGCGGCGGCCGCAGCATCGCGATGGCCGTCTCCGAGATCCTCGACATCGTCGAGGACGACGCCCGCCTGCACAGCGACATCGACGACCACGGCCTCGTGGGCTCGACCGTCCTCGACCAGCGCGTCACCGAGCTGCTCGACGTCCGCAGCGCCGTCCGTGCCGCCGACGCGGGCTTCTTCGACGACGACCACGACGACGACCATCCTCACGGCCTCGCCGACCGGGCGGCCTTCGACGACGACCTCCTGGCAGGTGTGCGATGAGCACGAGACTCGTGACCTTCACGCTGGGTGACCGCCTCTGCGGCATCCCCGTCGACAGGGTCCAGGAGGTCCTGCCGAGCCGGCCCCGCACGCGCGTGCCGCTGGCCCCCGACGACGTCGCAGGGCTCGTCAACCTTCGCGGCCAGGTCGTCCTCACGGTCGACCTGCGCCGACGGCTCGGCATGCCCGCGCACGACGGCGAGCAGATGATGGCCGTCGTCTTCGTGGGCGACGAGACCGTGAGCCTGCTCGTCGACCGGATCGGCGACGTGCTCGTGGTCGACGAGGACCAGTTCGAGCTGCCGCCCCAGACCCTGTCCGAGGCACTGCGAGCCGTGATCCTCGGCACCTACAAGCTTTCCGACCGGCTGCTCCTCGCGCTCGACGTCGACGCCGTGGCGTCGTGACCCGAGCCGTGCAGAAGCCTGCGAACCGGCCCGTGCGCGGGCCCGCAGGTCGCGCCGGCACCTTCCTCCCCATTCATCACACCGCCCAGGAGTACCCATGTCCACGTCCCTGACGTCCGCGACCTCGCGGCAACGCCGCTCCCGCTTCGGCGACCTCTCCGTCCGGACCCGGATCATCATCGCGCTCGGCGTCCTCGTCCTCGTGCTCGTGGGGACCGTCGCCGTCGCCCTGCAGGGCCTGCGCTCGACCCTCGAGGACACCGAGGCGGTGGCGGACGTCGGGAACACCGCGCTGCGGCTCAACGCCGAGATCGACCACGGCGCTCAGGAGGCGTGGCGACTGACGTACCAGTACGACATCGTGACCGGCGCTGCCCGGGCCGCGGTCGTCTCGCAGATGGACGCGACAGACGCCCTGCTCGAGACCAAGATCGCCGAGTACGACACGATGCTCGGCACGATGGCCGAGCCGAACTGGGAGACGTTCAAGACGGCGTGGTCCGAGTGGACCGCCTACCGCGACTCGACCCTCATGCCGGCCGTCGAGGACAAGGCGGTGACCCCGGAGATCCAGTCGCGCAACGACGCGCTCATCGCCGCCCACGTCTCGGCTCTCTCCGCCGCGGGCGATGCTGCGAACGCGTACGCCGCGTCGGTCTCCGACGAGGCCGCGGCCCACGCCCAGAAGACCGTCCTCACGATGATCGTGCTCGGGCTGGCAGGCCTGGTGATCGCGCTCGTCGTCGCGCTCGTCGTCGCGAACGGGATCCGCCGGTCGGCCGAGAAGGTGCGACGCTCGCTCGTCGCGCTCGCCGAAGGGGACCTGACGGTGCACCCGGACGTGGACAGCCGCGACGAGATCGGTCAGATGGCCGTGGCTCTGGCCACCGCGCAGACGAGCCTGCGGGCGATCATCTCGACGGTCGCCGGCACGGCCCAGGAGGTCGCCGGGGCCGCCGACCGCCTGTCCTACGCGGGCGCCCAGTTCTCGGCGTCGTCGGAGGAGACGGCGGCGCAGTCGGGGGTGGTGGCTGCTGCTGCGGAGCAGGTGTCGCAGAACGTGCGGACGGTGGCTGC
>NZ_JBHVOS010000006.1:0-181692 GCF_042887685.1 Oerskovia sp. NPDC057915 | reverse complement strand
GGTTCCCTCAGCCTGGTTGGCAATCAGGTGTCGAGTGCAAGTGCACAAGGGAGCTTGACTGTGAGACTGACAGGTCGAGCAGGGACGAAAGTCGGAACTAGTGATCCGGCGGTGGCTTGTGGAAGCGCCGTCGCTCAACGGATAAAAGGTACCCCGGGGATAACAGGCTGATCTTGCCCAAGAGTCCATATCGACGGCATGGTTTGGCACCTCGATGTCGGCTCGTCGCATCCTGGGGCTGGAGTAGGTCCCAAGGGTTGGGCTGTTCGCCCATTAAAGCGGTACGCGAGCTGGGTTTAGAACGTCGTGAGACAGTTCGGTCCCTATCCGCTGCGCGCGCAGGAAACTTGAGAAGGGCTGTCCCTAGTACGAGAGGACCGGGACGGACGAACCTCTGGTGTGCCAGTTGTTCCGCCAGGAGCACGGCTGGTTAGCTACGTTCGGAAGGGATAACCGCTGAAAGCATCTAAGCGGGAAGCCTGCTTCAAGATGAGGTTTCCATCCCCGCAAGGGGGAGAGGCTCCCAGCTAGACCACTGGGTAGATAGGCCGGATGTGTAAGGCAGGACTAAAGACTGCTGAAGCTGACCGGTACTAATAAGCCGACAACTTGATAACACACAAACTTGTGCTACGCGTCCACTGTGCGGTTCCCGAGATACGGGCACACCCCCACGTAACCGGGGGACCCGAACATCTCCATAGAGTTACGGCGGTCATAGCGAGAGGGAAACGCCCGGTCCCATTCCGAACCCGGAAGCTAAGCCTCTCAGCGCCGATGGTACTGCCCTGGAGACGGGGTGGGAGAGTAGGTCGCCGCCGGACAACCATTCACCAAAGGCCCACCCCGAACGGGGTGGGCCTTTGGCGTGCCTGTGACCCACCGGGCAAGCCCCTACGACCCTGCTCGTGGGATGATGAACGTCAGTGCATATCGAAGGGACACCGCTGTGAACGACAGCCCAGAACGTCACGCCGACGACCGCGACCGTAGGTCTTCCGGGGCAGGGCGGTCCGGCAACACCGGTCGTTCCTCCGGCTCCCAGGGCCGCAACCAGGGAGCTCCCCGTCGCGACGGAGCGGCGGGCAAGCCCCCGCGCGCCGGCGGCGGCGAGCGCACGAGCTATGGTGACCGCCCCCAGTCGGGTGGCGGGTCGTCTTACGGTGGCGGCGAGCGTCGCTCCTACGGTGACCGTCCGCAGTCCGGTGGTGGGTCCTATGGCGGCGGTGAGCGTCGCTCCTACGGCGACCGTCCGCAGTCCTCGGGCTCTGGCGAGCGTCGCTCGTACGGTGACCGTCCGCAGTCCTCTGGCTCCGGTGAGCGTCGCTCCTACGGTGACCGCCCCCAGTCGGGTGGCGGGTCCTATGGCGGCGGCGAGCGTCGCTCCTACGGCGACCGCCCCCAGTCCGGTGGCGGGTCTTACGGTGGCGGCGAG
This sequence comes from Oerskovia sp. NPDC057915, assembly GCF_042887685.1. Taxonomy (NCBI): domain Bacteria; kingdom Bacillati; phylum Actinomycetota; class Actinomycetes; order Micrococcales; family Cellulomonadaceae; genus Oerskovia; species Oerskovia sp. NPDC057915. The sequence goes on along the minus strand of NZ_JBHVOS010000006.1, from coordinate 180,257 downwards.
CGCCGTTCCTACGGCGACCGCCCCCAGTCCTCAGGCTCGGGCGAGCGTCGCTCCTACGGCGACCGCCCCCAGTCGGGTAGCGGGTCGTCCTACGATGGCGGCGAGCGTCGCTCCTACGGCGACCGCCCCCAGTCCGGTGGCGGGTCTTACGGTGGCGGCGAGCGTCGCTCCTACGGTGACCGCCCGCAGTCCTCGGGCTCTGGCGAGCGTCGCTCGTACGGTGACCGTCCGCAGTCGGGTGGCGGTGAGCGTCGTTCTTACGGTGACCGTCCGCAGTCCGGTGGTGGGTCGTCGTACGGCGGCGGCGAGCGCCGTTCCTACGGCGACCGCCCCCAGTCCTCAGGCTCGGGCGAGCGTCGCTCCTACGGTGACCGTCCGCAGTCCTCGGGTTCTGGTGAGCGCCGTTCCTACGGCGACCGCCCCCAGTCCTCAGGCTCGGGCGAGCGCCGCTCCTACGGTGACCGTCCGCAGTCGGGAGGCGGTGAGCGCCGTTCGTACGGTGACCGCCCCCAGTCGGGTGGCGGGTCGTCCTACGGTGGCGGTGAGCGTCGTTCTAACGGTGACCGTCCGCAGTCCGGTGGCGGTGAGCGCCGTTCCTACGGCGACCGCCCCCAGTCCTCAGGCTCGGGTGAGCGCAAGAGCTACGGAGACCGCCCGCAGCGGTCCGCCGACCAGGGTGAGCGACAGTCGCGTCCGCCGCAGGACCAGCGTCACGCCGGCCCCGAGATCGACGAGGCCGTGCAGTTCTCGGACCTCGACCGTGACGTGCGTGGTCGTCTGCGGACCTTGAGCAAGGAGAACGCGACGGTCGTCGGTCGTCACCTCGTCATGGCCGGCAAGCTGATCGACACGGACCCCGAGCTCGCCTACGAGCACGCCCAGGCGGCGGTGCGTCGAGCCGGCCGTGTCGACGTGGTGCGTGAGGCTGCGGGCCTGACGGCCTACCAGACCGGCCGGTACGCCGAGGCGCTGCGTGAGCTGCGCACCGTGCGTCGTCTCAACGGGTCCTCCGAGCACCTGCCGATCATGGCGGACTGCGAACGCGGTCTGGAGCGCCCCGAGCGCGCGATCGCTTTGGCCGCAACGGAGGAGGCGAGCACTCTCGACGCCACGGGGCGTACCGAGCTCGCACTCGTCGTAAGCGGTGCGCGCGTCGACCTCGGCGAGTTCGAGGCTGCCCTCGCGGTGCTCGACCAGATCCCCGCAGCCGACGCCACGGGTGACCTGGCACTTCGTGTGCTGCAGGCCAAGGCCAGCGTCCTGGAGGCCGCAGGGCGTACCGAGGAGGCGGCCGCGATCCTCGCGGACGTCGACCCCCGTGCGCTGGCTGCTGCGCTCGGCACGTCCCTCGACGAGGACGTCGTCGTCTACGACCTGACCGAGGACGCCGTCGAGATCGACGACGAGGCAGACGCCGACGACGAGGCGGACTCCGACGACCAGGACGACTCCGACGACGAGGCTGACGGCACGTCCACCACCACCACGGCGGTCGAGCCCGCAGACGAGACGGATGCTGCGGCGTCGGGCACGGAGAACGACGAGGAGACCAAGTGAGCCTGGGGCTGATCTCGAGCGACGTCCCGCTCGCCGAACGCTACGACCTGGCACTCGTCGACCTCGACGGCGTCGCCTACCGCGGCCACGAGCCCATCCCGAACGCCGCGACCGGCCTCGGGGGAGCACGTGCCGCGGGCATGCGGCTCGTGTTCGTGACGAACAACGCCTCACGTGAGCCGCAGTCGGTGGCCTCGCAGCTCACCGAGCTCGACATCCCGACGTCGCCCGAGGAGGTCATGACCGCCGCCCAGGCGGCGGCCGCCCTCCTGCGGACGCGTCTGGAGCCGGGCGCGCGCGTCCTCGTCGTCGGCGGTGCGGGCCTCTTCACGGCCGTGCACGACGCGGGCTTCGTGATCGTCGAGAGCGCCGACGAGGAGCCGGTCGCGGTCGCACAGGGGTTCGCACCTGAGCTCGGCTGGGCCCAGCTCGCCGAGGCCGCCTACGCGATCCAGCGCGGTGCCTGGCACGTCGCGAGCAACCTCGACCTGTCGCTGCCCACGGCCCGGGGCTTCGCGCCGGGCAACGGCTCGCTCGTGCGGGCCGTCCAGGCAGCGACGGGGGTCGAGCCGTCGAGCGCGGGCAAGCCCTCGCCGACGATGTACCGGCTCGCGATCGAGCGCGCCGGGGCGTCCTCGCCGCTCGTCGTCGGTGACCGTCTGGACACCGACCTCGCGGGCGCCCGTGCGGGTGGCTACCCCGGGCTGCACGTCCTGACGGGCGTCAACGGGGGCCGCGACGCCGTCCTCGCCGAGCCCGGGCTGCGGCCGCACTACATCGGTGCGGACCTCCTGAGCCTCATCGAGCCCCATGCGGCACCCACCCAGGGCGCCGAGGGCTGGTGGACCTGCGGCGAGGCCGCCGCGCGCGTCACGGACGGCACGCTCGAGCTGACCGGTCCCGACGGGGTCGACCTCGTGCGCGCCGCGTGCGGCGCGGCGTGGGCGACGGTCGACGCGGGCGATGCCGTGGATGCGGACACCGTCCCCGAGCTGGCTGTCGGTAACCCCTGAGATCGTGTCCTGACCGGTAGCGTTGCACCGGTGCGGTGACGTGCGGACGTGAGCCGTACTTCACCGACCGGTGCGACGTACCGCACCCCGGAACGGACTGGAGGTCCACGCATGGCGCAGGACACCGTCGACGACGGCGCTCCCACCCCGGCCCCCGTCCCCACCCCCGGGGACGTGCCGACCGGCGCGACGCGGTCGGGCAGCGAGACGGTCGACGACGCGGTCGCCCAGGCCCTCACCCGGCTCGACGAGCTGACCGACGCCCCCCTGACACACCACGTCGCGGTGTTCGACGCGATCCACGAGGCCCTCCAGGAGCGCCTCGCGGACGCGGAGGACTGAGCGTGGGCGCACGCGTCGACGCCGAGCTCGTCCGCCGCGGCCTCGCCCGGTCGCGCGGCCAGGCCGCCGACCTCGTCGCCGCAGGACGCGTCACGGTCGACGGCCGGACCGTCGCGAAGCCCTCGCTGTCGGTGACGGACGGGCAGACCGTCGCCGTCGAGCAGGACCCCACCGACCCCGGCTACGCCTCGCGGGCCGCCTTCAAGCTCGCCGGAGCGCTCGACGCGATCGCCGCCACGGTGCCGGACCGTGCCCCCCGGGTCGCGGACGCCTCGTGCCTCGATCTCGGGGCGTCGACCGGCGGCTTCACCGACGTCCTGCTGCGCCGTGGGGCGCGACGGGTCGTGGCCGTCGACGTCGGGCACGACCAGCTCGTGCCCGCCCTGCGCGCGGACCCGAGGGTCGTCGTCCGTGAGGGCTTCAACGTGCGCGACCTCGCCCCGGGCGACCTCGACGGGACCCCCGACGTGGTCGTGGCCGACCTGTCGTTCATCTCGTTGCGCCTCGTCCTGCCCCCCGTGGCTGCGGTCGTCGCTCCCGGTACGGACCTGCTGCTCATGGTCAAGCCGCAGTTCGAGGTGGGGCGCGAGCGGCTCGGCACCGGGGGAGTGGTCCGCGACCCGGCGCTGCACGCGCGCGCCGTGCTCGACGTGGCCCTCGACGCGGCGGCCCTGGGCCTGCGCCCGCTCGGCGTGGTCCCCAGCCCGCTGCCCGGCCCGAGCGGCAACCGCGAGTTCTTCGTGTGGCTGCGCGCGACCGGCACCCCCGTGCCCGTGGACCACGAGCCTCTCGAGCGCGCGGTCGAGCGCGCCGTGTCCTCACCCGTGTCGACCGTCCCGGTCGTCGCCACCGTCGGTGAGCCGGCCGACATCCCGGGCGTCGCCCATGTCACGTCGCCCGCACCCCCTCACGGGGTCGCAGACCTGACAGACTCGCAGACGGTGCCCGACGACGGCGCGCCACCCCAGGACCACGGCGCCGCCGCGGACCGACGACCGACCGGAGGAGCCCAGTGACCAGGAGAGTGCTGATCGTCACGCACGGTGGACGCCCCGAGGCGGTCGTCGCGCTGCACGAGGCGGTCAAGGAGCTCCAGGACGCGGGCTTCGAGGTCGGGCTGCACGACGACGACCTCGCCGAGACGTTCGGCGACCACATGGCGCAGCTGCGCACGCGCGAGGGGGTCGCGGAGTCCGAGGTCGTCATGGTCCTGGGGGGCGACGGGACGATCCTGCGCGCCGCCGAGCTCACGCACGGCACGGGCGTCCCGCTGCTCGGGGTCAACCTCGGCCACGTGGGCTTCCTGGCGGAGGCCGAGCGCGAGGGACTGCCCGCGGCCGTCCAGCGCCTCGCCGCACGCGACTACGTGGTCGAGGAGCGCGGGGTGCTCGAGGTCCGCGTCACGCTGCCCGGCGAGGACGAGGCACGCGTGGGCTGGGCCCTCAACGAGGCGACGGTCGAGAAGGCGTCGCGCGAGCGCATGATCGAGGTCGCTATCGGGGTCGACGGACGGCCGTTGTCGTCGTTCGGCTGCGACGGCGTGGTCATGTCGACCGCGACGGGATCCACCGCGCACGCGTTCTCGGCCGGAGGGCCCGTCGTGTGGCCCGACGTCGACGCGATGCTGCTCGTGCCGCTCGCGGCGCACGCCCTGTTCGCGCGTCCGCTCGTCGTCGGTCCGACGTCGACGTTCGCCCTCGAGCTCCTCCAGCGCTCCGGCCCGGCCGTGCTGACGTGCGACGGACGGCGACGCATCGACCTGCCCGCGGGGGCACGCGTCGAGGTGTCGCGCGGGGACTCCCCGATCCGCCTCGCGCGGCTCTCCACGGCCCCCTTCACGGACCGGCTCGTGTCCAAGTTCTCGCTGCCCGTCGTGGGTTGGCGCGGCCGCGTCGCCGAGGACGCCGCGGACGCGGTCCGTGCCGCGCGCAAGGCCGCGAGCGACGCCGTGGACGCCGCACGGCTGGGCGGCCCGCGTCCCACCGCCCCCGACCCGAAGGAGGACTGACCGTGCTCGAAGAGATCTCGATCGAGAACCTCGGTGTCATCCGTTCCGCCCGCGTCCCGCTCCACCCCGGACTGACCGTCATCACAGGCGAGACCGGAGCCGGCAAGACCATGGTCCTGACCGGGCTGGGCCTGCTCATGGGCGGCAAGGCCGACCCGTCGTCGGTGCGCCCCGGCGCGACCGGTGCCGTGGTCGAGGGGCGCCTGCGCGTGAGCGGGCGCGACGCCGTCGGGCAGCGCATCGACGAGGCCGGCGGGAGCGTCGACGACGACGGGACGGTCGTCGTCCTGCGCACCGTCGCGGCCGAGGGCCGCTCGCGCGCGCACCTGGGCGGGCGCAGCGTGCCGCAGGGCGTGCTCGCCGAGATCGCCGACGACCTCGTGACGGTCCACGGGCAGGCCGACCAGCTGCGCCTGCGCACCCCGAGCCACCAGCGCGTCGCCCTCGACGCGTTCGCAGGTCGCGCGCACGCCGAACTCCTCGACGAGTACCGGGCCGCGTGGGCCGAGCGCACCGGCCTGCTCGAGGAGATCACCGACCTCACGGCGCGCGCCCAGGAGCGGGCGCGCGAGGCCGAGCTGCTCCGCATCGGGCTCACCGAGATCGAGCGCGTCGACCCGCAGCCCGGTGAGGACACCGAGCTCACGTCGCTCGTCGCGCGCCTCGGGAACGCCGAGGAGCTGCGCCTGGGAGCGCAGGCCGCGCACGACGCGATCGTGGGCGACGACACGCTCGACGGGGGAGACGTCCCCGGGGACGCGACGTCGGCCGTCGAGCGCGCCCGTCGCGCGCTCGAGACCGCGAGCCACCTCGACCCGGGCCTGGCCAATCTCGTCGAGCGCATCGCGGGCGTCGGCTACGTGCTCGCCGACATCGCGACCGAGGTCTCGGGCTACGTCGAGGACCTCCAGGCCGACCCGGGCGGGCTCGAGCAGGCGCACACGCGACTGGCTGCCCTGGGCGGCCTCACGCGCACCTACGGCGAGACGATCGACGACGTCCTGGCCTGGGCCAGCGACGCCGGGCTGCGCCTGCTCGACCTCGACGACGGCGGCGAGCGGCTGCGCTCGATGACGGAGCGGGCCGACGAGCTCACCGCGACGCTGTCCGAGCTCGGCGCGCGCATCACCGCCGCACGCACCGCGACGGGGGAGCGCCTCGCGCGCGCCGTGACGGACGAGCTCGCGGGGCTCGCCATGACCGGGTCGAGCCTCGTGGTCGACGTGACCCCCGCCGACGAGCCCGGCCCGTGGGGCGCGGACGTCGTGACCCTCTCGCTCGTGCCCCACCCCGGCTCGCCGCCGCGACCGCTCGGCAAGGGCGCCTCGGGCGGTGAGCTCTCGCGCGTGATGCTCGCGATCGAGGTCGCGCTGGCCACGTCGGGCGCGGACGCGGGCACCGACGACGCCGCGCCGCTGCCCACGTTCGTCTTCGACGAGGTCGACGCGGGAGTCGGCGGGCGCGCGGCCGTCGAGGTGGGCCGACGCCTCGCATCCCTGGCCCGCACCGCCCAGGTCATCGTCGTGACGCACCTCGCGCAGGTCGCGGCGTTCGCAGACTCCCAGCTCGTGGTGACCAAGTCGCCCGGTCGCGCCGACGGTGTCGACCCGGTCACGGTCACGGGCGTGCACGAGGTCACGGGCGAGGACCGCGTCCGCGAGCTGGCGCGCATGCTCTCCGGGCAGGAGGAGTCCGACGCCGCCCGCCAGCACGCGCTCGAACTGCTCGAGTCCTCGGTCGTGGGACGATAGCCGCGATGAGAATCACTCTGCGCAGAACTACGTCCGACGTGGCGGAGCCGGGAACCAGCGGCCCCGCCCGCGTCGATGCCCGCACCAAGGCACTCACCAAGCGGCTCAAGCCCGGTGACGTCGCGGTCATCGACCACCTCGACATCGACCGGGTCGCGGCCGACGCCCTCGTCACCGCCAAGCCCCTCGCGGTGCTCAACGCCGCGAAGTCGATCTCGGGCCGCTACCCGAACCTCGGGCCGGAGATCCTGGTCGACGCCGGGATCATCCTGATCGACGACCTCGGCAGCGGCATCATGAGCATCTCCGACGGCCGCGAGCTGCGGCTCGAGGACGGCAAGGTCTACGCGGGTGAGGACCTGCTCGCCGAAGGAGTCCGGCAGACCTCCGAGACGATCGCCGTGAGCCTCGACGAGGCCCGCGCGGGGCTGTCCGAGGAGATCGAGCGCTTCGCCGAGAACACCATGGACTACATGCGGCGCGAGCGGGAGCTCCTGCTCGACGGAGTCGGCGTCCCGGACATCCGCACCGACATCGAGGGCCGTCAGGTCCTGATCGTCGTGCGCGGCTACCACTACCGCGAGGACCTCGCGACGCTGCGCCCCTACATCAAGGAGTACCGTCCCCTGCTCATCGGGGTCGACGGCGGAGCCGACGCGATCCTCGATGCGGGCTGGAAGCCCGACATGATCGTGGGCGACATGGACTCGGTCTCGGACCGTGCGCTCTCGTGCGGCGCCGAGATCGTGGTGCACGCCTACCGGGACGGCAAGGCCCCGGGGCTCGAGCGGGTCCAGGCGCTCGGCGTCGAGCCCGTGGTCTTCCCCGCGACCGGCACGAGCGAGGACATCGCGATGCTCATGGCCGACGACAAGGGCGCCGAGCTCATCGTCGCCGTCGGCACGCACGCGACGCTCGTCGAGTTCCTCGACAAGGGGCGCTCGGGCATGGCGAGCACGTTCCTCACGCGACTGCGCGTGGGCGGCAAGCTCGTCGACGCCAAGGGCGTCTCACGCCTCTACCAGCACCGGATCTCGAACCTGCAGCTCACGCTGCTCTCGCTCGCCGGACTCTTCGCCGTGATCATGGCGATGTGGTCCACGGCCGCGGGACAGACGGTCTTCGGCATCATCGGCGCCCGCTTCGACGACTTCGTCTCGTGGATCGGCGCACTGTTCGGGGGCGCATGAGCTCCCGCACGACCGACCTCCCCACCTCCTTGACGCGCACCGACCGCACGTCGCCCCGTACGGACACGAAGGACGCAACAGCACAGTGATCGACTTCAGGTACCACATCGTCTCGTTGATCTCGGTCTTCCTGGCGCTGGCGGTCGGGATCATCCTGGGCGCCGGTCCGCTGCAGGGCGCGATCGGCGACCAGCTCACGGGGCAGGTCGAGCAGCTGCGGCTCGAGCGCAACGAGCTGCGCGACCAGCTCGACGCGACGAACCTCCAGGCCGCCGACAACAAGGAGTTCATCGTCGCCGCCGGCCCCCAGCTGGTCGCGGGTTCCCTCCAGGACCGCCGGGTCGCGGTCGTCGACCTCGGCGACGTCGACGGGGACCGCTACGAGGCCGTGCAGGAGCAGCTCGAGAACGCGGGCGCGAGCGTCGTCGGGCACGTCCGCCTGGGGGCCGACTGGACCGCCGAGGACAAGGAGGACGCCCGCAAGACCGCCGCGACCGAGGTGACCAACCTCGTGCCCGGCGTCGACGAGGCCGGGACCGACGAGAAGCTGGCCGCAGCGCTCGCGACGTCGCTCACCGCGAAGCAGCTCGCCGCTCCTGAGGCCCGCACCTCGGAAGCGGTGCTGATCGAGCAGAAGCTGGCCGACGTGAAGCTCATCGAGGTCGTGCAGCCGCAGGACGTGCCCGCGGACGTCGTCCTCCTGCTCGAGCCCCAGGCGTCCACGGCACCGTCCAGCGACGCGACCGGAGAGGCGACCGTCGACGAGGCCAAGGCGTACGCCGTCTCGGTCGAGGTCCTGCTCGCGCAGGCAGCCCAGGCACGGTCCGAGGGTGCGCTCGTCGCGGGGTCGACCCCGGTCACCGGAGACCTCATCTCGACCATCACGGCCGACGGCGACCTCGCCGCGGTGCTCTCGACCGTCAGCGGCATCGAGGAGGCCCCCGGTCAGATCTCGGTGCCTCTCGCCCTCGCCGCGCGCCTCGGCGACAAGGTCGGCCAGTACGGCTTCGAGGACGGGGCGACCGCGGTCATCCCGCCCGCCGTCCAGCTCCCCCCGGTCGACCGCACGCCTCCGGGCGCCCCCGAGTCGACCTCGGGCACGGACGCGACCTCGGGCACCGACGCGACCGCAGGTGCCACCGACACGCAGACGGAGGGCTGACGCGCATGGGCACGTTCTGGCGCGCGGTGGGAACCGCGATCACGTCGGCCGCGACCACCGCGACCACGCGCGCGATCCTCGACTCGAACCCGCCCGGCGGCCCGGAACGCTGGACCCGGACCAACCACCGGGGGGAGCCCATCAGCCTGCTCGAGGGCCCTGCGGTCGCCGCGGGCCTCGTGGCGGGGGCTCTCGTCGCGGGGCCGGACGCTCGTACCCGGACCGCGGCCGCGCTGGCGACGGCGGGCGGGGGAGCCTTCGGGCTGGTCGACGACCTCGCCGAGGACACGTCCACGCGGACCAAGGGCATCAAGGGGCACGTCGGCGCGCTGCTCGAGGGCCGCGTCACCACGGGGGGCCTCAAGGTCCTCGGGATCGGGACGACGTCGCTCACCGCGGCCTTCGTCGGCACGCGCAGGACGGGCTCGACCCTCGGGTACCTGACGGACGTCGCGGTCAACGGCTCGATCGTCGCGCTCAGCGCCAACCTCTTCAACCTCCTGGACCTTCGTCCCGGGCGCGCGCTCAAGGCGGGTGCCGCCCTGGCGGTCCCGCTCGCGGCGACGCCCGTGGGGGCGACGTCGGGCGCGGTGCTCGGCGCCGCAGCCGCGGCCGCGCCCGGCGACCTGGGCGAGCGCGACATGCTCGGTGACGGGGGCGCGAACGCGCTCGGCGCGCTGGTCGGCACGCAGATCGCGTTCGGTGCGCCGCGGGCCGTCCGGCTGCTCGCGCTCGCCGGCATCCTGGGCCTCAACGTCGCGAGCGAGAAGGTCAGCTTCTCGAAGATCATCGACGGCAACGACGTGCTGCGTCGCGTGGACCAGTGGGGCCGCCGTCCGGCGCCCGCCCCGGCGGCGCCCGCCGCCGCGGCGCCCACAGCCTCCGCAGCCTCCGCAGCGGCCACCGACCCGTCGCGGTCCGGTCTGGACACGCCGGCTTGAACGAGGTGACGCCGGGTCCGGAGACCGCGCCACGACCCGCACGCGGCTCCCGGCTGCGCGCGGGCACGCAGACGCTCGCGGGTGCGGCGCTCATGATCACGGTCGTCACGATCGCGAGCCGTCTCGTGGGCTTCGCCCGCTCGCTCGTCATGGCGTCGGCGGTCGGCACCGAGGGCATCGGGACGGCGTACACGTCGGCCAACATCCTGCCGAACGTCCTGTTCGAGGTCGCGGCCGGTGGCGCGCTGGCCGGCGCGGTCGTCCCGCTGCTCGCAGGCCCCATCGCGCGGGGTGCCCGCGTCGACGTCTCGAGGATCGCCTCGGCGCTGCTCGGATGGACCCTCCTGGTCCTGGTCCCGCTGGGCGCTCTCCTCGCCGCGCTGGCGTACCCGATCGCGTACGTGCTGATGGACACGCACCCCGATCTGGTCGACGTCACGGCGTTGTTCGTGCGCGTGTTCGCCCTGCAGATCCCGATGTACGGGTTCGCCGTGATCCTCGGCGGGATCCTCCAGGCGCACAAGCGCTTCTTCTGGCAGGCCTTCGCGCCGCTCGTCTCGAGCCTCGTGGTCATCGGGGTGTACCTGGTGTTCGCGGGCATGGCGGGCGGGGACCAGAACGACGTGGCGGCGCTGTCGTCGAGCGCGATCGCCTGGCTGGGCTGGGGGACGACGCTCGGGGTCGCGGCGCTGGCCCTGCCGCTCGTCCTGCCCGTCGCACGCACCGGCACCCGGCTGCGCCCGACCCTGCGCTTTCCCGGCGGCGAGGGCGTCCGTGCCCGCAACCTGGCGTTCGCCGGGGTCGGGGCGCTCGTCGCGCAGCAGGTCTCGGTGCTCGCGGCGATGTACGCAGCGAACACCTCCGGACCCGAGGCGACGTTCCCGACATACTTCTACGCGCAGCAGGTCTACCTGCTGCCGTACGCGGTGCTCGCGTTCCCGCTCGCCACGAGCGCGTTCCCTCGCCTGGCCGAGCACGTGGCCCAGGGGAGCCGCGAGCTCTTCGACAGGCTGCTGGCGTCGACGACACGCACCCTGCTCCTGGTGTCGGGGGTGGGTGTGGCGGCGCTCGTGGCGGCCTCGGCCGCGGTCGAGTCGGTCTTCGACGTCGTGACCCGATCATCGGTCGAGGGCCTGGGCACGGCCACGGCTGCCATGGCGCCGGGCATCGTGGGCTTCGCCCTCATCCTGCACCTGTCGCGCGCGCTCTACGTCCTGGACCGGCAGCGTGCGGCCGTGGTCGCGACGGCGACGGGGTGGGGCGTCGTCGCCGTGCTGGCGGTCGTGGGCCCCGCGGTCCTCGGCGAGGGCGACCAGGTGCGGGTGCTGGGTCTCCTCGGCCTCGCGACCGCGGTGGGCATGACGGTCGCGGGCCTCCTGCTCCTGCTCGCGGTGCGTCGTCACGCGGGCCCGGAGGCGGTGGCGGGCGTGCCGCGCACGGTCGCCGTCGTGACCCTGGGCGTGGTGCTCGGCGGCGCCGCGGGGCGTGTCCTCAGCGCGCTCGTGCTGCCCGACGACGCGCACGTCGCGGTGGCGCTCGCGGTGGGCGTGGGGGTCGCCGTCCTGGCGGCCCTCGTCGTGGTCGGCCTGGCGTTCGTCGCGGACCGGTCGTCCGTCGTCGGGCTGGTACGGCGCGGGCAGGGTACTGCACCTGCAGGCACGAGCCCGGACGCCTGAGAGCGGTACCCGCCCGCCGGGCGCAGACTGGAGGGCGAACAGCCCGACTGAGAGTCATCCCACGGTCGCGGACCCCCGGATCCGGAGCGGCCCCGACGAGTCACTGTTAGGATGGAGTTCCGTGGCAGATCACCTGAACAGACCCCACGCCCTCACCGGCGGCCGCTCGGACCACAGCACCCGGCACATCTTCGTGACCGGCGGCGTGGCCTCCTCTCTCGGTAAGGGGCTGACGGCTTCGAGCCTGGGTCGCTTGCTCCGATCCCGTGGCCTGAGCGTCACGATGCAGAAGCTGGACCCCTACCTCAACGTCGACCCCGGCACCATGAACCCGTTCCAGCACGGCGAGGTCTTCGTGACCGAGGACGGCGCCGAGACGGACCTCGACATCGGTCACTACGAGCGCTTCCTCGACGTGGAGCTCCCGGCCTCGTCCAACGTGACGACGGGCCAGGTCTACTCGCAGGTCATCGCCAAGGAGCGTCGCGGCGAGTACCTCGGCGACACGGTGCAGGTCATCCCGCACATCACCGACGAGATCAAGTCGCGCATGCGCGCCCAGGCGGGCGAGGGCGTCGACGTGATCATCACGGAGATCGGCGGCACGGTCGGCGACATCGAGTCCCAGCCCTTCCTCGAGGCGGCCCGCCAGGTCCGGCACGAGCTCGGCCGCGACGACGTCTTCTTCCTGCACGTCTCGCTGGTGCCGTACATCGGCCCGTCGGGCGAGCTCAAGACCAAGCCGACGCAGCACTCGGTCGCGGCCCTGCGCTCGATCGGCATCCAGCCCGACGCGATCGTCCTGCGTGCGGACCGCGTGGTCCCGGAGCCCGTGAAGCGCAAGATCGCGCTCATGTGCGACGTGGACAACGAGGCCGTGGTCAACGCGATCGACGCGCCGAGCATCTACGACATCCCGCGCGTGCTGCACTCGGAGGGCCTCGACGCGTACGTCGTGCGCCGTCTGGGCCTGGCGTTCCGCGACGTGGACTGGGACGGGTGGTCGCAGCTCCTCGAGCGCGTGCACCAGCCCGAGCACCAGGTCGAGGTCGCGCTCGTCGGCAAGTACATCGACCTGCCGGACGCCTACCTGTCCGTCACCGAGGCGCTGCGCGCGGGAGGTTTCGCCAACGACGCCAAGGTCACGATCCGCTGGGTCCCCTCGGACGACTGCCAGACGCCCGAGGGCGCCGAGGACGCGCTCGGCGGTGCCGACGCGATCCTGGTCCCGGGCGGCTTCGGCGTGCGCGGCATCGAGGGCAAGCTCGGCGCGCTGCGCTGGGCCCGTGAGAACAAGGTGCCGACGCTGGGCATCTGCCTGGGCCTGCAGTCGATGGTCATCGAGTACGCGCGCAACGTGCTGGGCATCGAGGACGCGTCGTCGAGCGAGTTCGACCCGGAGAGCAAGAACCCCGTGGTCGCCACGATGGAGGAGCAGCTCGCGATCGTCGACGGTGCCGGCGACCTGGGTGGCACGATGCGCCTGGGCTCGTACGAGGCCGCGCTGCGCCCGGGGTCCGTGGTCGCCAAGACCTACGGCTCCGAGTCGGTCACGGAGCGCCACCGTCACCGCTACGAGGTGAACAACGCCTACCGTGCACGCCTCGAGGAGGCCGGGCTGGTCGTCTCGGGCACGTCGCCCGACTCGTCGCTCGTCGAGTTCGTCGAGCTCCCGGCCGACGTGCACCCGTACTACGTGAGCACGCAGGCGCACCCCGAGTTCAAGAGCCGTCCGACGCGCGCCCACCCGCTGTTCGCGGGTCTGGTCGCGGCGGCGCTCGAGGCCCGGACGGCCTGACGTGAGCGTCCGCCCGCTCGCCGACGTCCCGGTCTCCCGGGACGTCGGCGAGGCGCGCGTCCTGCACGCGGGCCGCATCTTCGACCTGCGCTCGGAGTCCGTGGACCTGGGCGAGGGCGGCGTCGTGACGCGCGAGTTCGTCGACCACCCCGGTGCGGTCGCGATCGTCGTGCTCGACGAGGACGAGCGGGTCCTGCTGCTGCACCAGTACCGGCACCCGGTGCGGCGCGAGCTGTGGGAGCCGCCGGCCGGTCTGCTCGACGTTGACGGGGAGGACGCGCAGGCCGCGGCCGCCCGCGAGCTGCTCGAGGAGGCGGACCTGCGCGCCGCGCGCTGGGACGTGCTGGTGGACTACTACACGTCGCCTGGCGGCAGCAACGAGGCCCTGCGGGTGTTCCTCGCACGCGACCTGTCGCCGGTCCCCGAGGCCGAGCGCCACGAGCGCGAGGCCGAGGAGCTGGGCATGGAGCTGCGCTGGGTGCCTCTCGACGAGGCCGTGTCCGCGGTCCTCGCGGGGGACCTGCACAACCCGTCGGCCGTCGTCGGGGTCCTGGCGGTCGCCGCGGCGCGCGCGACCGGCTGGTCCGCCCTGCGCCCGGCCGACAGCCCGTGGCCGGAGCGGCGCGGGGGAGACCCTCGCGCCTGAGGCGCGGACCGCAGCACTGCGACGAAGGGCCCGACGGCGTCACGCGCCGTCGGGCCCTTCGTCGCGTCCCGGTCGGGGTCGCCCGGGTCGCTCGCCTCAGCCCTTGACGGTGAAACCGGCCACGAGCAGCACCTCGTCGCGCGACGACGGGCCGACGCGCAGCTCGAACGCGCCCGGCTCGACGACGCGCCGGCCCTGGGCGTCGACGAGGGTGCAGTCCGCGACGGGGACGTCGAGGTCGACCACGACCGACTCGCCCGGGGCGAGGTCGACCTGGCGGTACGCCTTGAGCTCCTTCTCGGCCCACGTGACCGAGGTGACCGTGTCCCGCACGTACACCTGGACGGTCTCGCGGGTCGGCCGTGCGCCCGTGTTCGTGACCGTGACCTGCGCGTGCACGGTGTCGTCGAGACCGAGCACGTCGTGGGGGATCGTCAGCGCCGAGTACTCGACGCTCGTGTAGCTCAGTCCCTCGCCGAACGCGAAGGGCGGGCGCTGCGTGAGGTCGGCGTAGCGGGTCCCGTGCTGGCCGGGGAGCTGGTTGTAGTAGACGGGGAGCTGTCCGACGTGCTCGGCGAAGGAGAGGGGCAGGCGGCCGGAGGGCTCGACCAGGCCGAGCACGAGCTCCGCGACCGCGCGTCCTCCGCGCATGCCGGGGTTGGCGGCCCACACGATCGCGGCGGCGTCGCGCGCCGAGGGCGGCAGGACGAGCGGCTTGGAGGCGACGACCACGACGACCAGCGGGGTGCCGGTCGCGGCGAGGGCGTCGAGGAGCGCGACCTGGGCGCCCACGAGGTCGAGCGTCGCGGTGGACCGGCCCTCGCCCACGAGCTCGATCCTGTCCCCGACGACGGCCACGACGTGGTCGGCGTCGCGCGCGGCCGCGACCGCCTCGGCGATCATGGCCGCGTCGGGCTCGGCGGGCAGCACGACCTGGGGGCGCGGCTGCCCGTCGGGGAAGAAGGCGCCCTCGGGGTCCGGGACGAGCGTGAGGATGTCGGCGCCGCGTGCGTGCGTGACCTCCCAGCCGGCGGGGACGTGGTTCCGGAAGCCGTCGAGGACGGTCTGGGTCATCTCGCGCGGGTGGCCGTCGGGCAGCCAGTCGACCTGCCCGGACGCCCCGGCCCAGTCGCCCTGCTGGGTGTGCGGGTCGTCGGCGTTGGGTCCGACGACCGCGATCCGCCGGGTCGGGGCGTCGGTGCTCGCGGCGACCGCACGTCCGTCCGGTCCTGCGACGAGCGTGCCGCCGAGGGGGAGCGTCCCGTCGTTCGTGAGCAGCACGAGCGAGCGGCGTGCGACCTCGAGGTTGAGGTCGGTGTGCTCGGACGAGCCGACGACCTGGGCCTGGCGCTCGGGGTCGGGGCGGCGAGGGTTCTCGAACAGGCCGAGCTCGAACTTGAGCGTGAGGATGCGGGCGACGGCCGCGTCGAGGCGCGCCTCGTCGAGCAGGCCCTGGCGCACGGCCTCCTGGGCGCCCTCGAAGAACTGGGGCGTGGTCATGACCATGTCGTTCCCGGCGCGCACCGCTGCCGCGGCCGCGTGGGTGTGGTCGGGCTGGATGTGCTGCTCCCAGACCATGCGGCCCACGTTGTCCCAGTCCGTGACGAGCGTGCCGGTGTATCCCCACTCGCCGCGCAGCACGTCGCTGAGCAGCCACTCGTTGACCGTGATCGGCACGCCGTCCATCGACTGGTAGCCCAGCATGAAGGTCCGGCAGCCCTCGCGGGCGACGCGCTCGAACGGCGGGAGGAACCAGGAGCGCAGCTTGCGGCGCGAGATGTCGGCCTCGGTTGCGTCGCGCCCGCCCTGGGTCTCGGAGTAGCCGGCGAAGTGCTTGGCGGTCGCGAGGATCGCCGTGGGGTCGTCGAGCCCGTCGCCCTGGTAGCCCCGGACCATCGCGGACGCGAGCTCGCCGATGAGGAACGGGTCCTCGCCGAACGTCTCGCTCACGCGGCCCCAGCGCAGGTCGCGCGTGATGCACAGCACGGGGGAGAAGGTCCAGTGGATGCCCGTCGCGGCGACCTCGACCGCGGTGGCCCGGGCGACGCGCTCGAGGAGCTCGGGGCTCCAGGTCGCGGCCATGCCGAGCTGGGTCGGGTAGATCGTCGCGCCGTGCCAGAACGAGTGCCCGTGGATGCAGTCCTCGGCGACGAGGAGCGGGATCTGCAGGCGGCTGCGCGCGGTGAGCTCGTGCGCGAGGAGGGCGTTCTCGGGGGACGTGTGCAGGATGGAGCCGACGTGCACCTCGTTCACGAGCCGTTCGACGCCGTCGGCCGCGTTGAGCTGCATCATCTGCCCGACCTTCTCCGGGAGCGTCATGCGCCCGACGAGGTCGGCGACGCGTTCGGGGACGGGCAGCGTGGGGTCCTGGTAGGGCAGGCGGGCGGACATGTGCGGGTCCCTTCGGAGACGACGACGGTGGCGCGGGTTCGCGGAGGCCCGGGGCGTCGGGGTCGCCCGCGAGCGGTTCGAGAAAACCATACACTGATAGGTAATTGTCGTGGCGGCCGAGGAGGGCAGCGAGGGTGAGTCGTGCGCACGGGCCCGCGGCCCGTCGAGGATCAGGGGCGCGGAAGTCCCAGGACGTCGTACAGCAGCGTGCTCAGCGGGCCCTCGAGCCTGGCCTCGTCGTCGACCATCCACTGGAGCTGCGCGCCGTCGGCCGTCGCGATGATCAGGCGCGCGAGCGCCTCGGGGTCCAGGTGGGCGGGGAGCTCGCCGGCCTCCTGCCGGGCGACCACGTCCTCGCGCAGCGTGGCCCGCAGACCCGCGTAACGATGGGCCAGGACCTCGTGGGCAGGGTGCTCGCGGTCGTGCGCCGCCGCCGAGAGGGACACGAAGAGCTCGACCAGCCCGGGACGCTCGGCGTTGCCCCGGAGGTTGTCGGCGAGCGTGCGGGGAGCGTCGTGATAGATGGGACGGCCCGTCTGGTCACGGCGCACGATCACCTGGGTGAGCAGGTCCTCGCGCGAGTCGAAGTAGTGCATGACACCCGCGACCGTCAGGCCGCAGCGTGCCGCGATGGTCCGCAGGCTCGTGCCGCGGTAGCCCTCGTCGGCGAAGACCTCGAGCGCGACGTCGAGGATCTCCTCACGCTTGAGCCGCCCCTTCGCGTACACCCCGTCCCTCGCCACCCGACGATCCTATGCGCGACCCGCGCTACCGACCGGTAGCGTGCGACGACCACCGAACGACCAGGAGACGACGATGACCACCGAGCAGTACCGCTCCGTCCGCGCACGCATGAACACGGGCGAGCCCTACGTGGACTTCGGGGACGGCCTCGAGCAGCTCGAGGCCGAGCGGGTCGCGGGCAAGGAGCTCGCGTACGACTTCAACCACTCGCGCCCGAGCCAGGTCGCCGAGCGTGCCGCCATCCTGGGCGAGCTGTTCGGGTCGATCGGCGAGGGCGTGTGGATCGAGCCGCCGCTGAGCGTGTCCTACGGGTCGCACGTGCACCTCGGGGACCACGTCTACGCCAACTTCGACCTGGTGCTGGTCGACGACGCCGACATCCACGTCGGCGACCGGGTCATGTTCGCCCCCCACGTCACGATCGCCACAGCCGGGCACCCCCTCTCGCCCGAGGCCCGTCGCGGCGGGACGCAGTTCTCGCTGCCCGTGCACATCGGGGACGACGTCTGGATCGGCTCGAACGTCGTGATCCTGCCCGGGGTCACGATCGGCGCGGGCTCGGTCATCGGTGCGGGCAGCGTCGTGACGCGCGACGTCCCGCCGCGCGTGGTCGCGGTCGGCTCGCCCTGCCGCGTGGTGCGCCCGGTCGACGACCAGGACCGCGCCGCGGTCGCGGCGGGCCTGCCGCTCGACGGCGCCTGAGCGTCGCGGACCGCACGTGCGAGGGGCCCGACGCCGTCGGGCCCCTCGTGTTCGCCGTGCCCCGGTGCCCCGGGCGCCGCACGAGCCGTTGCCCGGCGGCGTGGTGTCAGGCCCGGACGGCGCGGCGCGTGTCGAGGACCTGGGAGGCGAGCACCACGACCAGCCCGGCCACCGGGACCACCAGGAGCCCTGCCCGGAGCGAGGCGTGGTCGGCGACGAGGCCGACGAGCGGCGGCGAGAGCAGGAAGCCGATCCGCATGAGCCAGCTCACGACCGCCAGCCCTGTCCCGGGCCGCAGCCCGGGAAGCTCGTCGGCCCCGTGCATGGCAGCAGGGACCAGGGTCGCGATGCCGAGCCCCGCCGCGGCGAACCCCGCGATCGTGCCGGGCGCGGTCGGGAAGGCCAGGGCCAGCCCCATGCCGAGCGCGACCAGGGCGCCGCCCGAGCGGGCCACGGCGCGCTGCCCGAACCGGTCGACGACCCGGTCTCCGACGAGACGGCCGACGAACTGGGCGCCGGTCAGGGCGACGAAGCCGAACGCCGCGTGCGAGAGCGGGGCGTCCAACGACTGCGAGAGGTAGACGGCCGCCCAGGTGCTGCCCGAGTCCTCCACGACCGAGCCTGATGCGGCGATCAGGACCAGGGCGGCGAGCGTCCCGACGCGGACGAGGAGGCCCGGGAGGCGCGAGGGGCGAACGGTCTCGACCGTCCCCGCGGAGCCGTGGGCGGCGACCTCCTCGCTGACGGTGCCCGTGCTCGCACCCGCCGCGGCCCGGTCCCCGTCCTCGGGTCCGGGCAGCAGGAAGCGGTAGCACGAGAGGGCGACGACCGCGAAGACCAGGGCCGACAGGCCCAGGTGCAGACCGCGCGACATGCCGATCGCGACGGCCCCCGCACCCATGAGCCCGCCCGTGACCGCCCCGATGCTCCACACCGCGTGGAACGAGTTCAGGATCGACCGGCCGTAGCGGCGCTGGACCCGCAGGCCGTGGGCGTTCTGGGCGACGTCGGTGATCGCGTCCATGGCTCCTGCGAGCAGGAGCCCGACCGCGAGCATGGTCCAGGTCGAGGACAGCCCCGCGGCCAGGACGCCGGTACCGGTGAGGACGGTTCCGGCCACCGCGACGCGTGACGAGCGCAGGCGCCTGACGAGGACCCCTGCGGCGAGGCCCGCGACGAGCGCTCCCGTGGGGAACGCCGCGATCGCGAGCCCGTACTGGGCGTTGCTGAGCCCGAGCTCGGCCTTGATCGCGGGGTACTCGGGGAAGAGGTTGGCGAAGATCGCGCCGTTCGTGAAGAACAGGGCCGCGACGGCGACGCGGGCCTGCCGGAGGTCGCGGGATACCGCTCTCTCTCGGGCCGTGCGGGGGCGTGGTGGTGCCACGGTGGGGTCGGACATGAGGTGTGCCCTCTCGGGGTCGTGGGGCGGGTGGGAGGCGGTGCGGGCCGACGGTCGCGTGGAGGGCGTCGGTGTCAGACGCCGAGGACGTCGACCCCTGCCTGGCGGAGCTGGGCGACCGCGTCGGCAGGGGCCTCGGGATCGGTCACGAGGACGTCGAAGTCGGTCAGGGGGCACACGACCGCGAGCGCGGTGCGGGAGAACTTCGCGGCCTCCCCGACGAGGATCGTGCGGCGGGCGCTGGCCATCGCGGCGCGCTTGGTCGCCGCCTCGACGTCGTCGTAGGCGGTGACCCCGTCGACGACGGACAGGCCGCAGCAGCTGATGATCGCGGTGTCCACGCGCAGCGAGCGCAACGAGGCCTCGGCCAGGGGACCGACGAGCGAGCCCTCGCCGAACCGCGACGTGCCGCCGGGGACCTTGAGGGTGGTCGAGGCGCTCGCGGAGAGCACGTGGGCCGCGGGGATCGACAGGGGCACGACCGTCAGACGGCGCCCGACGAGCGCGCGGGCGATCGCGAGCCCCGTGGTCCCGCTGTCGACGATCACGGCCTCGCCGTCGCTGAGCAGGTCCGCGACCGTGCGTGCGATCTGCTCCTTGGCCGGGGTCGACTCGATCTCGCGCAGCGCGAACGGCAGCTCCTCGCCGCGCAGGAGCAGGCTGACGGCGCCCCCGTGGACGCGCCGCAGCGCTCCGGCGGCCGCGAGGGTGTCGAGGTCGCGGCGGACCGTGACCTCGGAGGTGTCGAGCTCGAGGGCCAGGTCGGCGACGTCCACGCGCTCGGTCTCGCGGAGCCGCTGGACGATCCGCTGCTGTCTGGTGGTGGCACTGTCCATCGTTCAAACGTACAGACCGAAGTTACGAATGTAAACGTAGACTGTTCGTTTGAAGGTCGGGCCTCCCGGTCGGGCGCTCGGTCGGGACGGGGGGAGGACCGTGCCGCCCGCCAGGCGGCAGCGCCTGCTCCGAGCCCGCCCGACGGCGTCGCTCGCCTCGGCGGCTCGTCCCACCTCGCGGGCGCGAGGTCCGTGCGCACTAGAGTGGGGCGGGTGTCCTCGTCGGTCCCGCGCCCTCGCGCCCTCGTCCTCGGACCGGTGCTCGTGGAGAGCCGCGACGGGACTCTCGTCGCACCCTCCAGCGCGCGTGCCCGTGCGCTCGTCGTCGCGCTCGTGCTCGCGCGCGGCCGCACGGTGAGCGCCGCCGCGCTGGTCGACGACCTGTGGCCGGACGCCCAGCCTGCCGACCCTCGCGCCGCGCTCCAGAGCCTCGTCTCCCGCACGCGCGCGGCGCTGGTCGAGGGGATGCTCGTCTCGGGACCGGGGGGCTACTCCCTGCTCACCGAGAGCGACCTCGACGTCGCGCGCGATCACACCCGTGAGGCCACGCAGGCGCTCGCGGCGGGCGACCCCCGAGGGGCGGTCGACCCGGCGCGCGCGGCGCTCGACCTGTGGCGGGGCGAACCCGGCGACGACCTGCTCGACCTGGTCGACGGTCCGGTCGGTGAGGAGCTCGTCGCGACGGCCGGGCGCCGCCGGGCCGAGGCGGAGCGGGCCCTCCTCGACGCCCTCCTCGCCACGGGCGACCACCAGGCCGCGGTCGGGTGGGCCGAGCGCGCCGTCGAGCGCGCCCCGCTCGACGAGGACGCGTACCTCGCCCTGCTCCTCGCCTACGAGGGGACGCGGCGCCGACGCCCTGCGGGCCTTCGGTGTGCTGCGGACCCGGCTCGCGACAGAGCTGGGCACCGACCCGCGAGCGGACCTCGTCGCGCTCAACACCCGGATCCTGCAGGCTGCGGGTTCCGTTCGTGCCCTCGCACCCGGACCCCGCGCGCCCCGCCGCGGGACGGCCCTCGGGCTGCGAGCGGCCCCCAACGCCCTGGTCGGCCGCGAGGCCGACGTCGTCACGATCGTCGGCCTCCTGGGACGGTCCCGGCTCGTCACGGTGCTCGGGCCCGGCGGCATGGGCAAGACCCGCGTCGTCCAGGAGGTCGCGCGGCGCGCGAGCACGACGACCCCGCTCGTCGCCGTCGTCGAGCTCGCGAGCGTGCGCACGGGCGAGGACATCGGCCTGGCTCTCACGTCCGCCCTCGAGATCCGGGACACGCGCGGCCTGCGCCTCGGCGACCAGGTCGCGCGCGCAGAGGTCCACGAGCTCGTCGCCGACCGCCTCGGGGAGACCGAGACCCTGCTCGTGCTCGACAACTGCGAGCACGTCGTGGACGAGGCCGCCCGGTGGGCCGCCGAGCTCCTCGCCGTGGCGCCCGGGCTCACGATCCTCACGACCAGCCGGTCGCCGCTCCAGGTCGGCGGCGAGCAGGTGCACCCCCTCGAACCGCTCGCGACGACCGGGGTCGGCGGGGCTGGACCCGCCGTCGAGCTCTTCCGCGCCCGGGCGCTCGCGGCCCGCCCCGGCGCCGACCTGCCCGACGACGTCCTCGACCGGCTCTGCACCCACCTCGACGGCCTGCCGCTCGCGATCGAGCTCGCCGCGGCGCGCGTGCGCACGCTGTCGGTCCAGGAGATCGAGCGCCGGCTCGACGCCCGCTTCGCGCTGCTCACCACGGGCGACCGCAGCGCCCCCGCCCGCCACCGGACCCTGCACGCCGTCATCGACTGGAGCTGGAACCTCCTCACGGCACCCCAGCAGGAGCTGCTGCGCCGACTGTCCCTGCTGCCCGACGGCTTCGGGGTGCAGACCGCCCAGGCGGCCTCCGCCGTCGGGCTCGACGACGTCGAGGCGCTCGTCAACCAGTCCCTCCTGACCGTGACCGACGAACCCCTGTGCCGCACCGCGCGCTACCGCATGCTCGAGACCGTGCGCGAGTTCGGGGCGCTCGCGCTCGACGAGGCCGGCGAGCGCGAGACCGCCCAGGAGGCGACCTACCGCTGGGCGGTCGACCTCGCGCGCCGCGAGGTCGCGCGCCTCGAAGGACCCACGCAGGTCCCCGCGATGCTCGCCCTGCGCGTCGAGCAGGAGAACCTCCTGCACGTGCTGCGCACGGCGCTCGCGGCCGACCGCGCCGACGTCGTCCTGCCCGTCTTCCACGCGCTCGGCCTGCACTGGTCGCTGCGCGGGGCGCACACCGAGGTCGTCGCGCTCGGCCGTGACGTGCTGCGCGTCGTCGCGGGCTGGCAGGGCAGGCTCGTGCGGGGGACGCCGGACGCCCCCGTCGCGCAGCTCACGCGCGAGGCGGGCATCGTGCTGTTCCTGCTCACGGCCTCGACGCCCAACGGCGACCCGGCGACCGGGGTCCGGGCCGCGGCACGGCTGCGGCGCCTGCACCGCGGCGCCGACATCGGTTCGCGGGCCGGCGCGCTCACCGACCTCCTGGCCGACGCGGGCGACCCGCTCGGCATGGGTCCGCGGCTGGCTGAGCTCCACACGTCCGACGACCCGTTCGTCGCACTCGTGGCACACCTGCTCAGCGCGCAGCTCTCCGAGAACGCCGGACGCCTCGACGAGGCGATCGCGCAGGTCACGGTCGCGCACGGGTTCGCGACACGCACCCAGGACACGTGGGGAGTCGCGACCTCGGCCCTCTTCCTCGCCCAGCTCGCGAGCGAGCAGGGCGACGCCGCGCGAGCGCTCGAGTGGGTGGCCACGGCCCGCGAGGGGCTCGGCCGGCTGCACGCCGACGAGGACCTGCGCCAGCTCGACTGGCTCGAGGCGACCAACCTCGCGCTCGTGGGACGCGTCGCCGAGGCCGAACCGTTGTTCACCGCGCTCGTCGAGACCGACGACGACCCCGTGCCCTCCGGGATCGGCGGTAGCGCGCACGAGCTGCGCTCGATCGGGCATGCCGGGCTGGCCGAGATCGCCGTCGCGCGCGGCGACCACGCACGCGCACTGGCCGAGCTCGAGGCGGCCAACGCGGCGGTCGGGAGCGGGGCCGCGCGCCGCTCGCCCTGGTACACGATGTTCGCGGCCGGGTGGCTGTCGACCATGCTGCTGCCCGCGCCCGGGACGACCGGGCCGTGGGGGCCGGACCCGCTGCCCTCGGTCGAGGCCGAACGGCTGGCCCGGGAGCTGCGGGTGCGGATGGTCGCCGGTCACCGCGCCGCACCCGGCATGGTCGACTACCCCGTCCTCGGCACGGCCGCTCTCGCGCTCGGGGCGTACCTGTGGGCGTCCCCGGGGCTCGACCGGGTCGACGACGGGCTCGCCCTCCTCGAGCTCGCGCGTCGCATGGGAGCACGTCAGGACGTGCCCTCGCTCCGCACGCCCGCGCACGTCGCCTGGGCGCGCACCCTGCACGGCGACGCGCACGTGGACGAGGTGCGCGACGCCGTCGGGCGGCTGGGGCACGACGACCTGCCCCGCCGGGTCATGGAGATCCTGCGCACCGGCCCCTGGACCCGGTCCACGGCATGACGGACGGGCGGTGCCCCGCGAGATCCGCCGGAGCACCGCCCGTCCGTGCCTGAGCGCGGACGCTCAGGCCTTGCGCATGTACGCCCGCACCGTGAGCGGGGCGAAGACCGCGACGATGACCGCCGCGCCGACGAGCGAGATCACGGCGTCCGCGCCGAGCACCCCGTTGTTCGTCAGCTCGCGCACCGCGGTGACCAGGTGCGAGACCGGGTTGACGTTCACGAAGCCCTGGAGCCAGCCCGGCATGGTGTCGGGCTGGACGAACGCGTTCGACAGGAACGTGAGCGGGAACAGGATGATCATCGAGATCCCCTGGACGCTCGACGCCGTCCGGGCGATCACGCCGAAGAACGCGAAGATCCAGCTCACGGCCCACGAGCACACGATCACGAGCAGGCCCGCCAGGACGACCGACCCCAGGCCGCCCTCGGGGCGGTAGCCCATCGCGTAGCCCATCGCGAACGTGAGGGTCGTCGCGATGCCGTACCGGACGGTGTCCGCGAGCAGCGCGCCCGACAACGGCGCGATACGCGCGATCGGCAGGGACCGGAAGCGGTCGAACACGCCCTTGTCCATGTCCTCTCGGAGCTGGACGCCCGTCACGACCGACGTCGTGATCACGGTCTGCACGAGGATCCCCGGGATGATCGTGGGCAGGTAGCTCACGACGTCGCCCGCGATCGCGCCGCCGAAGATGTACGTGAACATGAGCGTGAACAGGATGGGCTGGAGCGTCACGTCCACGAGCTGCTCGGGCGTCCGGCGGATCTTCAGGAGCCCGCGGTAGGCCATGGTGAACGTGTTGCGGACGGTCTGGCCGACGCTCGTGCGGTTGGACAGGCTGCGGTCGGAGCCGGCCTGGATCTGCTGACGGGGAGCGGTGAGGGTCGTGGTCATCGCAGGGCTTCCTCTCGCGTGCTGGTGGTGGCGCGGGTGGCGTCGCCCGTGGCGGACGCGCCCGTGGGGTCCTCCTCGGCGGCGACGCCGTGGCCCGTGAGGGTCAGGAAGACCTCGTCGAGGCTCGGCTTGTCCATGCTGATCGAGTCGACCGCGATGCGGGCCTCGCGCAGCCGGACCAGGAGGTCGGTGACCTCGTCGGGGCCCGTCACCGGGACGGTGATGCGCCGCGCCTCGGGGGACGTGGTCGCGGGCACGCCGAACGTCGTCTCGACGATGTCGAGAGCCGACCCCAGGTCTGCGGCCGCGACCAGGCCGAGCTGGAGCGACTGGTTGCCCACCGCGTCCTTGAGCTCGTCGGCCGTGCCCTCCGCGACGACGCGTCCGCGGTCGATGACCGCGATCCGGTCCGCGAGCTGGTCGGCCTCGTCGAGGTACTGCGTCGTGAGCACGACCGTCGACCCCGTCGCGACGAGCTCGCGGATCGTGTCCCACATCTGCGCACGGGTGCGCGGGTCGAGGCCCGTCGTGGGCTCGTCGAGGAAGATCAGCGGCGGCTGGGCGATCAGGCTCGCCGCGAGGTCCAGACGACGGCGCATGCCGCCCGAGAAGTTCTTCAGGGGGCGCGTGGCGGCCTCGGTCAGGCCGAACGTCTCGAGGAGCTCGGCGGCCTTGCGCCGCGCCTCGGCCCGGCCCAGGCCGAGCAGGCGCGAGAAGATCACGAGGTTCTCGGTCGCGCTCAGCGTCTCGTCGACCGAGGCGTACTGACCCGTGACGCCGATGAGCTGGCGCACGACCTGCGCCTCGCGGACGACGTCGTGCCCGAAGACCCGGGCCTCGCCCGCATCGGGCCGCAGGAGCGTCGCGAGCATGCTGATGGTGGTGGTCTTGCCGGCGCCGTTCGGGCCGAGCACGCCGTACACCGAGCCGGTGCGGATGCTCAGGTCGACGCCGTCGACCGCCCGGTTGTCGCCGAACGTCTTGACGAGGCCGTGCGCCTCGACCGCCCATTCGTGGGTCATGGATTCCTCCTGGTGGCTGATGGACCCAGTCTCCGGGAGGTGTCTGTCACGCCGGTGTCAGTGCGCTGTCACGGCTCTGCCGCGCCGGCGGCCACCGAGGGCTCCTGGGACTACCGGGGGCTGTCGAGGACCCCTGGGGGCTACCGGGACGCAGACGGGCCACCGTCCCCGAGGGGACGGTGGCCCGTCTCGCCCGCCGTGGACGACGGTCGAGCGTTTCAGTCGCGGACGCGGAACGAGAGCAGCGTCCAGGTGAGCGACGTGATGAGCAGACCCGCGCCCAGCATGTGCGCCGCGACCAGGACCTCGGGCAGTCCCGTGAAGTACTGCACGTAGCCGATGAGGCCTTGCAGCAGGGTCACGACGATCAGCACGACGACGGCCTTGCGGGCGCGGGCAGGTGCGTCCGCCTGCCGGAGCACCCGGACCGCGAGCACGACGAGCACGATCAGGAACAGCCACACCGAGGCCGCGTGGACCTTGCTGATGAGCGCCGGGTCGAGGGCGAAGCGGTACGCGACCTCGTCGTCGCCCCCGTGCGGTCCCGAACCCGTGGCCAGGACCCCCAGGACGAGGAGCGGCACCGAGAGCGCTGCGAGCACGCGGCCGACGACGCGCGTGCTCGCGTCGACGACGGCGACGGGCGCCTTGTCACCCTCGCCGTGGCGGTAGAGCAGGTAGGCCGAGACCCACACGAGCGCTGCCGAGACGAGGAAGTGGAACCCGACGACCGCGGGGTGCAGGTGCAGCAGCACCGTGATCCCGCCGATCACGGCCTGCGCCGCGACGCCACCGAGCGGCGCCCAGCCGAGGCGCCGGTAGGAGGACGAGCGCGAGGTGTCCGTCCACACGAGCACGAGGAGCGCGACCGCGATGACGCCCAGCACGCCCGTGAGCGTGCGGTTGCCGAACTCGATGATCGGGTGGATCGACATCGCGGAGTGGAACTCGGGCGTGAAGCTGCCGGGCTCGCACAAGGGCCACGTCGAGCAGCCGAGGCCCGAGCCCGTGAGGCGCACCGCACCGCCCGTCACGATGATGCCGATCTGGCCGACGAGGTTCGCGACGAGGACCGGTCGGGTCCAGCGGCGGAAGCGGTCGACCTTCGCGTACCAGGCGGGGGACGTGGGTACCGGGGCGAGTTCTGCGCTGCTCACCGTCCAAAGGTAGCCGCGCGGGCGGGGGCGTCTTGACTCGCTGGGCGGGGTCCGGGTGTGACGTTGACCCGGATCGGTCCCGATCACGGGCGCCGACCCGCGGCGCGAACCTCTGGGAAGGCGAGTTCTTGACACGGTCGATACTCTGACCAGACTCTTTCTCGACTGCCAGGGGGTTCCATGGTCGCTCACCGTCCGTCCGTCGCCCTTCGACCCAGCCGGCTGCTCGCGACCGCCGTGACCCTGCTCCTCCTGACGGGTTGCACGTCGGGAGGCGGGTCGCCGTCCGGTCCGAGCACCGCGCCGGAGACCGACCGTGGCGCGGCGAGCGAGGCCCCCGAGAGCCCGGTGCCGGGCCCGACCTCGACCGCCGCGGACGGAGCGGGGAACGGGGCCGAGGAACCGCCCGCCGTGACAGGACCTGCGGACGACCCCGACGAGTACGTGCCGGACCCCGAGGAGGTGCGCCAGGCGCTGGTCGACACCCACACGCCGATCATGGTGCTCCAGCCGAAGGGCTTCTCGGCGTCCCACCGGTTCACGGCCCGCGACGGGTGGACCGTCCTGAGCTCGAACGGGCGGTGCGCCCTGTCCAGCACCACGGTCGCCGCCCCGACGGACGGCCCGACGGACGACGTCCCGGGTGCCGCGCGGGACGCCTCGTTCAGCGTCCTGCGGGACGTCCTCGCGGCCGAGCGGGGAGCGAAGAACGTGTCCGCGGAGTCGGAGTCGCTCGTGTTCGGGGAGGAGCGGACCGAACCGCGCAAGGGCACGAACGTCGCGACCCAGGAATGGACCGTCGAGCGCTCAGGATCGCCCGTCCGGAGCCGGGTCCTGGCTCGGGCGACCACGCGCACGAGCTACTCCGGGGTGGCGATGCGGACCAGCACCGTCCTGTCCTTCGAGTGCACGGGCACGTCGATCGACGAGAAGGCCTGGTCCAGCGTGCTGGAGTGGCTCCGCCTGCCCGCCACGGCCGCCGAGGCCGCAGGAGCGTGGGCAGGCGCCTGAGGCGCGTCCCGGTACCGGCTGCTCCTCAGTGCCAGCGGAACAGCTTGCCCGCACCCCAGCCGAGGGCCGCGGTCCAGCCGAGCAGCACGACCACCGAGAACGCGGGCACCTCGCCGAGGAGCAGGGCGCCGCGCATGGCCTCGCCGAGCGCACCCGACGGGAGCAGCAGCGCGACCTGCTCGAGCGCGCCGGGGAGCTGGGCCGCGGGGACGAGCACGCCGCCCGCGACGGTCAGCAGGACCAGCAGGAGGTTCGCGACCGCGAGCACGCCCTCGGCGCGCAGGGTCCCCGCCAGCAGGAGCGCGAGGCTCGTGAACGCCGCGGTGCCGAGCAGGACCGCGAGCAGCGCGGGCAGGATGCCCGCTGGGTCCGGGGACCAGCCGAGCGCGAGCGCGACGCCGCCGAGCACGACCACCTGGACCACCTCGACCGCGAGCACCCCGAGGATCTTCCCCGCGAGCAGGCCCCCTCGCCCCAGCGGCGTGGTGGACAGCAGCCGCAGGACGCCGTTGCGGCGGTCGAAGGCCGTCGCGATGGCCTGCGACGTGAACGCCGTCGACATGACGGCGAGCGCGAGGACGCCCGGGGTCACGAAGTCGATGCGCGAGTACCCCTGCGTGTCGAGGTCGATGAAGGACGTGCGGGCGAGCCCGACGAGCAGCATCACGGGCAGGATGATCGTCACGAGCAGCTGCTCGCCGTTGCGCAGGATCATGCGCGTCTCGAACGCCGTCTGCGACGCGACCCGGCGCCACGCGGGGGCGGCTCCGTCGGTCGGGGCCGGTGCGGCGGGGTCCGAGGCGACCGGGCCGGCCGTCGTCTGGTCGGTCATCGGAGCTCTCGTCCTGTCAGGTCGAGGAACACGTCCTCGAGGGTGCGGCGGCCGATCGTGAGGCGTGAGGCGAGCGCGCCCTCGTCCGCGAGCCACGCCGTCACGACGGCGACGGTCGACGGGTCGACCGGCCCGGTCACGCTGTACGAGCCGGGCTGCGTCTCGGTGACGGTCCACGGGGAGGTGGGTGACGTCGTCGGGCCGGACTCGACCCGCTTGCGCAAGGCCTCCACGTCCAGGCCCTCGTGCGCCTCGAGCCGCAGCGTGCGGTTCCCGTCCGCGGAGGGGCCCGCGTGCAGGAGCTCCGAGGTCGCGCCCGAGGCGATGACCTGCCCGTGGTCCACGATGTACACGTGGTCCGCGAGGTCCTCGGCCTCGTCCATGAGGTGGGTCGTCAGGACGATCCCGACGCCGTCCGCGCGCAGCTCGCGCACGAGCTCCCACACCGCGTGCCGGCTCTGGGGGTCCATGCCCGCGCTCGGCTCGTCGAGGAACACGACCTCGGGGCGGCCCACGATCGCCGCGGCGAGCGCGAGGCGCTGGCGCTGACCACCCGACAGCCGCCGGACCGTGGTCCGGGCGAAGCTCGCGAGCCCCAGGCGTTCCGTGATCTCCGCCACGTCCCGAGGGTTCGCGTACATCGACGCGACGTGGTGGAGCATCTCGAGCGCGCGCACGCCCGTGGGCAGCCCGCCGTCCTGGAGCATGACGCCGACGCGCGGGCGCAGGTCGCGCGCGTTCAGCAGCGGATCGAGCCCGAGGACCCGCACGCTGCCCTCGTCGGGGGCGCGCAGGCCTTCGCAGCACTCGATCGTGGTGGTCTTGCCGGCCCCGTTGGGGCCGAGGACGGCGGTCACGGCGCCTCGGGAGGCGGTCAGGCTCAGGTGGTCGACGACCGCCCGGCCGTCATAACGCTTGACCACGTCCTGGAGGACGACGGCGGGGGAGTCGGGCACGGTGGCGATTGTAGGGGAGCGGGCTGGGGGCGGCTGTGAGGTAGGCCTTGCTTGCGCCGGAACATTTAGCGCATGAGACTGTTACCTATATCGAAGACGCCTCCCGGGATCGTGCGCGCCCGCGGGCCAGGCGGAAGGATCCCAGCAGGCCGGACGACGTGGAGGTGAGGCATGAGCGACAACGCACGTACCTCCCGCGCCGTGCCGCCCGCAGGACCCCTCGCCGTCCAGGTCGGGAACGACTCGCTCCACGCCGACGGTGACGGCACCACGCGCGAGCGCGTGCTCGCGCTCATCGTCTCCGACGGTCCAGTGAGCGCCGCCTCGCTCGCGACCGACCTCGGCCTCACGCCCGCAGGCGTCCGCCGTCACCTAGCCCAGCTCGAGACCGACGGGCTCATCGCCGTCCACGAGTCGGGCGCGGGCACCGGGCTGCGCGGTCGCCCGGCCCGCCACTACGTCGCGACGAACCGCGGCCAGTCCGAGCTCTCGGGCGCCTACCCCGACCTCGCGACCCAGGCGCTGCGCTACCTGCGCGACGTCGCCGGGGAGGACGCGGTCGAGGAGTTCGCGCACCGCCGCCTCGAGGAGCTCACCGACCGCTACGCGAGCCGCATCACGGCCGACGACGTCGCGGGCCGGGCCGAGCAGCTCGCCACCGTCCTCGCGGAGGACGGGTTCGCGGCGAGCGTGCGACCCGTCGCGGGCACCGCGACCGTCCAGCTCTGCCAAGGGCACTGCCCGGTCCAGCACGTCGCCGAGGAGTTCCCCCAGCTCTGCGACGCCGAGGCCCAGGTCTTCTCCCAGCTCCTCGGCTCGCACGTCCAGCGGCTCGCGACCCTCGCGGGCGGCGGGCACGCCTGCACCACCAACGTCCCCGTGCTCCCCGCGGCGACCCGCGCACCCGAGGCGCGCGACGCCGTCGGGCACCAGACCACCGAACGCCGTGCCACCGCGCGCGGACCGCGCGCCCCGGCGCACCCCCCAGCACGACACCCCGAACCGACAGGTTCATCGACCACCGCCCCACCGCCCCCCTCCGTCGTCGACGGAACGTGGAAGGAATGACATGAGCGCTCCCACCCAGGACACCGCTGGCGTGTCCCAGAGCACCGGCCAGTCCGACGAGGAGATCATCGCCTCGATCGGCTCCTACGGCTACGGCTGGCACGACAAGGACGACGCCGGTGCGACGGCGCAGCGCGGCCTCTCCGAGGCGGTCGTGCGCAACATCTCCGCGCTCAAGAGCGAGCCCGAGTGGATGCTGAACTACCGCCTCAAGGCCCTGCGCCTGTTCGACAAGAAGCCCATGCCCAACTGGGGCAGCGACCTGTCGGGCATCGACTTCGACAACATCAAGTACTTCGTGCGGTCCACCGAGAAGCAGGCCACGTCCTGGGACGACCTGCCCGAGGACATCAAGGAGACGTACGACAAGCTCGGCATCCCCGAGGCGGAGAAGCAGCGCCTCGTCGCGGGCGTCGCGGCCCAGTACGAGTCCGAGGTGGTCTACCACCAGATCAACGAGGAGCTCGAGAAGCAGGGCGTCATCTTCCTCGACACCGACACCGCGCTGCGCGAGCACCCCGAGCTCTTCCAGGAGTACTTCGGCACCGTCATCCCCTCGGGCGACAACAAGTTCGCCGCGCTCAACTCCTCGGTGTGGTCCGGCGGCTCGTTCGTCTACGTCCCCCCGGGCGTCCACGTCGAGATCCCGCTCCAGGCCTACTTCCGCATCAACACGGAGAACATGGGCCAGTTCGAGCGCACGCTGATCATCGCGGACGAGGGCTCGTACGTGCACTACGTCGAGGGCTGCACCGCCCCGATCTACTCGAGCGACTCGCTGCACTCCGCGGTCGTCGAGATCATCGTCAAGAAGAACGCCCGCGTGCGCTACACGACCATCCAGAACTGGTCGAACAACGTGTACAACCTCGTCACCAAGCGTGCGACGGCCGCCGAGGGCGCGACCATGGAGTGGGTCGACGGCAACATCGGCTCCAAGGTCACCATGAAGTACCCCGCGATCTACCTGCTCGGCGAGCACGCCAAGGGCGAGACGCTGTCGATCGCGTTCGCGGGCGAGGGCCAGCACCAGGACGCGGGCGCCAAGATGGTGCACGCCGCCCCCCACACGTCCTCCTCGATCGTCTCGAAGTCCGTGGCGCGCGGCGGTGGGCGCACGTCCTACCGCGGCCTCGTCCAGGTCCTCGAGGGAGCGGAGCACTCCGCCTCCACCGTTCTGTGCGACGCGCTGCTCGTCGACCAGATCTCCCGGTCCGACACCTACCCGTACGTCGACGTCCGCGAGGACGACGTCTCGATGGGTCACGAGGCGACCGTGTCGCGCGTGAGCGAGGACCAGCTGTTCTACCTCATGTCCCGAGGCATGGCGGAGACCGAGGCCATGGCCATGATCGTGCGCGGGTTCGTCGAGCCCATCGCCCGTGAGCTGCCCATGGAGTACGCGCTCGAGCTCAACCGCCTCATCGAACTGCAGATGGAAGGGTCCGTCGGCTAAATGACTACTACTGCGAGCACCACACAGACCGAGCCGGTCGGCCTGAGCACGGACCACTCCCAGGCCGTCCAGGACGGCGCTCACTCGCACGGGGTCGGCGGCACGCCGCAGGGCTCGCGCGCCGAGCGCATCACCTCGTTCGACCCGGACGTCATCACCGCGCCCACGGGCCGCGAGGAGGAGTGGCGTTTCTCCCCGGTCAAGCGCCTCGCCCCGCTGTTCTCGACGACGCTCGGCAGCGCCGGCGTGCGCACGACCGTGGTCGAGGCGCCCGAGGTCGACGTCGCGATCGTCGGCCGTGACGACGAGCGCCTCGGCCGCGCGGGCGTCCCGGGCGACCGCACCGCCGTGACCGCGTGGAACGCGTTCGCCGAGGCGACCGTCGTCACGATCCCCGCCGAGGCGGTGGCCAGCGACATCACGTCCGTGCGCATCGAGGGGCTGTCCGACGAGCCCACCGCGACGCACCTGCTCGTCCACGCCGAGCGCCACAGCGAGTCCGTCGTGGTCATCGACCACGTGGGCTCCGCGACCCTCACCGAGACCGTCGAGATCGTCGTCGAGGACGGCGCGCACCTCACGGTCGTCTCGGTGCAGGACTGGAGCGAGGGCGCCGTGCACGCGAGCTCGCACCGCGCCCGCATCGGCCGCGACGCCAAGCTCAAGCACGTCGTCGTGACGTTCGGCGGCGACGTCGTCCGCGTGACCCCCGACGCCGAGTTCACCGGCACCGGTGGCGAGGTCGAGATGGTCGGCCTGTACTTCGCGGACGCCGACCAGCACCAGGAGCACCGCCTCTTCGTCGACCACGCCGTCCCGAGCTGCAAGTCCCGCGTCACGTACAAGGGCGCGCTGCAGGGCGAGGGCGCGCACACGGTCTGGGTCGGCGACGTGCTGATCCGCACCGAGGCCGAGGGCACCGACACCTACGAGCTCAACCGCAACCTCGTCCTCTCGGACGGCGCGCGCGCGGACTCCGTGCCGAACCTCGAGATCGAGACCGGCCTCATCGAGGGGGCCGGGCACGCCTCGGCCACCGGTCGCTTCGACGACGAGCAGCTCTTCTACCTGCAGGCCCGAGGTATCCCCGAGGCCGACGCCCGTCGCCTCGTGGTCCGCGGCTTCTTCGCCGAGCTCATCCAGGAGATCGGCGTCCCGTCGGTCGAGGAGCGACTGCTCGAGTCGATCGAGGCCGAGCTCGCCAAGTCGATGAGCGTCATCGAAGGCCGGTGACCCGACCCGCATGACTGCACAGCTTGCTTGCATGACCGACGACGTGGCGCCCGAGGAGGCGCTGCGTGTGGAGCTCGAGGGCGAGAGCGGCCCCGTCGAGGTCGCGGTCGTCCGCGACGGTGACGGGAACTGGCACGCCATCTCGGACATCTGCTCCCACGGCGCGGTCTCGCTGTCCGACGGCGAGGTCGAGGGCTGCTTCATCGAGTGCTGGCTGCACGGCTCGCAGTTCGACCTGCGGACCGGCATGCCCACCGCGCTGCCCGCGATGCGCCCCGTGCCCGTCTACCCGGTCACGATCGACGGCGAGCGCGTGCTCGTCGACATCGACCAGACCGTCTCCCCGTCCTGACCCCTGAACTTTCTCGAATACTGGAGAACACCACATGTCCACTCTGGAGATCCGCGACCTGCACGTCAGCGTCGAGACCAAGGAAGGCCCGAAGCCGATCCTGCGCGGCGTCGACCTGACCATCAACGCCGGTGAGACGCACGCGATCATGGGCCCCAACGGCTCGGGCAAGTCGACCCTCGCGTACTCGATCGCCGGCCACCCCAAGTACACGATCACGAGCGGCACCGTGACGCTCGACGGCGAGGACGTCCTCGCGATGACGGTCGACGAGCGTGCCCGCGCGGGCATGTTCCTCGCCATGCAGTACCCGGTCGAGGTCCCCGGCGTGTCCGTCTCGAACTTCCTGCGCACCGCCAAGACCGCGATCGACGGCGAGGCCCCCGCGCTGCGCACGTGGGTCAAGGACGTCAAGGGCGCCATGGAGAACCTGCGCATGGACTCGTCCTTCGCGGAGCGCTCGGTCAACGAGGGCTTCTCCGGTGGTGAGAAGAAGCGCCACGAGATCCTGCAGATGGAGCTCCTCAAGCCGAGCATCGCGATCCTCGACGAGACCGACTCGGGCCTCGACGTCGACGCGCTGCGCATCGTCTCCGAGGGCGTCAACCGCGCCAAGGAGTCCACGGACGTCGGCGTGCTGCTCATCACGCACTACACGCGCATCCTGCGCTACATCAAGCCGGACTTCGTGCACGTGTTCGTCGACGGCCGCATCGCCGAGGAGGGCGGCCCCGAGCTCGCCGAGCGCCTCGAGAACGAGGGCTACGACCGCTTCCTGACGACGGGCGCGGCCACGGCCTGACCTGGGCCTGCGGGGGGCCGGTCCGCCGGCCTCCCGCCCGCCGGACCGCCGGCGGGCACCTGACACCTTGAGGAGACATCCGATGACCACCACCGACACCGTGCGGACCGGCCTGAGCGCCACCGAGCTCGCCGCCGTGCGAGCCGACTTCCCGCTGCTCGCCCGCACGGTGCGGGGTGGCCGTCCGCTCGTCTACCTCGACTCGGGCGCCACGTCGCAGAAGCCGCAGGTCGTCCTCGACACCGAGGTCGACTTCTACGAGGAGCGCAACGCCGCGGTGCACCGCGGCGCGCACCAGCTCGCGGAGGAGGCGACCGAGGCGTTCGAGGACGCCCGGTCCGCGGTCGCCCGCTTCGTCGGGGCCGACGCCGACGAGATCGTGTGGACGTCCGGGGCGACGGCCGCGATCAACCTCGTCACGTACGCGCTGTCGAACGCGACGATCGGTCGTGGGGGAGAGGCGGCCCGCCGCTTCGCCCTGGCTCCGGGCGACGAGATCGTCCTGACCGAGGCCGAGCACCACGCCAACCTCGTGCCGTGGCAGGAGCTCGCCGCGCGCACGGGCGCCGTGCTGCGCTGGTTCGGGGTCGACGACGAGGGGCGCATCCGCGTCGACGAGGCGGCCTCGGTCATCACCGAGCGCACGCGCGTCGTCGCGTTCACGCACGCCTCGAACGTGACGGGCGCGATCACCCCGGTCGCGCCGATCGTGGCGCGGGCCAAGGAGGTCGGGGCGCTCACGTTCCTCGACGCGTGCCAGTCCGTGCCGCACCTACCCGTGGACCTGCACGCCCTCGACGTCGACTTCGCGGCGTTCTCGGGGCACAAGATGCTGGGTCCCACGGGGATCGGGGCGCTCTACGGGCGCCGTGAGCTGCTCGAGGCGCTGCCCCCGGTCACGACCGGCGGGTCCATGATCGAGGTCGTCACCATGACGGAGGCGACGTACATGCAGCCGCCGCAGCGCTTCGAGGCCGGCACGCAGGCCGTCGCACAGATCATCGGTCTGGGTGTCGCCGCGCAGTACCTCGACGAGCTGGGCATGGAGAACGTCGCGGCCCACGAGCACGACCTCACGGTCGAGCTGCTCAGGATCGCGGACATCCCGGGCGTGCGCATCATCGGCCCGGCCGTCCCGGAGGACCGCCTCGCGGTGGTCTCGTTCGTCGTCGAGGGCGTCCACGCGCACGACGTGGGCCAGGTGCTCGACGCCGCCGGCATCGCCGTGCGGGTCGGTCACCACTGCGCCCAGCCCCTGCACCGCCGCTTCGGGATCGCCGCCACGGCACGCGCCTCGGCGTCGGTGTACACGACGTCCGAGGACGTCACGGCGTTCCGGGAAGGTTTGGCGGGGGTCCGGGCGTTCTTCTCAGTGGACTGAGTACCCGCACGTCCCTCACTTGTTCGCGCGGTCCCCACGGCCCCGCAGGATGTACCGAAGGAGCACGACCCCCGCCATGAGCAGCTCGTTGGAGCAGATGTACCAGCAGGTCATCCTCGACCACGCGAAGTCCCCGCACGGGCGAGGGTTCGTCGAGCTGTCGGAGGGCCACCTCCACGGTGAGTCGCACCAGATCAACCCCACGTGCGGCGACGAGGTCACGATGCGCGTCGAGTTCGACACCGCCGACCCGAAGGCCCCGACCATCTCGAGCGTGAGCTGGGAGGGTCAGGGCTGCAGCATCTCGCAGGCCTCGCTGTCCGTGCTCACGGACCTCGTGACCGGCGCGCCCGTCGCGGAGTCCGAGCACCTCGGCGACGTCTTCCGCCAGCTCATGCAGTCGCGCGGCAAGGGCCTCGACGACGACCTCGAGGACCAGCTCGGCGACGCCACGGCCTTCACCGGGGTCGCACAGTTCCCGGCCCGCATCAAGTGCGCGCTGCTCGGCTGGGCCGCCCTGCGTGACACCCTGGCGACGTCCGGGGTCCTCGCAGACGCCCACGCCACCCAGCCCGAGCTCGACCAGACCCCGTCCACTCAGTCACCTCAGGAGAACCGATGACGACCGAGACCCCCGCCGCCTCCGCGGCGCCGACCCCGCCGACCGCGGCCGACGTCGAGGAGGCCATGCGCGACGTCATCGACCCCGAGCTCGGGATCAACGTCGTCGACCTCGGCCTCGTCTACGGCATCCAGGTCGACCAGAACAACCACGCGGTCATCGACATGACGCTCACGTCCGCGGCCTGCCCGCTGACCGACGTCATCGAGGACCAGACGGCGCAGTCCCTCGACGGGCTGATCGACGGCTTCCGCGTCAACTGGGTCTGGATGCCGCCGTGGGGCCCCGAGAAGATCACGCAGGACGGCAAGGACCAGCTGCGCGCGCTGGGCTTCAACGTCTGACCTGAGCAACGGCTTCGCCGAGGTCCGTCACCCCTCACGGGGTGGCGGACCTCGCTGCATCCGCTCTATCCGTCGGCAGGCTGGAGGGGAGGGCCGTCCAGGACGCGTGGGCGGTACTCGACGAACTGGATGCCGGTGTCGAACGTGCGATGGTCGATCATCTCGAGGGCCACGTCGGGGTAGCCGTCGTAGATCCGTTCCGATCCCGTCGCGCCGGTGATCACGGGGAACATCCCGACCCGGAACCGGTCGACGAGGCCGGCGCTCAGCAGCGCCCGTGCCACGCTGAGACTGCCGATCGTGCTGAGGATCCCGTCCTCCTCGTCCTTCATGGCGCGCACCGCCTCTACGGCGTCGCCGCGCACCAGCGTGGAGTTGGCCCACGTCAACGGCTCGGCGAGCGTGCTGGAGAAGACCACCTTCCGAGCCGCCGTGAGCTCGTCGACCGACGCCTCCTCGTCGGCCGTGAACTCGTCCGTCCCTTCCGGCATCTGACCGGCCGCGAAGCCCGACATCAGCCGGTAGGTGTTCGCGCCCATCAGGTAGGTGACCTCGGGCTGCTCCTGCAGCCACGTGAGGTATTCAGGGCCTTCGAGCCCCCAGAACCCGGGCCAGCCCTCGCCCGACGCGTAGCCGTCGAGCGAGGTGATGAAGTCGACCAGCAGCTCAGCCATCTGTCCGTCCCCGTTCTCGTCGTTCCCGTGCGATGGTGCCGTCACCGTGCGATGGTGCCGCTCGGCGGCGGCCTTGCCTCCTCGGTGAGACGGCGGCACGACCGAGAACTCATCGGTCCGTGGCGCTCAGAGCGTCGACGCCTCCAGCGCGTTGCAGTCCTGGAACGTCCCGCCGTCGTAGCCCGTCATGAACCAGCGCTGCCGCTGCTCGCTCGACCCGTGGGTCCACGCCTCGGGGTTCACCGAGCCGGTCGCGGACTGCTGGATGCGGTCGTCTCCCACGGCGGAGGCTGCAGAGAGGGCGTCCTTCAGCTCGGCCGGCGTGATCTCCTGGAGGAACGGCACGCCGGTCTGGGGGTCGATCGTCGTGGCCGCGTTCCCCGCCCACATGCCTGCGAAGCAGTCGGCCATGAGCTCGATGCGCACCGAGTCGGACTCGGGCCCCGTCCCGGAGCGGTCTGCCGACGCCATGACACCGGAGAGCTGCTCGATGTGGTGGCCGAACTCGTGCGCCGTGACGTACTCCTCGGCGAGGGGGCCGCCCGAGGACCCGAAGCGGTCGCGCAGCTCGTCGAAGAACGACACGTCGATGTAGACGGTCTGGTCGGGCGGGCAGTAGAACGGCCCGACGGCGCTCGTCGCCCCGCCACAGCCGGTCTGCGTCGAGCTGGTGAAGCTGTAGACCTCCGGGAGGACGTACTCGACGCCGACCTGCGCGGGGAGCGCCTCGGCCCAGTAGGCGTCGAGCGACTGGGCTGTCGCCGACAGGCGGCACTCGCGCTCGCTGTTGGCCTGCTCGGCCGTGCAGTCGTCGACGAACTGCTGCTGCCCCGTGTCCTCCGCCCCCGAGGGCTGGACGACCTCGTCGCTCACCGCGCCGAGGACGCTCCCCAGGTCACCACCGTTGAGGAGCGCGATCACGACCGCCACGAGCACGGCCGCGATGCCGCCGCCCGCGATCACGGGCGCCTTGCCGCGCCCGCCCTTGCGGACCCGACCACCTTCGAATGAACCACCCTCGTTGAACGTCACGGGTCAACGCTACTCGTCGTCGCAGGTCACGGCGCTCTGCGGTGCACCGCCGGATCGGGCGTCGCGGCACCGTCGGCTCCAACGGCGCGGCTAGCGGCCCGACGACGCCGCTCACCCCAGCCGTCGCCGCCCCCACCCGCAGCACGCGGGCCGCAGCCCGCCCCCGGAAGGCGAGCACCGCCGTCGGGCAGGCGGGGGCTGAGAACGGGGTTGAGGCCGCCACAGCCCCCAGAACGGCCGCAACCCCGTTCTCGACAACCAGGCGAGACCGGCCGGCCCGCACTGTGACGGACCAGCCCGCGAAATCCCGTTCCGTCCCCGGTCTCGCGGCACTAGAATCGGTGGCGTTTGTGTCTCGCGCACAGCGCGACCGCGCAAACCCCTACACCCCCTGAACACCCCACCATCCCGCCGGAGGAACTCTCTGTGATCACTGCCCACGCCGTCGAGCTGCGCGTCGGCGCCCGCGTCCTGCTGGACGAGGCGTCCTTCCGCATCGCTGCCGGAGACCGGATCGGCCTGGTGGGTCGCAACGGAGCGGGCAAGACCACCCTGACGAAGACCCTCGCGGGGGAGACCCAGCCCACGGCCGGGCAGATCGTGCGCACGGGCGACGTCGGCTACCTGCCGCAGGACCCGCGCACGGGCGACCTCGACGTGATCGCGATGGACCGCGTGCTCTCGGCGCGCGGGCTCGACGTGCTCGTGCGCAAGATGCGCGAGACCGAGGGCGAGATGGCGAGCGCCGACGCGGACACCCACCTCGCCGCGATGGAGCGCTACCCCAAGCTCGAGGAGCGGTTCACTGCCGCGGGCGGCTACGCCGCGGAGAGCGAGGCGCAGCGCATCACCTCGAACCTGGGGCTCGACGACCGCATCCTCGCGCAGCCCCTCAAGACCCTCTCAGGTGGTCAGCGCCGACGCATCGAGCTCGCGCGCATCCTGTTCTCGGGCGTCGAGACGCTGCTGCTCGACGAGCCGACCAACCACCTCGACGCCGACTCGATCCTGTGGCTGCGCGACTACCTGAAGAACTACTCGGGCGGCTTCGTGGTCATCAGCCACGACGTCGAGCTGCTCTCGGCGACCGTCAACAAGGTCTTCTACCTCGACGCGACGCGCGGCGTCCTCGACCAGTACAACCTGGGCTACCGGGCGTACCTCGAGCAGCGCGAGACCGACGAGCGCCGTCGTCGTCGTGAGCGCGCCAACGCCGAGAAGAAGGCCGGCACGCTGCTCGCGCAGGCCGAGAAGATGCGCGCCAAGGCCACCAAGGCCGTGGCGGCGCAGAACATGATCAAGCGCGCCGAACGTATGCTCTCAGGTCTCGAGGGTGAGCGCGTGAGCGACAAGGTCGCCAAGCTGCGGTTCCCGACCCCGGCCCCGTGCGGGCGCACGCCCATCACGGCCGAGGGCCTGTCCAAGTCGTACGGCTCGCAGGAGATCTTCGCGGGCGTCGACCTCGCGATCGACCGCGGCAGCCGCGTCGTCGTCCTCGGGCTCAACGGTGCGGGCAAGACCACGCTGCTGCGCATCCTCGCGGGCGTCGAGAAGCCCGACACGGGCGAGGTCGTCGCGGGGCACGGGCTCAAGCTGGGCTACTACGCCCAGGAGCACGACACGCTCGACATGGACGTGACGGTCGTCGAGAACCTGCGCCACGCCGCGCCGGACCTCACCGACACCCAGGTCCGCTCGGTCCTCGGCTCGTTCCTGTTCTCCGGGGACGACGCCAACAAGCCGACCAACGTCCTGTCCGGTGGCGAGAAGACGCGCCTCGCGCTCGCGACCATCGTGGTCTCCGGGGCGAACGTGCTGCTCCTCGACGAGCCCACCAACAACCTCGACCCGGCCTCGCGCGCCGAGATCCTCGACGCCCTCAAGAACTACGAGGGAGCGGTCGTCATGGTCACCCACGACGACGGCGCGGTCGAGGCGCTCTCCCCGGAGCGCGTCCTGCTGCTGCCCGACGGCGACGAGGACCTGTGGAACGACTCCTACGCGGAGCTCATCTCCCTGGCCTGACGCGGGCCGAGGGCCCGCAGCGCCACCCGGCGCGCCGGGCGCGGGGACACGAACGGCCCGCCTGCTCCTCGGAGCGGGCGGGCCGTCGTCGTCTCTCGCCGTTCGTGGAGCGGGGCCGCCCGCCCGGTCAGGGGCGCGGCTCAGGGAGCTGCGCGTCGACGAGCGCGTCCTCCTCCTCCTCGGCCGTGGGGCCACGCCTGCGGCGCGGCGGGGTCTCGCCCGGACCGCGGCCCGACGCCCGCTGCTCGCCGAGCAGGTCGCCCGCGGTCACGGTCTCGCGCTTCTCGCGGCGGATCAGGATGAGGAACCCGCCGATCGCGCCCGCCGCGAACACGAACCACTGGAACGTGTACGACAGGTGCGAGCCGGGGTCGGTGTCCGGCACCGGGAGCGAGCGCAGCGAGGCAGCAGGAGCGGGATCCTCGGCCCGGAGCGAGCCGTACGCACCGACGGTCGCCCCCTCGGCCCACGCGGCGCCGTCGGGCCCCTCGGCGAGGACCTGGGCCGTGTTGATGGCCTGGACCTGCCCGGCCGGGGCGTCACGACGGGACGCGGGCTCGTCCGCGCGCAGGCTCACGGTCACCTCGACC
The DNA here is from genome assembly GCF_042887685.1 of Oerskovia sp. NPDC057915. Taxonomy (NCBI): domain Bacteria; kingdom Bacillati; phylum Actinomycetota; class Actinomycetes; order Micrococcales; family Cellulomonadaceae; genus Oerskovia; species Oerskovia sp. NPDC057915. The sequence continues at coordinate 139,112 of NZ_JBHVOS010000006.1, read as the reverse complement.
GTGCCCGCCGGGGGAGCGGGCACCGCGTCGGGGGCGCTCGCGTCCGCGCCGAGCGGCACGAAGCCGCGGTCGACGACCATGACGACCTTCTCGCTGCCGTCGGTCGGGGTCGTCACGAACGGCACCAGGACGTGGAACCCGGCCTTGCCGCCGGCGGGACGGTTGCGCAGCAGGACCGTGGCGTCCTCGACGTAGGAGCCCTCGAGCGTGACGCGCTGCCACACGTCCTGGGGGTCCAGGACGGTGCCCGGGCCGTCGAGGACGTCCGTGAGCGGCACGGGCTCGGCGTCGTAGTTCGACTCGATGATCTCGATCTGCGCCGACCGCGACTCGTACCGGTGCCACTGCCAGCGCCCCGCGAGGACGCACAGCGCGGCCACGAGCAGCACCCCGAGCGCGAGCGTGACCCACTGGCGCAGCGTCCGGGGCTCGGCCTTGGCGTCACGCGACACGTCGTGCGCGAGCTGGGCCGCGTCGGGCTGCCGGGCGCCCTGCGGGGCGGCCTCGTCGGGCCCGGTGGGCCCGGCGGGGAGGTCGGGGCCGGGAGAGGGCAGGGTCACAGCTCGGGCCGGCGCTCGAGGTCCGCGACGGGCACGGTCTGCTTCCAGAAGTCACGGGCGCCGAGGAACGTCTCGAGGTGCTCGCGGTGGTCGTCGCACGCGAGCCACACCTTGCGGCGCTCGGGCGTGTGCAGCTTGGGGTTGTTCCAGAGCAGCCCCCAGACGGCCTCGGCGGGGCAGCCCTTGCCGCTGCAGATCAGCTCGCCCTCGTCGACGGGGTCGGCGAGGTGGAGGAGGTCAACCATCGTGCGGCTCCTGGTCGGTGGTTCGGTCGGTTCGGTCGGTCGTCGGGTGTGCGGCCTGGTCGGGGGTCCGGCTCGGGGCCCGGTCGGCGGACCGGGCCGTGTCCGCCGTGTCCGCCGTGTCCGCCGCGTCGGCAGCAGGAGGCGCGTCGGCAGCGGAGGGAGCGTCGGCAGCGCCCGGTGCGTCGCCGGCGGCGGGAGCGTCGTCGCGCACCCGGCCCTCGTCGTCGACCTCGACGACCCGCCCGAGGCTCGGGTGGTCGGGCGCGGCCTCGACCTGGAGGCGCTCCATGGGCGAGACGTCGTAGGACTTCTGGTCGCGTCCCGCGTTGACGAGCAGCACCGCGACGTACGGCAGGACGATCGCGGCGCCGATCAGGACGAACGAGAACCACCCGTGGACGATCACCGCCGCGAGGAAGCACACGAGCCGGATCCCCATCTGGATGAGGTAGCGCTTGGTGCGCCGCGCCTGGTCCTCCGCGAGCGACTCCGGTGCGTTCGAGATGCTCGGCACCTGGTTGTTGCTGCTCACCCCTCCATCCTACGTTTGTCGGAACCCGACAAAGGACCCCCGCCGCCTGTGATGGTCCCTGCGCGCACGCGGTCCGGGGCGCGGGGTACGGTCGTGGCGGCGACGTGCCGGCCGTGCGGGACCTCTCCCGCCGCAGGCGTCGCCTCCCAGCCACCCGAACGAGGAGATGTCGTGTCCGAAGCCCCCGCTTCCCCCGCCCCGCGCACCGTGGTCGTCACGGGCGCCAACCGGGGCATCGGCCGCTCGATCGCCGAGCGCTTCGTCGCCAACGGCGACCGCGTCGCGACGATCTACCGCAGCGGCGACCTCCCCGAGGGAGTCTTCGGCGTCGTGGGCGACATCACCGACACCGACGCGGTCGACGCCGCGTTCACCGCGATCGAGGCCGAGCTCGGCCCCGTCGAGGTCCTCGTCGCGAACGCGGGCGTGACGCGCGACCAGCTCCTCATGCGCATGACCGACGACGAGTTCGAGTCGGTCATCGACGTGAACCTCACGGGGACGTTCCGCTGCGTGCGCCGCGTCTCCAAGGGCATGATCCGCCTGCGCCGTGGCCGCATCGTCCTCATCTCCTCGGTCGTGGGCCTGTACGGCGGCCCGGGGCAGGTCAACTACTCGGCCTCCAAGGCCGCGCTGGTCGGCATGGCCCGTTCCATCACGCGTGAGCTGGGCGGGCGCGGCATCACGGCGAACGTCGTGGCCCCCGGCTTCATCGAGACCGCCATGACGGCCGAGCTGCCCGAGGAGCGTCAGAAGCAGTACAAGGCCAACATCCCTGCGGGGCGCTTCGCCCAGGCGGACGAGGTCGCGGGGGTCGTGCAGTTCCTCGCCTCGCCCGACGCGGGGTACATCAGCGGCGCCGTGATCCCCGTCGACGGCGGCCTCGGCATGGGCCACTGAGGCCACCGGCGGGCGCGGACCGGGCGGACCCGGACCGCCGCGCACGCCACCGGGGAGCACGGCGTGTTCCTCGACACACCGCACGACCCCTCCAGAACTGTCGGTGCGGGTCGTCCATGAGTACGCTCAAGCAGCGCACGACGAAAGAACGGAAGAAGAACTGATGGGTCTGCTCGAAGGCAAGAAGCTCCTGGTCACCGGTGTCCTCACCGACTCCTCGATCGCGTTCCACGCGGCCCGGCTCGCGCAGGAGGAGGGGGCCACGGTCGTGCTCTCCTCGTTCGGTCGCCAGATGAAGCTCACGCAGGCGTTCGCCAAGCGCCTGCCCGTCGAGGCGCCCGTCGTGCAGCTCGACGTGACGAACGAGGAGGACCTCGCGGCCCTGGCGGACGCGGTCCGTGAGCACGTCGACTCGCTCGACGGCGTCGTGCACTCGATCGGGTTCGCGCCGCAGTCCGTCATGGGCGGCAACTTCCTCTCCGCGAGCTGGGAGGACGTCGCGACGGCTCTGCAGGTCTCGACCTTCTCGTACAAGTCCCTCGCCGTGGCCGCCAAGCCGCTCATGACGAACGGTGGCGCCGTCGTCGGTCTGACGTTCGACGCGCAGTTCGCGTGGCCCGTGTACGACTGGATGGGCGTCGCGAAGGCCGGGCTCGAGTCCGCGAACCGCTACCTCGCGCGCGACCTCGGTCCCGAGGGCATCCGCACGAACCTCGTCTCCGCGGGCCCGATCCGCACGACGGCCGCGAAGTCGATCCCCGGGTTCGAGCAGATGGAGGACGGCTGGCCGACGCGCGCACCGCTCGGCTGGGACCAGATGTCCGCCGAGCCCGCCGCACGCGCGGTCGTCGCTCTCCTGTCAGACTGGTTCCCGGCGACGACGGGGGAGATCGTGCACGTCGACGGCGGCGTGCACGCCATGGGTCTGTGACGAGAGGGACGAACGTGCGAGATGGCCGATCGGCGGTGTCGTTCGACGCCACCGGGTCCGGGGCACCGGGCCGTACGCACCGGCTGGTGCTGCTCCGGCACGCCAAGGCGGAGCCTGCGGGGGGCGTCGACGACGTCCTGCGCCCGCTCGCGCTCAACGGTCGGCGCCAGGCCGGCCGGGTCGGTGCTGCTCTCGCCCACTCCGCGCTCGTCCCCGAGCTCGTCCTGTGCTCCTCGGCGCTGCGCACGCGCCAGACCTGGGAGCTGCTAGCCGCGAACCTCGGCGACGTCGCGCCCGAGGTCGTGGTGACGGACACGCTGTACGCCGCGGGGGTCAAGGACGTCGTGGACCTGGTCCACGGCGCCGACTCGCGTGTGCGGACGCTCCTCGTGATCGGTCACGAGCCGACCATGGCGGCCTCGGCCGCGCACCTGGCCTCCTCCGGCTCGGACTCGGGCGCCCTGGCGCAGGTCCGTGTCGGGGTCCCGACCGCGACGTACAGCGTGCTGGAGTCCCTCACGCCGTGGAGCGAGTGGACCGACGGCGTCGCGAACCTGACGTACGTCGGGCGCCCGTCGAGCTGAGGTCGGCTCGCGACCGCTCCCGACGTCTCGAAGGCCCCCTCCTCCCGCAGACCGGGAAGAGGGGGCCGTCGTCGTGCCGGAGGTCAGGCCGTCCGGTCCTGCGCGTCGATGATGTCCAGCACGGCGTCGAGGCGCGGTCCCGGCACCGAGTAGGGCGCCTGGTCGACCACGAGGGGCTTGGCGGCGAACGCGATCCCGATCCCCGCGGCGCCGATCATGTCGAGGTCGTTGGCGCCGTCGCCGATCGCGACGGTGTCCGCCATGTCGACGCCCTCGGCGGTCGCGAGGTCGCGCAGCGTGACCTCCTTGGTGGCCCTGTCGATCACGGGACCGGTCGTGCGACCCGTGAGGCGACCGTCCGAGACCTCGAGGCGGTTCGCGCGGAAGTGCGTGATCCCCAGCCGCGCGGCCAACGGGGCCACGATCTCCTCGAAGCCACCGGACACGAGCGCCACGGTCCACCCGCGGCGCTGGAGCTCGGCGACGAGCTCAGGGGCGCCGGGCGTGAGCGTGACCCGCTCGAGCACGTCCTCGAACGCGCTGACCGGGACCCCGGCCAGGGTCGCGACCCGTTCGCGCAGCGACTCGGCGAAGTCGATCTCACCGCGCATCGCGCGCTCGGTGACGTCCGCGACGAGCTCGCGCGTCCCGGCGTGGTCGGCGAGGAGCTCGACGACCTCCTGCGTGATGAGCGTGGAGTCCACGTCCATCACGACGAGGCGGCGGGTCGAGGCGGGGCGGGCGGTCATGGTGCTATTCAACGATGGTTCCCTTGGGGACGACGGTGATGCCCGAGTCGGTGACCGTGAAGCCCCGGGCGCGGTCCTGCTCGGGGTCGAGGCCGATGCGGGCGCGCTCGGACACGATCACGTTCTTGTCGAGGATCGCGCGGTGGACCTGGGCGTGCCGCTCGACCTGGACCCCGTCCATGAGGACGGAGTCGGAGACGGACGACCAGGAGTGCAGGTAGACGCCGGGGGACAGGACGGAGCCCACGACGGTCGCGCCGGAGATGATGACGCCGGGGGAGACGAGCGAGTCCGCGGCGTGCCCCAGACGGCCCTGTCCCGAGTGGACGAACTTGGCCGGCGGCAGACCCACGTACCCGGTGTGCAGGGGCCACTCGTCGTTGTACAGGTTGAAGACGGGCGTGATCGAGATGAGGTCCTTGTTCGCGTCGTAGTACGCGTCCAGGGTCCCGACGTCGCGCCAGTAGTCGCGGTCCCGGTCCGTGGAGCCGGGGACGTCGTTGCGGATGAAGTCGTAGACGCCCGCGGTGCCGCGCGCGACGAAGGCCGGGACGATGTCCCCGCCCATGTCGTGGCGGGAGTCCGGGTCGCTCGCGTCGGCCGTGACGGCGGCCACGAGCGCGTCGGCGTCGATGACGTAGTTCCCCATCGACGCGAGGATCTCGCCGGGGGAGTCGGCCAGGCCGACGGGGTCGGTCGGCTTCTCGAGGAATGCGCGGATCTTGGCCGGGTCCTCGGGGTCGGTGTCGATGACCCCGAACTGGTCTGCCATGGAGATGGGCTGGCGGATGCCGGCGACGGTGAGCTCGGCGCCCGAGGCGATGTGCGCGTCGACCATCTGGGAGAAGTCCATGCGGTACACGTGGTCCGCACCGACGACCACGACGATGTCGGGGCGTTCGTCCTCGATGATGTTGAGGCACTGGTAGATCGCGTCGGCGCTGCCGAGGTACCAGTGCTTGCCCACCCGCTGCTGTGCCGGCACCGGCGCGACGAAGTTCCCGAGCAACGACGACATGCGCCACGTCTTGGTGATGTGGCGGTCGAGGCTGTGGGACTTGTACTGCGTCAGCACGACGATGTGCAGGTAGTGCGAGTTCACCAGGTTCGACAGCGCGAAGTCGACCAGGCGGTAGATGCCGCCGAACGGTACGGCCGGCTTGGCGCGGTGGGCGGTGAGCGGCATGAGCCGGTTGCCCTCGCCACCGGCGAGGACGATTGCAAGGACACGTGGGGCGGCCATGGGCAAAACCTTAAGGCCCAGAGCGTGGTTCGTATCGCCCGAACCGCAGGGTGGGCGCGGTTCGTCCCACGACGTGGTGACGACCGACGGGTGGGGCGGTGCGCACGAGTCCCGCGGACCGCGCTAGCGTGTGGCGCGTGAGAGTCGACCTGCTGACCCGTGAGTACCCGCCCTACGTCTACGGAGGCGCGGGCGTGCACGTCGCCGAGCTGTCCCGTGTGCTGCGCGAGCGCATCGACGTGCACGTCCGCGCGTTCGACGGACCGCGTGCCGAGGAGGGAGTGACGGGCTACTCGGTCCCCGGCTCGCTCTCGTCGGCGAACCCGGTGCTGGGCACCTTCGGCGTGGACCTGGCGATGGCGGACGACGTCGCGGGCGCGGACCTCGTGCACTCGCACACCTGGTACGCGAACCTCGCCGGCCACCTGGCCTCGCTCCTGCACGGGATCCCGCACGTGCTCAGCGCGCACTCGCTCGAGCCGCTGCGGCCGTGGAAGGCCGAGCAGCTCGGCGGCGGCTACGCGCTGTCCGGCTGGGCCGAGAAGACGGCCTACGAGGCGGCCGCGGGCATCATCGCGGTCTCGGCGGGCATGCGCGCGGACATCCTGCGCTGCTACCCGGACGTCGACCCGGCCAAGGTCCACGTGGTCCACAACGGGATCGACCTGGACGGGTGGCGTCGTCCCGAGTCCGAGGCGCAGGTCGCCGCGGCGGACCGCGTGGTCCGTGACCTCGGGATCGACCCGGAGCGCCCGGCCGTGGTCTTCGTGGGGCGCATCACGCGCCAGAAGGGCCTGCCGTACCTGCTGCGGGCTGCCGCCGAGCTGCCCCCCGAGGTCCAGCTGGTCCTGTGCGCGGGCGCCCCGGACACCCCCGAGATCGCGACGGAGGTCAGCGAGGCCGTGGCCCGCCTGGCCGAGCAGCGCACCGGGGTGGTCTGGATCGAGCAGATGCTCCCGCGCGAGGAGCTCGTCGCGGTCCTCGCCGCCTCGACGGTCTTCGTGTGCCCGTCGGTCTACGAGCCGCTCGGCATCGTCAACCTCGAGGCGATGGCCGTGGGCCTGCCGGTCGTGGGGTCCGCGACGGGCGGCATCCCTGAGGTGATCGACGACGGCGTCACGGGCCACCTGGTCCCGATCGAGCAGGTCGACGACGGGACGGGCGCGCCCGTGGACCCGGACCGGTTCGTCGCCGACCTCGCCGCGGCGCTCGTCGCGGTCGTGTCCGACCCGGAGAGGGCCCGGGAGATGGGCCGCGCGGCCCGCACCCGGGTCGAGGACCACTTCGCGTGGGACGCGATCGCGGACCGCACGCTCGAGGTCTACCGCAGCGTGCTCGGGTCCGGCCCGGTCGCGTAGCGCGCCGTCGCGGCGGACATGGCCCGCCGCGCGGCCCGGTCGACCTCGCGCAGGGCGGTCGAGCGCTGGTCGGCCTGCCACAGGTTGACCGCGCCGCCGTCGTCGGCCGTGGCGAGGTCGACGATGGCCCGCAGCCGTGCGGCCTGCGCGAGCACGCGCACGCGGCGCGCCTCGGCCTCCCCGCGCACCGCGGGCAGGGGCCAGTCCGGGGGAGTCGTGGACCGCAGCGACGCGATGGTCTCGGCCGCGTCCTCGCGCCAGCGAGCGACGTCGAGCGAGGCGAGGGCCTCGGTCGCGGTCAGGAGGGCCACGCGCAGGTCGCGCTCGGCGTCGGCCAGCGGCCCGACGGCGGCGAGCACCTGGGTGCGCCACGCCGGGACGGGCGTCACGTGCCACGCGACGAGGTGACCCGTCTCGTACACCGAGCCGAACTCCGTGATCTCGGGCACGAGAGCCCAGGCGCCGTCGGCGGACTGCACGAGGAGGCACTCCTGCGCGTCGGTCGCGTCCGCGCTCACGGCGGCCGGTGTGCCCAGGACGTCGCCCGGGGCAGGGAGGACCGCGCAGACCTCGACCGGGCCGCGGGTCCAGCGCGTGAGGAGCTCGAGGAGCGTCGAGGCGTCGTCCGACCCCTCGACGGTGTGAGGTTCGTCGTCCTGCCGGACGGCTGCGACGGCACGACGGATCAGCGCGTCGTCGGGGGTCCGGGCCGCGCCGGGCTGCGGGGCCAGGGCCTGCACCCACAGGGCGAGGACGACGGCGCGGGGGAGCGGGAGGGTCGAGTGGGATTCCACGTCAGCCAACCTATAGGGTCGTGTCCCATGAGCTCGGTTCTGGACCTGCAGGCAGTCACGGTGCGCCGTGGCACGAAGACCATCCTCGACTCCGTGGACTGGCAGGTGAACGAGGGCGAGCGGTGGGTGATCCTGGGCCGCAACGGCGCCGGGAAGACGACCCTGCTGCAGATCGCGGCCGCGCGCATGCACCCCACCTCGGGGACCGCGGACCTGCTGGGCGAGCGCATCGGGCGCACCGACGTGTTCGAGCTGCGCCCCCGCATCGGGCTCGCGAGCGCGGCGCTCGCGGAGCAGATCCCCGCCGAGGAGACCGTGCGCAACGTGGTGCTGACCGCGGCGTACGGGGTCACGGGTCGCTGGCGGGAGACGTACGAGGACTTCGACGCCGAGCGTGCGGACGACCTCCTCGCGGCCTTCGACGTCCTGCCGCTCGCCGAGCGCCTCTTCGGGACGCTGAGCGAGGGCGAGCGCAAGCGCGTCCAGATCGCCCGCGCCCTCATGACGGACCCCGAGCTGCTGCTCCTCGACGAGCCCGCAGCGGGTCTCGACCTGGGTGGGCGCGAGGAGCTCGTGGGTGCCCTCTCGGAGCTCGCGACGGATCCCGCCTCGCCCGTGCTCGTGCTGGTCACGCACCACGTCGAGGAGATCCCGCCGGGCTTCACGCACGTCCTGCTCCTCAAGGACGGTGCGGTGCACCGCGCGGGCCCGCTGACCGAGGTGCTCACGGCCGAGAACCTCAGCGAGGCGTTCGGCCTGCCCCTGTTCGTCGCGCACGGCGGCGGTCGCTGGTTGGCGCGCGCGGCCCGCTGACGGGCCGTCGTGGCTCGTCGCCCGTCGTTGGACGAGGTGGCTGACGGGGCCCGTCGAAGGTCGCGCACGGTGGCGTACGCGACACGCCCGATAGGTGCACGGATCTCGTTCTTCCGGTAAAATCTGGGCAAAGAACGCAGGTGGTGTCGACACGTCGACGACGTGCAGCGAACGAGCCTCACGACGGAAGGAACCGTCATGGACTGGTTGTGGTGGGTCGGGGCAGGTCTGCTCTTCGTCCTCATCGAGATCATCTCCCTCGACCTCGTGCTGATCATGTTCGCAGGCGGGGCGTTCGCTGCGGCCGGCGTGAACGCGGCCGGTGGCCCGCTGTGGCTGCAGATCATCACGTTCGCCGTGGTGTCGGCCGCCCTGCTGCTCTCGCTGCGCCCCTGGCTCCTTCGTCACCTGCGCCACCGCGTCCCGCTCGCCGAGACCGGGGCGGCTGCCCAGATCGGCCGGACCGCCGTCGTCGTGGACCGCGTGACCGAGCTCAGCGGCCGGATCAAGCTCCAGGGCGAGATCTGGAGCGCCCGGGCCGTGGACGGCTCGCCCGAGCTGCCGATCGGTGCCGAGGTCCGGGTCGTGCGCATCGACGGCGCGACCGCGGTCGTCCAGTCGCTCGCCTCGGACAGCCACACGGTCTGACCGTGGCCGCGGCGTCCGTCCTCGGCGCCTCGGTGCACCCGCGGTCCTCAGCGGCGTCCCGTCGGCCGCGGGCGATCGCTCCCCGAGGCGGCTCGTGCCGTCGCTCGGCGGCCACGCTGCACCGCCCGACCGTTCCCCGCCCCCACCGCACCGCACGACCAGTACCGCGTGACCCGTCAGCCCACCGAGAACCATCCTCAGGAGAAGATCGATGAGTGATCCAGACCCCGGAATGATCGCCGTGTACGTCGTGCTCGGACTGATCCTGCTGTTCGTGATCATCGCGCTCGTCAAGGCTGTGCGGATCGTCCCGCAGGCGACCGCGCTGATCATCGAGCGGCTGGGTCGCTACTCGAGCACGCTCGAGCCGGGACTGCACCTGCTCATCCCGTTCGTCGACCGCGTGCGTGCGGGCGTCGACCTGCGCGAGCAGGTCGTCTCGTTCCCGCCGCAGCCCGTGATCACGTCGGACAACCTCGTGGTCAGCATCGACACCGTCATCTACTTCCAGGTCACCGAGCCCAAGTCCGCGGTCTACGAGATCGCGAACTACATCCAGGGCATCGAGCAGCTCACGGTCACCACGCTGCGCAACGTCGTGGGCTCCATGGACCTCGAGCAGACCCTGACGAGCCGTGACCAGATCAACGGCCAGCTCCGTGGCGTGCTCGACGAGGCGACGGGACGCTGGGGCGTGCGCGTCAACCGCGTCGAGCTCAAGTCGATCGACCCGCCCGCGAGCGTGCAGGGCTCGATGGAGCAGCAGATGCGCGCCGAGCGTGACCGCCGCGCGACGATCCTGACGGCCGAGGGCATCAAGCAGTCCCAGGTCCTGACGGCCGAGGGCGAGAAGCAGGCCGCGATCCTGCGGGCAGAGGGCAACGCCCAGGCCGCGATCCTGAACGCCGAGGGTGAGGCCCGGGCCATCCTGCAGGTCTTCGACGCCATCCACGAGGGCGACGCCGACCCCAAGCTGCTCGCCTACCAGTACCTCCAGATGCTGCCGAAGATCGCCGACGGCACCGCGAGCAAGCTGTGGGTCGTCCCCACCGAGTTCACGGCCGCGCTGGGATCGATCGCCCAGGGCTTCGGCGGCGTGCCGACCCCGTCGGGCGACGGCTCGGAGGCCTCCGAGGCCGCGCGTCGCGAGCGGGACCGTGACCGCGTGAAGTTCGGGACCCCGGCGCTGGTCGACCCGGCCGAGGCCCTCGCCGAGGCTCGTCGTCAGGCCGAGGCCGCCACCGCCGACGCGACGAGCGCGGGCACGCACTCCGGCCTGCCGTTCGACCAGCAGGCTGAGCGCGGGCAGCGTCCCGGTGGTCCCGGGCAGCGCTTCGCACAGGCCCCCGAGCCGGGCACGGCCGCGCCGCGCCCTCTCGGTGCGCCCCCGGCCGACGCGCCGGAGGACGTCGAGGGCGGTCCGGAGGAGCGCCCGTAGCCTCGGCCGGCACGCCTCCGGTGAGGCGCAGCAGGACATCGGTACCCGGAGGGGCGTCGCGCGAGCGGCGCCCCTCCGGTGTTGCCCGGGGGCCAGGGGCGGTCAGGAAGGCGGGGTCACGTGCCTGACCGGTCTCGGTCCGGTGTCGAGCAGGTTCGGCACCCAGCAGCCGGTCGGTTGCGCCGGGCAACCTTGACGAGTGAGTGCTCACTCACTTAGGGTCGGGGTGTGACCACACCTTCGGGCCGAGCCCGACCCATGAGCCGCGACGACCGTCGCGCGGCGATCGCCACCGCGACCGTCCCGCTGCTCGCGCGCTACGGCGCCGCGGTGACGACCCGGCAGATCGCCGAGGCTGCGAACGTCGCCGAGGGCACGCTGTTCCGGGCCTTCGAGGACAAGGACGAGCTCCTCCACGCGGCCCTGGTCGCGGCGCTCGACCCCGCGCCGCTGGTCCGTGCGATCCACGACCTCCCGCAGCAGGACTCGCTCGAGACGACCCTCGTCGCCCTGGCGGACCTCATCCAGGAGAGCCAGCGCGCGACGGCCAGGATCGTCCAGGTCGCCCACCAGTTCATGGGGGACCGGCACGGCCGGCCCGGCCAGCACTCCCGGTCCGGCGGCCAGGGCGACGCCCCGCACCGCCGCCACGGCGACCAGGGCGGGGACTCCCACCGGGACGCCCGGATGTCGGCCGTGCAGGACGTCGTCGGTGCGATCGAGGCGCGCATCGCGCCGTTCGCCCCCGAGCTGCGCACCGACCCGCGCGTCGCGGCGAGCGTGTTCTTCTTCCTGGTGCACGGTCACGCGAGCCCCATGATGTCCCAGGGTGGCCCGCTCGACCCGACCCAGATCGTCGACGTCTTCCTGCACGGTGTCCTCGAGGACCCGTGCCGGGCGAACGGCCCGCCCGCAGCCCCCGTCCCGACGGCGTCGCTCGCCTGACGCCGCCCCTCGCCCTCGCGGTCGCCGCCACGGCGACGCATGCTGGACCGGTCGGCGAGGCCACCGAAATCGCTCGACGCGCGCTCCGTCGTCGGGCACCGTCGAGATCCCCGTCCTCCTCTCGTCCCCCACCCCTGACAGGACCCCCCACATGCTCCTTCGTCTACTGAGGACGTACCTGCGTCCCTATCGGACGCCCATCGTGATCCTGCTCGTGCTCCAGCTCGTGCAGACCATCGCGACCCTCTACCTGCCCAGTCTCAACGCCGACATCATCGACAAGGGCGTCACGCAGGGCGACACCGCCTACATCATGAGCACGGGCGGCGTCATGCTCGTCATCAGCCTCGGGCAGGTGATCTGCGCGATCGTCGCGGTGTACTTCGGCGCCAAGGTCGCCATGTCGTTCGGTCGCGACGTGCGCAACGGGCTCTTCACGCGCGTCCAGTCCTTCTCCGCGCAGGAGATGGGCGTGCTCGGCGCCCCGTCGCTCATCACCCGCACCACCAACGACGTCCAGCAGGTCCAGATGGTCGTGCTCATGGCGTTCACCATCATGGTCATGGCGCCCATCATGCTCGTCGGCGGCGTCATCATGGCGCTCCAGGAGGACGTCGAGCTCTCGGCGCTGCTGCTGGTCGTCGTGCCCGTCCTCGGGATCGTGGTCGGGCTCATCGTGTCCCGCATGGTGCCGTACTTCCGCAAGATGCAGAAGCGCATCGACGCGATCAACGGCGTGCTGCGCGAGCAGATCTCCGGCATCCGCGTCATCCGGGCGTTCGTGCGCGAGCGTCGCGAGGAGGAGCGGTTCGCCGTCGCGAACGACCGGCTCTACGACACGTCGCTGCGCGTCGGCAAGCTCATGGCGCTCATGTTCCCGACCGTCATGCTCGTCATGAACGCGACCAGCGTCGCCGTCCTGTGGTTCGGTGCGTACCGCGTCGAGAACGGGATGCAGATCGGGGCCCTGACGGCGTTCCTCAGCTACATCATGTACATCCTCATGGCCGTGATGATGTCGACCATGATCTTCATGATGGTCCCGCGTGCGGCGGTCTCGGCCGAGCGCATCGGCGAGGTCCTCGACACCGAGACGACCGTCGTCGAGCCGCAGGCGCCCGTGCACCTGGCTGCCCGTGCCGACCGCACCGGCGTCATCACGTTCTCCGACGTCGACTTCCGGTACCCCGGCGCCGAGGACCCCGTGCTCCACGACCTCACGTTCACGGCCCGGCCGGGTGGGACGACCGCGATCATCGGGTCCACGGGCTCGGGCAAGACGACGCTGCTCCAGCTCGTCCCCCGGCTCTTCGACGCGACAGCCGGGTCGGTCCGCATCGACGGCACCGACGTCCGTGACGTCTCGCTCCAGGACCTGTGGTCGATGATCGGCTACGTGCCCCAGAAGGCGTACCTGTTCTCCGGGACCGTCGCGGACAACGTCCGCTACGGCAAGGAGGACGCGACCGACGAGGAGGTGTGGGAGGCGCTCGAGGTCGCGCAGGCGCGCGAGTTCGTCGAGCAGCTCGACGGGCAGCTCGACGCCCCCGTCGCGCAGGGCGGCACCAACTTCTCCGGCGGTCAGCGTCAGCGGCTCGCGATCGCCCGCGCGATCGTCCGCAAGCCCAGCGTCTACCTGTTCGACGACTCGTTCTCGGCCCTCGACTACGCGACCGACGCGGCCCTGCGGCTCGCCCTCGCCCCGCGGACCCGCGAGGCCACCGTCCTGCTCGTCGCCCAGCGCGTCGCGACCATCCGGCACGCCGAGCAGATCGTCGTGCTCGACCACGGCCGCATCGTCGGCACCGGCACCCACGACGAGCTCCTGGAGACGTGCGAGACGTACCAGGAGATCGTGTACTCGCAGCTCTCGGCGCAGGAGGCAGCATGAGCACCCAGACCCCCCGCCCGAGCGACAACCCGGGCGACAAGAACGCCGAGCCGCACGTGACGCCGTCGGGCGGGGTGCAGGACGCACCCGAGGGCGACAAGCCCGACCTGTCCACGACGCGCCTCAAGGGGCGCCCCCAGGGTGGCGGCCACGGCCCCATGGGCGGCATGGGCATGCCCACCGAGAAGGCCATGAACTTCACCGGGTCGCTCAAGCGCTTCGCGGGCTACCTGCGCGTCGAACGGCTCGCGGTCGCGGTCATCACGGTCCTGTCGATCCTGTCCGTGACGCTCGCCGTGCTGGGCCCCAAGCTCCTCGGCAACGGCACCAACGTCATCTTCGCGGGCGTGATCGGCTCGCAGATGCCCGCCGACATCACCAAGCAGCAGGCCGTCGACAACCTGCGCGCCACCGGGCAGACCACGCAGGCGGACATGCTCTCGGCCATGGACGTCGTACCCGGCCAGGGCATCGACTTCACCGCGCTGCGCGTCATCCTGCTCTGGGTCCTCGCGATCTACGTCGGCTCCTTCTTCTTCGGCTGGATCCAGGGCCGCGTGACGACGTCGGTCGTGCAGCGCACCGTGCGTCGCCTGCGCGCCGAGGTCGAGGCCAAGCTCGGCCGGCTGCCGCTGTCGTACTTCGACCGCCAGAAGAAGGGCGAGGTCCTCAGCCGCGTCACCAACGACATCGACAACGTCGCCCAGACGCTCCAGCAGACGCTCTCGCAGCTCGTGACCTCGGTCCTGACCGTCGTCGGCGTGCTCGCCATGATGTTCTGGATCTCGCCCCTGCTCGCGGTCATCGCGCTCGTGACCGTGCCCCTGTCGGTGCTCGTCACGGCGCTGATCGCCAAGCGCTCGCAGCCCCAGTTCATCAAGCAGTGGGCCGCGACCGGACGTCTCAACGCGCACGTCGAGGAGATGTACACGGGCCACGCGCTCGTCAAGGTCTACGGCCACCAGCAGACGGCCGTCGACACGTTCACCGACGAGAACGCCGAGCTGTACGAGGCGAGCTTCAAGGCGCAGTTCATCTCGGGGATCATCCAGCCCGCGATGGGCTTCGTCGCGAACCTCAACTACGTGATCGTCGCGGTCGTCGGAGGCCTGCGGGTCGCGTCCGGCCAGCTCTCGCTCGGTGACGTCCAGGCGTTCATCCAGTACTCGCGCCAGTTCACGCAGCCGATCACCCAGATCGCTTCGATGATGAACCTCCTGCAGTCGGGCGTCGCCTCCGCGGAGCGCGTGTTCGAGCTGCTCGACGCCGACGAGCAGTCCCCGGACCCGTCGCCCGCGGTCGTGGTCACGGACGTGCAGGGGCGGGTCGCGTTCGAGGACGTCTCGTTCCGCTACGTGCCCGACCGCCCGCTCATCGACGACCTGTCGATCGTCGCCGAGCCCGGCCAGACGGTCGCGATCGTCGGGCCCACCGGGGCCGGCAAGACGACCCTCGTGAACCTCATCATGCGGTTCTACGAGGTCGACGGCGGGCGCATCACGCTCGACGGCGTCGACACCCGGACGATGAGCCGCGACGGGCTGCGGTCCAACATCGGGATGGTGCTCCAGGACACCTGGCTCTTCAAGGGGACCATCGAGGAGAACCTGCGCTACGGCGTGCCCGACGGTGTCGAGGTCACCGAGGAGCAGTTCCTCGAGGCGACGAGGGCGACCCACGTCGACCCGTTCGTGCGCACGCTGCCCGACGGGTACGCGACCGTGATCGACGACGAGGGCTCGGGCGTGAGCGCGGGGGAGAAGCAGCTCCTGACCATCGCGCGCGCGTTCCTCGCCGACCCGGCGATCCTCATCCTCGACGAGGCGACGAGCTCGGTCGACACGCGCACCGAGGTGCTCGTGCAGCAGGCCATGAACGCGCTGCGCGCCGGGCGGACGTCGTTCGTCATCGCGCACCGGCTCTCGACCATCCGCGACGCCGACGTCATCCTCGTCATGGAGGACGGCGCGATCGTGGAGATGGGCAACCACGAGGTGCTCATCGAGAAGGGCGGCGCGTACGCGCGGCTCTACGAGAGCCAGTTCGCGGCCGCAGCGGTCGAGGAGGTCGCCGAGGGGGAGATGACCCGCTGACGCGGGTCCCCGTGAACGACGAGAGCCGGTGCCGCCTTCTGGGCGGTACCGGCTCTCGGGGTTTCGCCCGGGATGGGGGCGAGGTCGCTGCTGAGGGTCAGGAAGCGGTGTACCCGGCGTTGTCGCAGATCGACTGGAGGTCGGCGACGGCCTCGGTCACCCCGGTGGTGTCGATCGAGGTGCCCGTCTCGTCGGCGATGTCGTCAGCCATCTGGAACGGGGTCTTGATCTTGCTGATGACGAGGTTGGTGTCCTCGGGGCCAGCGAGGCGCAGGATGGCCTCGAGCTGGATGTTGGTGCTGCGCATCGCGTTCGACTGGTCGTCCGTGAGGGCCGCCATGTCGAACTCGAGCTCGTCCGTGACGCGCTGCGCGACCGACTGCTCACCGCCGTCGAAGTACTTCGCGCACACCTGGAGGTTGGTCGCGCCGGCAGGGGTCTCGTCGGTGGAGGAGCCGCTGTCGGTCGTGGTGTCGGTACCGCACGCGCTCAGGAGCGCGATCGCGCCCACGGCAGCGAGTGCCATCATCTGCTTCTTCATGCATCCATGAAATCACGCGGGAACCCGGCTGAAAGTATGTATTAGTCGTACCGAGGTGCAAGAGTGAGCGACGTCTCACCTGAGAGTTCGGTGGGAGCGTGTCGTCGTGACGGCGATCACGCGCCGCTGTCAGGACGCACCTCACAGCGACCCCTCAGCCGGCACCTGTGCCCGGCACACGCGGGCTCCGTAGACCTGGGTGCATGACGGACGACCAGCACACCAGCAGCATGCCCCAGCCCCCGCCCCCTCGGCGGCGTCGACGACGGCGAACGTTCCTCGCGGGCGGGCTCGCCCTGACGCTGAGCCTCGGCGGAGCGACCGCGTGGGCCCTCGACCGGTACGTGGTGGAGCACGTCGAGATCGCCGACGTCGCGGCCTACGAGGCGAGCCAGGCGTCGGCGCCGGACCCCGGGACGGAGGGGACGTCGTCGGGCACGTCGTCCGGTGCCGGTGCCGACGGCTCGACCTCGTCCGACGGGACGAGCGTGAGCGTGCGGCAGGTCGTCGAGGGGTCGGGCGACGACACCGTGACGTACTACGTCGCGGACGTCGTCCTGGGCGACGCGACCGACCTCCGCTCGGCCTTCGCCCAGAACGCGTTCGGCGAGAACATCACCGAGAAGACCTCGGACATCGCGGCCGACAACGACGCGCTCCTCGCGATCAACGGCGACTACTACGGCTTCCGGTCCACGGGCATCGTGATCCGCAACGGGGTCGTCTACCGCGACGAGGGCGCGCGCGAGGGCCTCGCGTTCTACCGCGACGGGACCGTCGAGGTCTACGACGAGACCGCGACGACCGCGCAGGAGCTCGTGGACGCAGGCGTGTGGAACACGCTGTCGTTCGGGCCCGCGCTGCTCGACGGCGGCGAGGTGGTCGACGGCATCGAGGACGTCGAGGTCGACACCAACGTGGGCAACCACTCGATCCAGGGCGAGCAGCCCCGGACCGCCGTCGGCGTGGTCGACCAGAACCACCTCGTCCTCGTCGTGGTCGACGGGCGCAGCACGGGGTACAGCCGCGGCGTGACCATGACCGGGCTCGCCGAGATCATGCAGGGCCTCGGCGCGACGACCGCGTACAACCTCGACGGCGGCGGGTCGTCGACCATGTACTACGACGGCGAGCTCGTCAACGACCCGCTCGGACGCGGCGCCGAGCGCGGCACCTCCGACATCCTGTACGTCGGGGAGTGAGCCGCCGTGATCGTGCTCGTCCCGGCCTACGAGCCGGGCACGGCTCTCGTCCGCCTGGTCGCAGCGCTGCGCGCGACGGGTGACGTGCGGGGGATCGTCGTGGTCGACGACGGCAGCGGCCCGGGCTCGCGGCCCGTGCTCGACGACGTCGCTCGCCTCGGGGCGGTCGTCGTCGGGTTCCCTGCCAACCACGGCAAGGGAGCGGCGCTGCGGCGCGGGTTCGCCGAGGTCGCGCGACGCTGGCCCGGCGAGGACGTGGTGTGCGCCGACGCCGACGGGCAGCACGCCGTCGCCGACGTCCTGCGGGTCGGGGAGCGGGTGCGCGCCGGAGACGCGGCCATGGTGCTCGGTGCGCGGACGTTCACGGGAGACGTGCCGCTGCGCAGCCGGCTCGGGAACTCCGCGACCCGCTGGCTGTTCCAGGCCGCGACCGGGACGCGGGTCCAGGACACGCAGACCGGGCTGCGCGGGTACCCCGCCTCGATGATCGGATGGCTGCTCGACGTGCGCGGAGACCGCTACGAGTACGAGCTCAACGTGCTCCTGGCCGCGGCGCGCGAAGGGCTGGCCGTGGTCGAGGTCGAGATCGAGACGATCTACCTCGACGACAACGCGTCCTCGCACTTCCGCCCGCTCACCGACTCGGCCCGCATCTACGCGCCGCTGCTCGCGTTCTCGCTGTCGTCGCTGCTCGCGTTCGGGATCGACACCGCGATGCTGCTCGTGCTCGACGCCCTGACGGGGTCGCTGCTGCTGGCGGTCGTCGGGGCGCGCGGCGTCAGCGGGGCCGTGAACTTCGTGGTGAACCGGCGGGTCTTCGGGGGGCGCGCGGGTGCGGGTGGTGGTGCTGTGGGCGGGGGCGGCAGTGCGGACGTGGGGTCGGCTGCTGCTGCGGTTGCTGAGGGCGCGGGCGAGGGCGAGGGCGGTCGTGCGGGCTCGGCGGCGGATGCTCGTGCGCGCGGGCTCAGGGACCAGCACGCGTGCGGGCTTCGGGACGGCTACGGCCGCGGTCCCGGATCCGGGCGCCGGGCCGCGCTGCGGTACGCGGCGCTCGCGGTCGGGCTGCTGGCCGCCGGGTACGGCATGCTCTGGGGGCTGACGGGGCTGGGGCTCGCGCTGCTGCCCGCCAAGGTCGTGACCGAGATGCTGCTCTTCGCGACGAGCTACGAGGCGCAGCGACGGGTGGTGTTCCGCCCGGTGGCTCCGACCGGGAAGCCCGAGCCGAGCGGGAGCGTTGCTGCCGCCGAGCGGTCGGTCGCCGGGCACGAGGTTCCACGCGCTCGATCACGAGGTTGAGGTCGCGAACGCCGCCAGAACGACCTCAACAACGTGCTCGGCACCGGTGGGCCCGATCGGGGGGGCGGGTGGGGTCCGGTCGCCGAGTGTGCAGTTCGGGTCGTCCTGGAGCGCTGGTGACCGCCCGAAGTGCACACTCGGCGTCCCCGGCCGCCGCCGTGAGCACCCAGGACAGCCCGGTGCGGGAGAATCTGAGCGTGCAGATCATCCACGTGACCGACCCCGCCGACCCGCGCCTCGCCGACTACACGAACCTCACGGACGTCGAGCTCCGCTCGAAGAACGAGCCGGAGAAGGGCATGTACATCGCGGAGAGCACCACGGTGATCCACCGGGCGCTCGCGGCAGGGCACCGGCCACGCTCCTTCCTGATGGCCGAGAAGTGGCTCCCGGGCCTCGAGGAGGCGATCTCCGCCGTCGGGCTGGACGACGGGCCCGGCGGGACGGGCGAACCCGTCCCCGTGTACGTCGCCGAACCGGCCGTCCTGGAGTCGATCACGGGGTTCAACCTTCACCGCGGTGCACTGTCGGCCATGCACCGCCCCGTCCTGCCGAGCGTGCACGAGCTGCTGACCACGGCCCGGGACGGACAGGGCGCGCGGCGCGTGGCGGTGCTGGAGGACATCGTCGACCACACGAACGTCGGCGCGATCTTCCGCGGGGCGGCCGGTCTCGGGGTGGACGCGGTGCTCGTCTCGCCCCGGTGCTCGGACCCGCTGTACCGGCGCAGCGTCCGGGTCTCGATGGGGACGGTGTTCCAGGTGCCGTGGACGCGGCTCGAGTCGTGGCCCGGCGGCGTCGAGGAGCTGCGCGAGCACGGGTTCACCGTCGCGGCGCTCGCGCTGTCGGACGACTCGCTGACCCTCGACGAGTACGTCGCGCGGGGCGACGAGAGGTCGGCGTTCGTGTTCGGTACCGAGGGGCACGGGCTGCACCGCTCGACGCTCGCGGCCGTCGACCACGTCGTGAAGATCCCGATGGCCGGGGGAGTGGACTCGCTCAACGTCGCGGCGAGCGCTGCCGTGGTGTTCTGGGCGACGCGGGCGTAGCCGCCCGCGCAGCGGACGACCTGCGCCGACACCGGAGGGCGCCCGTCCAGGACGGCGCCCGTCCCGCCCCCCTGATACGGCACTTTGTGACGGAAAGCACAAAGTTCGAGCACCAACGCTCCGCGCCGGGCCGGCGCCCCGTTCTTCGGGCGAAACGACCCGTGCCCGCCGCCGCCCGTGCGCCTGCTGCAGCCCGCCGTCGGGCACCACGGGCCTCGCGGGCCACGGCCTGCCCGAGTTGATCCGCAACAACGCCCCGAACCGGCAAAGCAGCAGGTCAGGGGCCCTTCCCGGCCCGTGTCCCGGTTCGGGACCAACGTCGCCCTGACGGGACCAAGGTCCCGGTACGCACGAGTGGACTCGTCCATAAGTTGTGGGTGCCCCCAGCCCCATTTCTCGAACGGAGACACCCGGTGGTCACAGCCGACGTAGCCCCCAGACCAGCACACCAGGTGAGCACCGACGCGCGCCGCGACCTCCTCGACTGGGACCCCAACGATCCCCAGCGCTGGGACTCGAAGGTCGCGTGGAGCACCCTGTGGGTCACGACGTTCAACCTCATGCTCGCGTTCATCATCTGGTACCTGCCCGGGGCCCTCATCCCCACGCTCGGCACGGTCACCGGGTGGGACCTGAGCGAGAGCCAGTCCTACTGGCTGCTCGCGATGCCCGGCCTGACGGGCGGGCTCCTGCGCATCGTCTGGATGATGCTGCCGCCCATGCTCGGGACCCGGAAGATGCTCACGCTGTCCGCGCTCCTGATGATCATCCCGTTCGTCGGGTGGACCTGGGTCGTGATGCTCCCGACGCAGCCGTCGTACGCGCTGCTCGTCGCGCTCGCCCTCGCCGCGGGCCTCGGCGGCGGCGTCTTCTCGGGCTACATGCCCTCGACGTCGTACTTCTTCCCCAAGAGCAAGCAGGGCACGGCCCTGGGCCTGCAGGCCGGCATCGGCAACTTCGGTGTCTCGGTCGTCCAGTTCGTCGTCCCGTGGGCCATCGGGTTCGGGATGTTCGGCCTCGCCGGTCAGCTCGCGCACCCGCAGAACGCCGAGCCCCGGCAGGTCTGGCTGCAGAACCCGGGCCTGATCTTCATCCCGTTCGCCCTCGTCGGCGTCGTGCTCGCGTGGACCCTGCTCAAGTCGGTGCCCGTCAAGGCCAACCTCAAGCAGCAGTTCGACATCTTCCAGAACAAGCACACGTGGCTCATGACCATGGAGTACGTCCTGACCTTCGGGATCTTCTCCGGCCTCGCGGGCACGTTCGGCATGCTGCTCAAGCAGCAGTTCGGCCCCGAGTACCTCACGTGGGTCTTCCTCGGCGCGCTCGTCGGCTCGCTCGCCCGCATGTGCTGGGGGCCGCTGTGCGACCGGTTCGGCGGCGGCGTCTGGACCGTGGTGTCCGGGGTGGGCGTGGCGGCCTCGGCCGGGCTCGTCCTGTTCGGCCAGGTCACGGTCGCGGACGGCGAGACGCCGAGCCTGCCGGTCTTCATGACCGGGATGGTCCTCATCTTCTTCTTCTGCGGGATCGGCAACGCCGCGACGTTCAAGCAGATGCCGATGATCTTCCCGGCCCGCCAGGCCGGCGGTGTGATCGGCTGGACGGCCGCGATCGCCGCGTTCGGGCCGTTCCTGTTCTCGATGCTGTTCAACTACCTGCCGAGGACGGCGGTGTTCGGCGGGATCATCGCCTACGCGCTGCTGTGCGCGGGCATCGCCTGGCACTTCTACGCACGGCCCGGTGCCGAGGCCAAGAGCTGACCGTGCGGTCGCCTGCAGTGCCCGACACCGGCCCCCGGGCCCGACGCTCAGCAGGCGTCGGGCGCGGGGCCTGCGGTCCGGCCCACGGCCCGCGGTCCGGGGGCACCCGGTCCCACGGCCTCCGGCCCCCCGGACACGACGATCGGGATCGGTGCGGCGTCGTCGTGCCTCTCCCGGTCGACGGTCTCGAGCCGCGCGACGCAGTGGTGCTGGCCGAAGTTCGGCACGAGCGCCGTGGCGCGCAGGTCGGAGCCGAGCTCGGCCAGGGTGCCGTTGATGAAGCCCGCGTGCAGGGAGCACACGACCTGCGGGGTGCTGCGGGCGGTCGCCACGAACGGACAGTTGTTGAGCACGAGCGCGTCCATGCCGTTGCCGGGCGCGGAGACGTGCGCGGACGGCTCGCCGCGCGGCGTCGGCGCGAACCACAGTGCGTCGAGCTTGGACACGAGCCTGGTCGAGACCTCGTCCTCGCTGAGGACCTCGCCCGGATCGGGGCACTCGGCGAGCTTGTGCCCCCACGTGCGCCCCACGGTGTACGTGAGGGTCGCGGCCTCGGGCACGTTGGCTGCGACCGCGGTCGTGAGCGCCTCGGCCAGGAGCCGGTAGGCCTGCGCACGCTCGTGCGTCTGGTTGGGCAGCGTGCCGCGGTAGAGCACCTTGGGCCGGCCGGGAGTCGTCCGGGTCTGCTGGGTGCGCTCGGCGAGCCCGGCGTCGACGAGCGACTCCAGGTGGAAGCGCGCGGTGTTCTGGTGGATGCCGACCTCGTCGGCGATGTCCTGGACGGACACCGGCGCCTTGGAGTCGCGCAGCAGCTGGATGACGTGCGTGCGTCGTCCGCCGTGGTCGCTGCGACCCGTCGTGCCGTCGAACCCTCCGTAGACCTGCTGCCTGGGCACCTGCTCGCCCCACTTCTTCCCGCTCGTGGACCACTGACATCGAGGCGTCCGGCTGCCCCCGGCCGACGTCCTCACCACGACAACCATCGCACGAACGCCCCCCACGCCGTTCCCGAGGAGCACTCGCCATGACCATCGACGACCCGGCGACGATGTCGCCCCTGATGAAGAAGCTGCTCAAGACGCGCAGCCACTTCCCGCAGACGGAGGTGTTCGACTCGGCGCACGCCATGATCGAGACTGACCCCTCGGAGTGGGACCGGTTCTACCGTGACCGGTGGGCGCACGACAAGGTCGTGCGCTCGACGCACGGCGTCAACTGCACGGGCTCGTGCGCGTGGGACGTGTACGTCAAGGACGGCCTCATCACGTGGGAGCACCAGGGCACGGACTACCCGACGACGGGGCTCGACAGCCCCGAGTACGAGCCGCGCGGCTGCCCGCGCGGGGCCTCGTTCTCCTGGTACACGTACTCGCCGTCGCGCGTGCGGTATCCCTACGTGCGCGGCGTGCTGCTCGACATGTACCTCGACGCGCGCTGCCGCCTGGGCGATCCTGTGCTCGCGTGGGCCGAGGTCGTCGAGAGCCCGCTCAAGGCGACGCTGTACAAGCGGGCCCGCGGCAAGGGCGGCCTGGTCCGCGCGGACTGGGAGCTCGCGACCGAGATCATGGCCGCTGCCCACGTCTACACGATCAAGGCGTACGGGCCCGACCGCTGCGTCGGCTTCACCCCGATCCCCGCGATGTCGATGGCGAGCTTCGGTGTCGGGACGCGCTTCCTGTCGATGATCGGCGGGACCCTGCTGAGCTTCTACGACTGGTACGCGGACCTGCCGCCCGCGAGCCCCCAGATCTGGGGGGACCAGACCGACGTCCCCGAGTCGGGCGACTGGTGGAACTCGAGCTACATCATGATGTGGGGCTCGAACGTCCCCGTGACGCGCACGCCCGACGCGCACTTCCTGGCCGAGGCCCGCTACAAGGGGACCAAGGTCGTCGCGGTCAGCCCCGACTACGCGGACAACGTGAAGTTCGCCGACGACTGGCTCGCGCCCGCCCCGGGCACGGACGGCGCGCTCGCGCAGGCCATGGGCCACGTGCTGCTCACCGAGTTCTACCGCGACCGCCAGGTCCCGTACTTCGAGGCGTACTCGCGCACGTACACGGACGCGCCGTTCCTCGTCACGCTCGACGAGGCCCCCGCGTCGCAGGGCGCGGCGGGGGCCGCGCAGGACGCGAGCCGGGCCGAGGTGCCCGACGGCGCGCCCGCCCCGGTCTTCCGGCCCGCCAAGTTCCTCACGGCGGCCGACCTGGACGGGCTGCCCGTCGCGGGGGCGACGGGCGAGCGCCCCGAGTTCCGCCCGGTCTTCCTCGACACCGCGGCCGACGCGCTCACGGTGCCGAACGGCACGCTCGCCGACCGCTGGACCGAGGACGGCGTGGGGCGCTGGAACCTCGACCTCGAGGACCACGACCCGGCGCTGAGCCTGCTGGGCCTGACGCACGCGGGAGCCGAGGCGCAGGGGGTCGTCGTGGAGCTGCCGCGCTTCGACGTCGGCGCGACCGAGGGAGGTTCCTCGGTCCTGCGCGGCGTCCCGGCGATCCGCGTGGGCGGGCGCCTCGTGACGACCGTGTTCGACCTGCTCATGGCGCAGTACGGCGTGGGCCGGGACGGGCTGCCCGGGTCGTGGCCCACGGGCTACGACGACCCGACGTCGCCCGGGACGCCGGCCTGGCAGGAGTCCCTGACCGGGGTCCCGGCCGAGCAGTGCACCCGGATCGCGCGCGAGTTCACGCGCAACGCCGAGGTCAGCAAGGGCAGGTCGATGATCATCATGGGCGCGGGGACCAACCACTGGTACCACGCGGACACCATCTACCGGACGTTCATCGCGCTCCTGACCTTGACCGGGTGCCAGGGCGTCAACGGCGGTGGTTGGGCGCACTACGTCGGGCAGGAGAAGGCCCGTCCCGTGACGGGGCAGCAGCACATGGGCTTCGCGCTCGACTGGCAGCGCCCCACCCGCCACATGGCCGGCACCGCGTTCTGGTACACCGCGACGGACCAGTGGCGCTACGAGGGCTTCGGTGCCGACGAGCTCGCGTCGCCGACCGGGCCGGGCACGCTCAAGGACCGCAGCATGATGGACTGCCTGACGCAGGCGGCCCGCATGGGCTGGACGCCTTCGCACCCCGGGTTCGACCGCAACCCGCTCGACCTGTGCGACGAGGCCGCGGCGGCAGGCGTGCCGGTCGCCGACCACGTGGTCTCCGAGCTGCGCAGCGGGAACCTCAGGTTCGCGGTCGAGGACCCCGACGACCCGCAGAACTTCCCGCGCGTCCTGACGGTCTGGCGCGCCAACCTCATCGGCAACTCGGCCAAGGGCAACGAGTACTTCATCAAGCACCTGCTCGGCGCGGACTCGTCGCTGCGTGCGCACGAGACCCCGCCCGAGCGTCGTCCCGAGGAGGTCGTCTGGCGCGACGAGGCCCCCGAGGGCAAGCTCGACCTGCTCACCAACATCGACTTCCGCATGACCTCGACGTCGCTGTTCGCCGACGTCGTGCTGCCCGCGGCGACCTGGTACGAGAAGCAGGACATCTCGACCACGGACATGCACCCGTTCGTGCACGCCCTCAACGCGGCGATCGCCCCGCCGTGGCAGGCGCGGACCGACTACGACGCGTTCCTGGGACTCGCCGACAAGGTCTCCGAGCTGGCCAAGACCCACCTGGGCACGCGCACCGACGTCATCGCGGCGCCGCTCACGCACGACACCCCGGACGAGATGGCCCAGCCCGGAGGCGTCGTCCTCGACTGGCGCAAGGGCGAGTGCGAGCCCGTCCCCGGCGTGACCATGCCGCGTCTCGTGGTGATCGAGCGCGACTACACGCAGATCGCGGAGAAGATGCGCGCCGTCGGGCCGCTGATCTCGAAGGTCGGCACCACGACCAAGGGCGTCACCGTCGTCCCCGAGCAGGCCGTCGAGTTCCTCGCGAAGGCCAACGGCGTGCGCAAGGACGGCGTCGCGAAGGGCCGCCCGTCGCTCGAGACCGCGGCGCACATGTGCGAGGCGATCCTCGCGCTGTCGGGGACGACCAACGGGGCGGTCTCGGTCGCGGGCTTCAAAGTCCTCGAGAAGCGCGTCGGCAAGCCGCTCGCAGACCTGGCCGAGGAGAACCACGACCGTCAGGTCACGTTCGCCCAGACCCTGACCGGCCCGCAGAACGTCTTCACGAGCTACGAGTGGTCGGGCTCGGAGCAGGGCGGTCGGCGCTACTCGCCGTTCGTGGTGAACGTCGAGCGGCTCAAGCCGTGGCACACGCTCACGGGGCGCCAGCACTTCTTCGTCGACCACGACTGGATGACCGAGCTCGGCGAACAGCTCCCGGTCTACCGGCCGCCGCTCGACATGGCGCGCCACTTCGGCCACCAGGGCTTCAGCGAGCCCGGCTCGACCGAGGTCACCGTGCGCTACCTGACGCCGCACTCCAAGTGGTCGATGCACTCGCAGTTCCAGGACAACCCGTACATGCTCGCGCTCTCGCGCGGAGGCCCCACGATCTGGATCTCGGAGGAGGACGCGCGGACCGCGGGCATCGCGGACAACGACTGGATCGAGGCGGTCAACCGCAACGGCGTGGTCGTGGCCCGGGCCGTGGTCTCGCACCGCATGCCCACGGGCACGGTCTACATGTACCACTCGAAGGACCGCAACATCGACGTGCCCAAGGCGGAGGCGTCGGGCAAGCGAGGGGGCATCCACAACGCGCTGACGATGATCATGATGAAGCCCACGCACCTCCTGGGCGGGTACGGCCAGCTCACCTACGCCTTCAACTACTACGGGCCGACCGGCAACCAGCGCGACGAGTACACGGTCATCCGTCGCCGCAACCAGGAAGTGGAGTACTGAGATGCGGGTCATGTCGCAGGTGGCGATGGTCATGAACCTCGACAAGTGCATCGGGTGCCACACGTGCTCGGTCACGTGCAAGCAGACGTGGACCAACCGCGACGGCGTCGAGTACGTGTGGTTCAACAACGTGGAGACCAAGCCCGGGACGGGGTACCCGCGCGGGTACGAGGACCAGGACCGCTGGCACGGCGGGTGGGAGCTCGACCGCAAGGGACGGCTCCGGCTCCGCTCGGGGGGACGGCTGCGCCGCCTCGCGTCGATCTTCGCGAACCCGGACCTGCCGGGGCTCGACGACTACTACGAGCCCGCGACGTACGACTTCGACCAGCTGATCTCCGCACCGGCGAACTCGCCGCAGATCCCGGTTGCGCGCCCCAAGAGCGCGATCACGGGCAAGGACATGAAGATCACGTGGGGGCCCAACTGGGACGACGATCTGGGCGGCTCACCCCAGATCGCGTCGAAGGACCCCAACCTGGCCTCGATGGTCGACAAGGTCCAGCTCTCGTTCGAGCAGACGTTCATGTTCCACCTGCCCCGGATCTGCGAGCACTGCCTCAACCCTGCGTGCGTCTCGGCCTGCCCGTCGTCGGCCATGTACAAGCGGGTCGAGGACGGCATCGTGCTCGTCGACCAGGACGCGTGCCGCGGGTGGCGCATGTGCGTCTCGGCGTGCCCCTACAAGAAGGTCTACGTCAACCACCAGACGGGCAAGGCCGAGAAGTGCACGTTCTGCTTCCCGCGCATCGAGGCTGGGCAGCCGACCGTGTGCGCCGAGACGTGCGTCGGCCGCCTGCGGTACATCGGCCTCGTGCTCTACGACGCCGACGCCGTCGAGGCCGCCGCGTCCGTCGAGGACCCGAAGGACCTGCTCGACGCGCAGCGCTCGGTCTTCCTCGACCCCACGGACCCCGAGGTGATCGCGGCGGCGAGGGCGGCGGGCATCGCCGAGGACTGGATCGGCGCAGCCCAGCGCTCGCCCATCTGGAAGCTCATCCAGAAGTTCAAGGTCGCGCTGCCGCTGCACCCCGAGTACCGCACCATGCCCATGGTCTGGTACGTGCCGCCGCTCTCGCCCGTCCTGGACGTCACGACCGAGCTCGGCAAGGACGACGCCGACGCCGACGACGTGTTCCACACCATCGCGTCGCTGCGCATCCCGCTCGAGTACCTCGCGAGCCTCTTCTCGGCCGGGGACGTCGACGTCGTCGCGGGCGTCCTCATGAAGCTCGCGGCCATGCGCAGCCACATGCGCCGCCGCACGCTCGACGGGGAGGTCGACGAGGCGCTGCTCGCCCAGGTCGGGTACACGGCCGAGGACGTCGAGGAGCTCTACCGGCTCCTGGCCATCGCCAAGATGGAGGACCGGTACGTGATCCCCGCGGCGCACAAGGAGGACGCGGCCGAGATGGCGTCGTGGGCCTCGGGCTGCTCGCTCGACAACCCGGGCGGACCGGGCATGAGCGCGGCGTCCACGCGCGGCGGCCCCGTCTCGGTGCCCCTGCAGGTCCGGAGGCCGTCATGACGACCCAGGCTCCGCCGTCGGGCAGGCGCGCGATCATCCCGCTCCTGCGGCGCTCGCGGCGCAAGGACCTCGTCGAGGTGCCCGCCCGGGCCGACGTCCTCGCGCTCGCCAGCCTCCTGCTGGCCTACCCCGACGACGCCTGGTACGCCGACGCCGACGAGCTCGGCGCTGCCGTCGCGGCCCTGCCCGACTCGGCCCCCGCGGCGCACCTGCGCGCCTTCTGGGCGCAGCACTCCCGGCTCGAGCCGCGCGCTGCGCGGGCCCACTACGTCGAGACGTTCGACCTGCGCCGCAAGTCGTCGCTGTTCCTCAGCTACTACCTGCACGGCGACACGCGCCAGCGCGGCATGGCGCTCCTCGCCCTCAAGCAGCGCTACCGCGCGTGCGGCTTCGCGCCCGACGACGCCGAGCTCCCCGACTACCTGCCCATGGTGCTCGAGTTCGCCTCGCGCGCCGGGACCGGGGCGGGCGAGGCGCCGCTGCGGACCCACCGCGGCGGGATCGAGCTCATCCGCCGCTCGCTCGCCGACCGCGGCTCGCACTACCGCGAGGTCCTCGAGGCCGTGAGCGACCTCCTGGGGCCCGTGTCCGAGCGCCAGCGCGGCGAGGTCGACCAGCTCGCGCTGACCGGCCCGCCCAGCGACGACGCGGGGCTCGAGATCGCCTCGACGCCCTACGGGGGAGCGAGCTGGACCGACACGCCCGGCGCGCCCTTCGGCCCCCCGGAATTCACCTGCGCCCCGGAAGGACGCTGACTCATGTGGGACACCCTCCTCTTCGTGGTGCTGCCGTACGTCTGCCTCGCGATCTTCGTCGTCGGGCACGTGTGGAGGTACCGCAACGACCAGTTCGGCTGGACGACCCGCACGAGCCAGGTGCTCGAGAAGCGCTGGCTCGCCTGGGGCTCGCCCCTGTTCCACTTCGGGGCGCTGTTCGCGATCCTCGGCCACGCCGCCGGGCTGCTGATCCCGACCTCGTGGACCCAGGCCCTCGGGATCTCCGACCACACCTACCACGTCGTCGCGGTCGCGGCCGGGACGGTCGCAGGCGTGCTGCTGTGCGCGGGCCTCGTGATCCTGCTGCTGCGCCGCTTCTACGTCTCCGACCGCATCCGCATCGTCACGACCCCCATGGACCGGGTCCTGTACCTCCTGCTCACGGTCGAGATCGCGGTCGGCATGTGGCAGACCGTCGCGATCAACGTGTTCGGCTCGGGCTACGAGTACCGCGGCACGGTCTCGGTCTGGTTCCGCCAGCTCTTCGTGCTCCAGCCCGACCCGTCGCTCATCTCCTCCGCACCCGCGGTCTACGGCTGGCACGCGGTGCTCGCGTGCCTGCTCCTCGCGATCTGGCCCTTCACGCGGCTCGTGCACGTCTGGTCCGTGCCCATCGCCTACCTGGCCCGGCCGTACGTCGTCTACCGGCAGCGCTCCGCGACCGCGGGGCGGGGCAAGGTGCGCGCATGAGCGCGGTCCCGGACGTACGCGTGGCGCTCGCAGGCGTGGGGGAGGACGTCCTCGACGTGGCCGAGCACGAGCAGGCGGTGGCGTCCGCGCACGCCGGGGCCGTCGTGACCTTCGCGGGCATCGTGCGCGACCACGACGCCGGCCGGTCCGTCACCGCCCTCACGTACGAGGCCCACCCCGACGCGGACCGCCTCATCGGCGAGATCGCGGCGCGCGTCGCGGCCCGCTCGGGCGCGGTCCGGGTCGCGGTGTCCCACCGCGTCGGGGACCTCGCGGTCGGGGACGTCGCGCTCGTCGCAGCCGTGTCCTCGGCCCACCGGGCCCAGGCCTTCGCGGCGTGCGGCGAGCTGGTCGAGGAGATCAAGGCGGCGCTGCCCGTGTGGAAGCGCCAGGTCTTCGCCGACGGCACGCACGAGTGGGTCGGGGCGCTGTGAGCGTCGCGCCCCCGGTCGAGCGGACGGTCAAGGACCTCCTGCCCGACGGCGCCGCCCCCGCCGAGCGCGTCGCGTCCGGCCGTGCGCTCCCCGGGCGCGCGACGCCGACGGGAGGTCGGTCGCCTCGGCGCGCGACGCCGTCGGGCACGGACCGACTGGACGCCCCCGGCCTCGTCGACCGGTTCGGGCGGCGCCACCGCGACCTGCGGATCTCCCTGACCGACCGATGCTCCCTGCGATGCACCTACTGCATGCCCGCCGAGGGCATGCCGTGGCTGCCCTCCGACGAGCTCCTCACGGTCGCCGAGACGACCCGCGTCGCGGCCGTCGCGGTCCGGCACGGCATCGAGGAGATCCGCCTCACGGGCGGCGAGCCGCTCCTGCGCCCCGACATCGTCGAGATCGTCGCCGGGCTCGCCGCGCTCCCCGGCGCCCCCGAAGTGTCGATGACCACCAACGGTCTGCGGCTGCCGGCGCTCGCGGGTCCGCTGCGCGACGCGGGACTCGGCCGGCTCAACATGTCGCTCGACACCCTGCGGCGCGACCGGTACGCGACGCTGACCCGGCGCGACCGCCTCGATCAGGCCCTCGACGGGCTCGCGGCCGCCGACCGCGCCGGCTTCACCGGGACCAAGCTCAACGCCGTCCTCGTGCGAGGCGTCAACGACGACGAGACCGTCGACCTGCTGCGGTTCGCGCTCGACCGCGGGTACGAGCTGCGGTTCATCGAGCAGATGCCGCTCGACGCCGGCCGGACCTGGACCCGCGAGGGCATGGTCACGGCCGACGAGGTGCTCGCGTCGCTCAGCGGAGCGTTCGACCTGGAACCCGTACCGACACGCGGGGCCGCCCCGGCCGAGCGGTGGACCGTCGACAGCACCGACGCGGTCGTCGGCATCGTCGCGTCGGTGACCCGGCCCTTCTGCGGGGCGTGCGACAGGATCCGCCTCACGTCCGACGGTCAGCTCCGCAGCTGCCTGTTCGCGCGCGAGGAGACCGACCTGCGGACGCTCCTGCGCGCAGGAGCCGACGACGACCGCATCGCGGCAGCGCTCGGCCTCGCGGTCCGCACCAAGGCCGCCGGGCACACCATCGGCAGCGCCCGCTTCCGCCAGCCCGAGCGCGGCATGTCCGCGATCGGGGGATAGGTCCCGCCCGAGACCGCACCGAACCCCGCACGACAAGGAGTGACGAGATGCCCGCCATCACCCTGCGCTACTACGCCGCGGCCCGCGCCGCGGCGAACGGCCTCGACGAGGAGGTGATCGAGACCGAGAGCCCCGCCGCTGCGCTCCGCGTCAGCGCGCGTCGGCACGGCGAGCCGATGCGGCGCGTCCAGGTCGTCTGCTCCTACCTGCAGGACGGCCGTGCGCTGCGCCCCGAGTCCGCGGCCGCCCCCGTCGCCGGCCCGGTGACGATCGACGTCCTCCCACCCTTCGCCGGCGGGTGAGCGAGATGGCGAGGTCCCCCGCGAGCGAGGCCGACGTCCCCGAGACCTACCCGCCCCTGGACGCGCACCGGTCGACCTTCGTCCCGTGCCGGCGCGACCGGGCCGGTCTGCACGGACCCCTGACCAGCGGGTGGCTGCTCGCCGCGAGCGTGAGCCAGCTCGGTGCCGTCATCGTCGTCCTGTGGTGCGGGCTGCAGGCCCACCCGGTCCTCTCGCTGCCCGTGGCGGCGCTGCTGCTCGGCGCCATGCTCGCGGCCCACTGGCTGGCCTCGATCACCGTGCTCGCCCTCGGACGAGCGCGGTTCCGGGTCCTCGAGCGGCGGTACCTCGCCTGGCTCGACGGGCTGACCGCCGAGCAGCGCGCGCTGCACTGCCGCCGCGCCCAGCGCAGGCTCCTGGAGCACGAGCGCGCGCCCCGGCACTGGGTCGTGCCTGCGGACTGGTAGCGGCGGCGCGCTGCGCGTGACGGCGGCAGCGTCAGGAGAGCTCTGCGACGTCAGGAGAGCTCGGCGACGAGCCGGGCCGTGAGCGGCGCCGAGACACCGTGGCGCTCGGCAGCACGCACCACCGCGCCGCCGATCGCGTCGACCTCGAGCGGTCGTCCCGCCTCGGCGTCGCGCTCCATCGAGGAGCGGGCAGCGGCGGGGAACCGGTCGTACAGGGTCAGCGACGCCGCGGGGTCCGACGGGGCGCACGACGCCGTCGCGACGGCCGCGACCTCGGCGACCAGCGCCTCGAGCTCGTCCCGGTGAGCCGTGCGCACCTCGCCGATCGTCGCGCGGTGCCGGGTCGTGAGCAGGGCCAGCGGCGCCAGGAACGACAGCTTGGCCCACACCAGGGCGGCTTCGTCGGCCCGCAGCCTCACCGTGATCCCGGCGCGCGCGAGGAGGTCGCGCACCGAGTCGACCGCGTCCGTCGGCGCGTCACCCGGGGCGAGGTCGATCTCCACGAACGGGCTGCCGTGCACGATCTCTCCCGGTGCGACACGCGTCGCCTCGACCCGGATCACCGCAGGGACGACCCGCTCGGAGCCGTACCGGGCGCGCAGCACGTCCAGGTGCTCGACGCCGTTGAGCAGCGGCACGACCACGGCGTCCCCGAGCACCTCGGGGGCGACGCGGTCGAGGGCGTCCCTCAGGCCGGTCGCCTTGACCGCGACGAGCAGCACGTCGACCGGGTCGTCGAGGCGTGCCGTCGCCCGGACGGCGACCTCGACGTCACCGAGCTGCTCGCTGCGGACGCGCAGCCCGCGCTCTCGCAAGGACCTCACCGTCTCGTCGCGGGCCACGAACGTCACCGCCACGTCACCGGTGCGGGCCAGCAGCGCCCCGACCAGGCCGCCGACCCCTCCGGCGCCGAGCACGGCGACCTCCCGCAGCGTGCCGTGCACCGTCGTGGTCTCCGTCGTCCCGTCGCTCATCGCCCCAGGAGACCACACGTGCGGGCAGCGCCGGTCGCAGACGTGCGCCCCGCGAGCGTGAGAGTGGTCACCGGTCCGCGACGCCTGCGCGTGACGGGCCTCGGACGACGGGAGGTGGAACGAACCGGACAGGCACCTCGTTGGTGATTCACGACAGCCCGTGAGCACGGCGCCGGCGAAGCCGGCCGACGGACCTCAGGGACGGACGAGCGTGCAGACGATGCACAGCAGGGACGAAGCGATGCCGGTGCAGCAGACCGAGACCACCCGCCCATGGACGTTCGACACGCGGGCCGGAGCGGCCTACGGGCTCATGACGGCTGCCTGGTACACCGTGCCCGACCTCGTCGAACGGCGCGGCACCCGGGCGCTCCTCAAGACCGCCTGCGGGGTCGTGGGGGCTGCGGTGCTCCTGCAGACCAGCGAGGGCCGCCAGGCGATCGACGGGGTGCGCAAGGTCCGTGGAGCCCTGCGGGGCACCGAGGGCACCGACCTCCCTGGCACGTCGGCGCCCTGGGAGCAGACGCCCGACGACGTCCCCGACAACACGCTGCACGACCTCACACCGGTCGAGATCGCCCCGGGCGGAAAGGTCGCGATCGCCGTGGGGGCAGCCGTCCTCCTCGGAGCCACGACCGCGTTCGCCGTCGTCGGGGAGAAGGGCGCGTACCGCTGGGGCGAGCGCATGCGCGCCCGCGGGGTGCGCGCACCGCACCTACGGGTGGGACTCGTCCTGGGCGCCGCTGCCGCGGCCCTGGGAGGCCTGCTCCCGGCGCCCGAGGACGACTGACGCTGACCGAGGACGGCTGACGGCGCCCGAGGACGGCTGAGAAGGAGTCTCGGCGGCGGGCTGAGGACCCCGCGGGCGGTCGGGTCCGTCAGGCGAAGAGCGCCGCGAGCCGGGGGAGCCGACGGCGGTTCTCGTCCTCGTCGTCGAAGTCCCACCTCTCGCCGGCCGGGTCGGTCGAGGCGCCGACCGGCGTCTCGCTGCCGTCGGTGCCCGTGCCCGTGCCCGTGGCCGCGGGCGCCGACGGCGCGGCGGTGTCGCGGGCCTCGTAGTAGTCCTCGTCGTCACGCCCCGTGGCCTTGGTCCAGGCGTCGCCCACGAGCGAGTCGAGCGACTCGAAACCGAACCAGCCCTGGTCGCTCGCCATGGCGACGACGACCGGGTGCTCCGCGAGCGAGTCCGGGTCCGCGACCGTCCGGGTGAAGACGTCGCGCCCGGCGAGGACGAGCCCGTCGCGGAAGTCCATGAAGCCGTCGTCGCTGCACCCGCCCTCGATCAGGTACGCCGCGCCCCACACGGGCCAGGCATATGCCGCCGTGCTCACCTCGTCGGACACGGCGGCGAACGCGAGGATCTCGTCGGGCGACAGCCGCTCGACGAGCACGGCGGTCAGGGCGTCCGGGAGGGGGTCGTCCTCGGCGCCGCGGTCGTCGGCCCCTCGGCCTGCCCGGGTCCGTGCGTCGTCGACGATCTGCCAGAAGGTGTCGTGGTCCATGGCAGGGAACGTAGGGGGTGCCACCGACACGGTCTCGGGCGAGCGTGGGAGCGAGGCCGCCAGCATCGTCGCGTGCGAGCAACCGTGGGCGTGGTCGTGACCGGGTTCGACCAGGGAGACCTTGTGCGTGAGGCCGTCGAGTCGGTGCTGCGACAGACCCGCGCACCCGACCAGGTCCTCGGGGTCGACGACGGCTCGACGGACGCCCGGTCCCGCGCCGTCCTGGACGTGCTCGCCGAGGAGGGCTGGGGGTCCGTGCTCCGTCAGGGCAGCATCTGCGCGCGGTGCTCCTGGCACAGGAGGCGGCGTCGACCGCGCGGCTCTGCACCTGGGAGCGACTGGTCCTCGACCACCCGGGCGGGGACGGCTCGGGCCGTCGGGCCCGTCCCGCAGCCCTGAGTCAGAGCGCGCCGCTCGCGGCCGTCTCGACGACGCCGCCGGCGCCGTCGAACGTCAGCAGACGGTCGGCGACCTTGTCGATGAAGTAGCGGTCGTGGCTCACGACGACCACGGCGCCCGGGAAGTGCGCGAGCGCGCGCTCCATGACCTGCGCGCTCGTGAGGTCGAGGTGGTTGGTCGGCTCGTCGAGGACGATCACCGAGGCGCCCGACAGCAGGCACTGCGCGATCGCGACGCGGGCGCGCTGCCCGCCCGACAGCGTCCCGATCTTCTGCTTGAGCTCCATCTCGGAGAACTGCAGCATCGTCAGGAACCTGTTGACGTTCTTCTTGGTCGCCGAATACGCGAGGGTCCCGGGGGCGGCGCTGACCGCGTGCGCGACCGTGTCGTCCAGGTCGAGGTCAGCCACGACCTGGTTGTACGAGACGAACGTCGAGTTCTTCTTCCACGTGATCTGCCCGGCGTCGGGTGGCGTGACCTCGGTGAGCACGTCGAGGAGCGTCGACTTGCCGGACCCGTTCGCGCCGACGACCGCCACGCGGTCCCCGCGGTGCAGCGAGAAGGTCAGGTCGCTGAACAGCGGGTCGCCGCCGAAGCCCTTCGTGAGTCCCTCGACCTCGACCAGGCGCTCGCTCACGTGCAGGTCCGCGTAGATGGTCGTGATGATCTGGTCGACCGGGCGAGGCGCCTGCCGCTTCTTGATGTCGGCGAGCTTGCGCCTGAGGCCGCGGCTCTTGTCCTTCGCGGCCTGCTTGCGGGCGTCGCTGGCCTCGACCTCGTACGCGAGCAGCTCCTCCTCGTGCGCGAACTGGCGCTCGATGGTCTTGATCCGCGACTGCTTGGCGTGCACGTAGTCCGAGTAGCCACCCTCGTACTCGTGCAGACGGCGGTTCTCGATCTCGACGATCCGGTTGACCGCGCCGTCGAGGAACTGGCGGTCGTGCGAGACCACGAGCACCGCGCCGGGGTACGACTGGAGCCAGCTCTCGATCCAGCGCACGCCGTCGAGGTCGAGGAAGTTCGTGGGCTCGTCGAGGAGGAGCACGTCGGGGCGCTGCACCAGGATCCGTGCGAGCGCCGCACGGTTGCGCCAGCCGCCCGAGAGCTGGTCGACCGGGAGGTCGCGGCGTCCGGCGTCGAAGCCGAGACGCGTGAGGACCGTGTCGATCGTGTTCTCGTACGACCACCCGTCGAGCGCGTCCATGCGCTCGAACAGGTCCGCCTGCTCGGTCAGGAGCCGCGTCATCTCGTCGCCGCCGTCGTCCATGAGGTCGGGCTCGGCGAGGCGCTCGCCGATCGCGTCGAGGCGCGCCTGCGTCGAGTGGACGTCCGCGAACAGCTCGCTGAGCTCCTCGGCCGCGCTGCGGTGCCCCGCGAGCTCGGAGAACTGCGAGAAGTACCCGATGCTCACACCGAGGTTGACGTCGACCGTCCCCGAGGTGGGCTCCTTGCGTCCGAGGATCAGCTCGAGGAACGTCGTCTTGCCCGTGCCGTTACGGCCCACGAGCCCGACGCGCTCGCCCTCGCGGAGCTTGAGGAAGGCGTCGCGCAGCACGACCTTGTCGTCGAACTGCATGCTCACGGCGTTCAGGCGGATCAGGCTCACAGGGGTCCTCTCGGGCACCGTGCCGGAGGTCGGCACGACGGGAGAACACTACGCGGACCGCCCGTCCGGGCGGTCGCCGACCGCCGTTCGGCGACCGTTCGTCGCACGTCGCCTACCGCTCGTCGCACACCTCGACCGTCCGTCGACGTGACCTGGATCACGGCCCGTCGTCGTCCCTAGCCTTTCCCGGTCGGACGCAACGACGCGACCTTGGGAGAGAGAACCGATGACGACAGACATCCGATCGACGGCGGAGACCGCCTCGGACGACGGGCTCTCGCCCGATCCGACGCTCCCGCCCACCGCGGTCCCCGAGGCCGCCCTGAAGCCTCGCTGGACCTGGCAGAAGGTCCTGCTCTGGACCGGCATCGCACTGCTCGGCGGCGTGGCCTGGGTCATGCTCGCGATCGTGCGCGGCGAGACCGTCAACGCGATCTGGTTCGTGTTCGCCGCGGTCTGCAGCTACCTCATCGGGTACCGCTTCTACTCCAAGGTCATCGAGCGCTGGATCACGCGCCCCGACGACCGGCGCGCGACCCCCGCCGAGGTGCGCTCGGACGGCAAGGACTACGTCCCGACCGACCGCCGCGTGCTCTTCGGGCACCACTTCGCCGCGATCGCGGGGGCAGGGCCGCTCGTCGGACCGGTCCTGGCCGCACAGATGGGCTACCTGCCCGGCACGGTCTGGATCATCGTCGGCGTCATCTTCGCGGGCGCCGTGCAGGACTACGTGGTCCTGTTCTTCTCGATGCGCCGCGGCGGCCGCACGATCGGCCAGATGGCCCGCCAGGAGCTCGGTCGCATCGGTGGCACGGCCGCGATCGTCGCGTCGCTGCTCATCATGCTGATCATCGTCGCGATCCTCGCGCTCGTCGTCGTGAACTCCCTGGGCGAGAGCCCGTGGGGCGTCTTCAGCGTCGCGATGACCATCCCGATCGCGCTCTTCATGGGCGTCTACCTGCGCTACCTGCGCCCCGGACGCATCACCGAGGTCTCGATCATCGGCTTCGTGCTGCTCATGGCCGCGATCGTCGGCGGCGGCTGGGTCGCGAACACCCCGTGGGGTGCGGACCTGTTCCACCTCGACCGCACGACCATCGCGATCGGCATCATCATCTACGGCTTCGTCGCGGCCGTCCTGCCCGTGTGGCTGCTCCTGGCCCCGCGCGACTACCTGTCGACGTTCATGAAGGTCGGCGTCATCGTGATGCTCGCGGGCGCGATCGTGATCGTGCGTCCCGAGATCTCGGTGCCCGCGGTCAGCGAGTTCGCGAGCGGCGAGACCGGGCCGGTGTTCTCCGGGTCGCTGTTCCCGTTCCTGTTCGTGACGATCGCGTGCGGCGCACTGTCCGGGTTCCACGCCCTCATCGCGTCGGGCACGACGCCCAAGCTGCTCGAGAAGGAGCGCCAGACGCGCTTCATCGGGTACGGCGGCATGCTCATGGAGTCGTTCGTCGCGATCATGGCGCTCGTCGCCGCGATCTCGCTCGACCGCGGCATCTACTTCGCGATGAACGCCTCGGCGGCCGCGACCGGCGGGACCATCGAGGGCGCCGTCGCGTTCGTCAACTCCCTCGGCCTGGCCGGCGTGAACCTCACGCCCGACATGCTGTCCTCGACCGCCGCGGCCGTGGGCGAGGAGTCGATCGTCTCCCGCACGGGTGGTGCGCCGACCCTGGCGCTGGGCCTCGCGCACATCATGCAGCAGCTCTTCGGCGGCGCCGCGATGATGGGCTTCTGGTACCACTTCGCGATCATGTTCGAGGCGCTGTTCATCCTCACGGCCGTCGACGCCGGGACGCGCGTGGCGCGCTTCATGCTCCAGGACTCGCTCGGCAACGTCGCCCCGAAGTTCAGGGACGTGACCTGGCGGCCCGGGGTGTGGTTCTGCACCCTGGTCATGGTCGCCGGGTGGGGGAGCATCCTCTACCTGGGCGTCACCGACCCGCTCGGCGGGATCAACACGTTCTTCCCGCTGTTCGGCATCGCCAACCAGCTCCTCGCGGCCATCGCGCTCGCGGTCGTCCTGGCGATCGTGGCCAAGCGCGGACGCTCGTACTTCCGTTGGCTGTGGATCGTCGCGGTGCCCCTGGCGTTCACCGCGGTCGTGACCATCACCGCCTCGTTCGAGAAGATCTTCTCGCCCGTCCCCGCCGTCGGGTACTGGGCCAACCACAACGCGTTCAAGGAGGCGCTGGCCGCGGGGGAGACCTCGTTCGGCACCGCGACGTCGGTCGAGGCCATGGAGGCGGTCGTGCGCAACACGTTCGTCCAGGGCACGCTGTCGATCATCTTCGTGGTCCTCGCGATCGTCGTGATGGTCTCGGCCCTCGTCACGACCGTGAAGGCGCTGCGTGCAGGCGGAGGGGAGAACCACGAGGACCAGCCCGTGGCCTCGCGTCGCTTCGCCCCCGCGGGTCTCCTGACCACGGCGACCGAGAAGGAGATCGAGGCCGAGTGG
Organism: Oerskovia sp. NPDC057915; assembly: GCF_042887685.1. Taxonomy (NCBI): domain Bacteria; kingdom Bacillati; phylum Actinomycetota; class Actinomycetes; order Micrococcales; family Cellulomonadaceae; genus Oerskovia; species Oerskovia sp. NPDC057915. The sequence goes on along the minus strand of NZ_JBHVOS010000006.1, from coordinate 100,464 downwards.
GCCCAGCTCCCGCCCGAGAAGCGGCCCGTGTCCTCGGGCGCGGGGCACTGACGTGGGGCCCGTGCGCGACGCGCTCGCCCGCGCGGCGAGGGGTACGGCCTGGTACGTCCGCCAGCTCATGGGCGACGACGCGTACCGGGTGTACGTGGAGCACCGCCGCGCCGCGCACGGGCCCGACGTCCCCGTCCTGACCGAGCGCCAGTTCTGGCGCCAGCGCATGGACGACCAGGACCGCAACCCGGGCGCCCGCTGCTGCTGACCCCGGTCGCCGAGGGTGACGCCCGTGCCCGCCGAGGGTGACCCTCCTGCCCGCCGAGGGTGACGCCCGTGCCCGCCGTGACCCGCATGCGGTGCGACGGCGTCGCCCTCGGCGCCCCGTGGCGACACCCTGGGCGGTATCCCGTCGCCCTCGGCGCCCCGTGGCGACACCCTGGGCGGAATCCCGTCACCCTCGGCAGTACGCCCGTCGCCGTCGGCCCGCACGTGACACCGCCTGGTGTGCACGCCCGACGGCGCCGCTCACCTCCGTGGACACGTCTCCGCGGTCGCCACGACACCAGTGCTCGTCACCCTCGGCCCCCGGGAGCGTCACCGTCGGCGGTCCGGCCCGTCACCCTCGGCGCCCGGGAGCGTCACCGTCGGCGGTCTGGCCCGTCACCCTCGGCGGTCCGTCCGTCACCACCGGCACCCCGGTTCGTCACCCTCGGCGTCGTCTCTCCGGAATAGGATCGCGACATGTCCGGACCCGTCTTCACCGGGGCCGTCGTCGGCCTCGTCGTCGGCGTCCTGCTCACCGCCGCGCTGGTCCTCGCGTGGCGGCTGGCACGCGGCACGCGCGAGCTCGGCAGCGACTCCGAGCGCGCGACCTTCAGCACGCTGCACCTCGCGTCCCGTGCGGCCAAGCACCTGCGGGACGGGCTCGAGGGCGACGACGTCGGACGTGCTGCCCGCCACCTGCGCACCCTGCTCGGCTGCGAGGCGCTCGCGGTCGTGACGGCCGACGGCGTCGTGGCCCTCGACGGACCGGCCGCCCTCCGGGCCGAGGCGCAGCGTGTCGGCGCCCGGACCGTCGAGACGGGGAGGCGACAGGTCTACGCGGGCGGCGAGCCGTCGTCGGGCACCCCGGAGGCCGTGGGGGCGCCCGTGCTCGCGGGCGGCGTCGTGGCCGGAGCCGTCGTCGCGTTCGCGACGCGGGTGCGCCCGCCGCTCGTGCGGGCCACGGGCGAGGTCGCGCAGTGGTGCTCGGCCCAGCTCGAGCTGGGTGAGCTCGAGGCGTCGCGCACCGCGCTCGCCCAGGCCGAGCTGCGTGCCCTGCGCGCGCAGATCAGCCCGCACTTCATCTACAACTCGCTCGGCGCGATCGCGTCCTTCATCAGCACCGACCCCGAGCGGGCGCGCGACCTCGTGCTCGACTTCGCGGACTTCACGCGCTACTCCTTCCGGGGCCGCGGGGACTTCACGACGCTCGCCGACGAGCTGGGCAGCATCCACTCGTACGTCGAGCTCGAGCGCGCGCGGTTCGGTGACCGGTTGACCGTGACGCTCCAGATCGCGCCGGAGTCCCTGTCGACCGTCATCCCGTTCCTCAGCGTCCAGCCGCTCGTCGAGAACGCCGTCCGGCACGGCCTCGAGCCGCGCGAGCGCGGCGGGCGGATCGTCATCAGCGCGCGCGACGAGGGCACCCAGACCGAGATCACGGTCGAGGACGACGGCGTCGGCATGTCTCCCGAGACGCTGCGGACCCTGCTCGCGACGGGGTCGCGTGCGACGAACGTCGGGCTGCGCAACGTCGACACGCGCGTGCGCCAGCTCTACGGCGACCAGCACGCGCTCGAGATCGAGACGAACGAGGGCGCGGGTACCCTCGTGCGGATGCGCGTCCCGAAGTCCCAGCCCCAGCACGAGACCGAGGTGAGCAGGCCGTGACCGACCCCGTCCCTCACCTCGCACCGCCCACGGGTCCTGACGCCGGGCCCGCGAAGGTCCCAGGTCCGCGTCCCGACGGCGTCGACGTCCTCGTGGCCGACGACGAGCGCCCGGCCCTCGACGAGCTGACCGCGCTCCTGCGCCGCGACCCGCACGTGCGCTCGGTGCACCCCGTCGCGTCGGGCGCCGAGGCCCTGCGCTGGCTGTCCGAGCACCCCGTGCACGTCGCGTTCCTCGACATCCACATGCCGGGCCTCACGGGGCTGGACCTCGCCCGGGCGCTGTCGCGGTTCTCGGTCCGGCCTGCGGTGGTGTTCGTGACGGCTGACGAGGCCCGTGCCACCGAGGCGTTCGACGTCGAGGCCGTCGACTACGTGCTCAAGCCCGTGCGGCGCGAGCGCCTGGCCCGCGCGGTCGAGCGGGCCGTCGCGGTCCAGGCGGCCGCGTCCCGCATCGCGGAGGGCGCGCCGTCGCGCGTCGCGGGCGGCACGGGCGGCGCCGCCGCCCGCGACGCGGAGAGGTCCGCCGCACCCGCGCAGGTCACCCCGACCGACGAGACCATCGCCGTCACGGTCGGTACGACCACGCGCGTCGTGCTGCGCTCGGCCGTGCGGTGGGTCCAGGCGCAGGGCGACTACTCGCGCCTGGTCACGGACACGGACGGCTACCTCGTGCGCGAGCCCATCTCCGACCTCGAGGAACGCTGGGCCGCGGCGGGCTTCCTGCGCGTGCACCGCTCGTACCTCGTGGACCGCGCCGCCGTGACGGCGGTCCGCCTCGGCGGTGCGCACCCGGTCGTGGTCGTCGCCGGGCAGGAGGTCCCCGTGAGCCGGCGCATGGCTCCGGCCGTGCGCGACGCGCTCCTGGGCCGTCCCGGAGGGCGTCCATGAGCCCGGAGGACCCGCCGCCGCGGGTCGTCGTCCGCTCGACCGACGTCCCGTCTCCCACCCCGTCCGCCGCGCGGGCCGCCGCGCCGGACGCGGGGGAGGAGGCGTCGTCGGGCGGGATGCCGGGGGGCGCCCAGGACACGCCCGGGCCCGACGGCGGGAGCGAGCCCGCGGCCGTGTACGCCCGCAGCCTCGCGCGGACCCAGCTGCGGCTCGCGCTCGCGTGCGTCGTGTCGTTCCTGGCCGTGGTCACGCTGCTCACGGTCACGATGAGCGCCGTGCCGACGCTGGGCGACGTGCACGTGCTCGGAGTGCCGCTCCCGTGGCTCCTGCACGCGTACGGCTTCTACCCGGTCATCGGGGCGTTCGCGCTCGTGTTCGCGCTGGCCGCCGCCCGCAACGAGCGGCGCTTCCGTGCGCTGGTGGACGACGAGTGAGCTCGGCGCTGCCGCTCGTCGCGATCGGTCTGCTGCTGCTCGCGACGGGGCTCATCGGCTTCTACGGGCTGCGGATCTCGCGGACGACGAGCGACTTCTTCGTCGCGTCCCGGACCGTGCAGCCCGTGTGGAACGCGTCGGCGATCAGCGGCGAGTACCTGTCGGCCGGGACGTTCCTGGGGCTGTCCGGGCTCGTGCTGCTCTCGGGGGCCGAGGCGTTCTGGTTCCCCGTCGGGTACGCCGCGGGGTACCTGCTCGTGCTGCTGTTCGTCGCCGGGCCCCTGCGTCGCTCCGGGGCCTACACCATCCCCGACTTCGTCCAGGCACGGCTCGACTCGCTCGCCGCCCGACGCGTCACGAGCGTCCTGGTGCTCGTCATCGGGTGGCTGTACGTCGTGCCGCAGCTCCACGGCGCGGCCCTCGTCATCACGACCGTGGCACCCGTGCCGCCGTGGGTCGGGTCGGTCGGGGTGGCCGCGGTCGTGAGCGCCGTGGTCGCCGCGGGCGGCATGCGCTCGGTGACGTTCGTCCAGGCGTTCCAGTTCTGGGTCAAGCTCACGGCGCTCGCGGTCCCCGTGGTCTTCCTGCTCGTCGTGCTCGGCGGGCAGGACCTGACGCTCGACCCGGCGCAGGTCTTCCCGCCCGAGGCGGGGCCGCGCTCGTACGACACGTACACGACCGTCTCGCTGCTGCTCGCGCTGCTGCTCGGCACGATCGGCCTGCCGCACGTCCTCGTGCGCTTCTACACGAGCCCCGACGGCGTCTCGGCCCGGTGGACCACCGTGGTGGTGATCGGGATGATCAGCGTGTTCTACATGGTCTCGAGCACCATGGGCCTCATCGCCCGCGTCGTGGCTCCCGACCTCGCCGAGCCCGGCGTCGCCGACACCGTCGCGCTCGTCCTGCCGTCCCGGCTCGTGCCGGGCGTGGGCGGCGAGCTGCTCTCGGCGCTCGTGATCGCCGGAGCTTTCGCCGCGTTCCTCGGGACGTCGTCGGGACTCGTGGTCTCGCTCGCGGGGGTCGTGAGCCAGGACCTGTTCGGCGGCACGGTCCGCTCGTTCCGCTGGTCCGCGGTCGCGTGCACGCTCGTGCCCCTCGCGGTCGCGCTCGTGACCATCCCGCAGGGGCTCGTCACGAGCGTCGGGACGGTGTTCGTGTTCGCGGCGTCGGCGCTGTCCCCGACGATCCTGCTGGGCGTGTGGTGGCGGCGCCTCACCGCGCGCGGCGCGATCGCAGGCATGGTCGTCGGCAGCGCGCTGTGCGCCGCGGCGCTCCTCGTGACCTCGGCGCTCGGTCCGGGCGACGGGCTCGCGCGCAGCCTCCTGGCCCAGCCCGCGGCCTGGACGATCCCGCTCGCGACCGCCACGACCGTCGTCGTGTCCCTGCGTGACCGGCGCGGGCCGCACCCCCGCACGGACCGCTTCCTGCGGCGGCTGCACGTGCCCGAGCGGGCTCCAGAGCGCTGAGTGCGTGGTTCGGCGGCGACACGCCCGGCGAGTCGCAGCCGAACCACGCACTCGACGACCGGCTCCGGATATCCCCGCGACGCCTTCGCGGTCCGTGGGTATCGTCGGAGCCGGTGGACGTGAGGCGTGACGACCCTCGGCCCGGACCTCGCGCCGGGCGCACGACCCCCGCGCGTCCGGCGGACCGACGAGAGGCCGGGACCTCCCGGCGAAGGAGTGGTGGCACCGCGACCTAGCCCCCGCCCGCTCCTCCAGGGCCTTCGCCTGCTGGAGGAACCATGAGACCGCCGACCACACCCACAGCCTCGACCGCACCTCGGACCCTCGCCGTCGACCTGCCCGCCCTCCCGCCCGGCACGCCCGTCACGCTCCGTGGCTGGGTGCACCGGCGTCGCGCCCTCGCGACCGTCACGTTCCTCGTGCTGCGCGACCGGTCGGGCCTGGCCCAGGTCGTCGTGCGGGCGGGCGACGGGCAGGTCGTGCCGCCCGAGGAGACCGTGGTCGAGGTCACGGGCCTGGCGACGGCGAACGCGCAGGCTCCGGGCGGGGTCGAGGTGACCTCGCCGACCGTCGTGCTCCTCACCGACCCGGCCTCGACCCCGCCCGTCGAGCTGTGGCGCCCCTCGCTCGACGTGGGGCTCTCCACGATGCTCGACCACGCCGCGGTCGCCTGGCGGCACCCCGCGCAGCGCGCACGGTGGGAGGTGTCGGCCGCGTCCCTGCGCGGGTTCCGTGAGGCCCTCGACGCGCGGGGCTTCACCGAGGTGCAGTCGCCCAAGATCGTCGGGTCGGCGACCGAGTCGGGGGCCGACGTGTTCACGCTCGACTACTTCGGCCGGCCCGCCTTCCTGGCGCAGAGCCCCCAGTTCTTCAAGCAGCAGCTCGTCGGGGTCTTCGAGCGCGTGTACGAGGTGGGACCGGTCTTCCGGGCCGAGCCGCACGACACCGTGCGTCACCTCGCCGAGTACGTCTCGCTCGACGTCGAGCTCGGTTTCGTCCGTGACCACCGCGACGTGCTGGCCGTCCTGCGCGACACCCTGGCCGGGATGGTCGCCGCGGTCCACGAGCACGCCGGGTCCGCGGTCGCGGAGCACGGCTTCGTGGTGCCGGTCGTGCCCGACGAGATCCCCGTGATCCACTTCGCCGAGGCGCTGGCCCTCGTCGGGGCTCGAGCGGACGAGCCCGACCTGGCCCCCGAGCACGAGCGTGCGCTGGGGCGGTGGGCGCTCGCCGAGCACGGCAGCGACCTCCTCGCGGTCGAGGGCTACCCGATGGCGAAGCGTCCCTTCTACACGCACCCGCAGCTCGGCGACGCGCGGTGGAGCAACAGCTTCGACCTGCTCTTCCGCGGCGTCGAGCTCGTCACGGGCGGTCAGCGCCTGCACCGGTACACGGACTACGTCGCGGCGATCACCGCCCGTGGGGAGGACCCGGCCGCGTACGCGACGTACCTCGAGGCGTTCGCGCACGGGATGCCGCCGCACGGCGGATTCGCGATCGGCCTCGAACGGTGGACCGCGCGCCTGACGGGCGCGGCGAACGTCCGCGAGGTCGCGCTCTTCCCGCGCGACCTGCACCGGCTCGCGCCCTAGAGCCTGTGACGATCCGGGCTCCGGCACGGGGGACAACCCCACCCCGCCCGGGGGACGGGCCGGATGGTCCGGTTCGTCCCCCGCTCGTTACGTTCGAGGCTCACGCCACGACGGGGGTTTCGAGTTGAGGACGACCACGACCAGGCGGACCGCCGGGGCATCCACCAAGGATGCCCCGGCGGTCTCGCCGTACGCCCTGCAGGTCGCAGGGATCACCAAGACGTACACGGCGGGCAAGCGGTCGGTGCACGCCCTGCGGGGCGTGTCCCTGTCCCTGCCGAGGGGCAGCTTCACGGCCGTGATGGGCCCCTCGGGCTCGGGCAAGAGCACGCTGCTGCACTGTGCCGCAGGCCTCGACCGGCCGACGGGCGGCTCGGTCCACCTGGGCGGCGTCGACCTGTCCACGCTGACCGAGGACGAGCTCACGACCCTGCGCCGGGGCCGCATCGGCTTCGTGTTCCAGGCCTACAACCTCATGGGGTCGCTGACGGTCGCGGAGAACGTCGGGCTGCCGCTGCGTCTCGCGGGCGAGCGTGCGGACCCGACCTGGCTGCGCGAGATCGCGGCCCGCGTCGGGATCGAGGACCGCCTGGACCACCGTCCGAGCGAGCTCTCGGGCGGTCAGCAGCAGCGTGTGGCGATCGCGCGGGCGCTCGTGACGCGCCCCGACGTCGTCGTCGCGGACGAGCCGACCGGAGCCCTCGACACGCGCACGAGCAAGCACGTGCTCGAGCTGCTGCGGTACCTGGTCGACACGCTCGGCCAGAGCGTCTTCATGGTCACCCACGACCCGGTCGCGGCCTCGTTCGCGGACCGTGTCGTGTTCCTGGCCGACGGGCAGGTCGCGGGCGAGCTCGTCCGAGCGACCCCCGAGCAGGTCGCCGAGCGCATGACCCACCTCGGGGAGTGGTGAGCGTGCTGGGGCTCGCGCTGAGCACGCTGCGCGCACGCCGCAAGAGCTTCGTGGGCCCGTTCGTCGCGCTGTTCCTGAGCGCGATGCTCGTCGCGGCGTGCGGGCTGCTCATGGAGTCGGGCATCCGGCAGGGCATCGGTCCCGAGCGCTACGCGGGCGCCGACCTGGTCGTGACCGCGAAGCAGTCGCTCGTGGTCGACGTGGACTACGACGAGCCCTTCGGCGGCCGCGTGCGCCTGCCCGCGTCCGCGGTCGACGAGCTCGCCGCGATCCCCGGGGTCGAGCGCGCGGTCGGTGACGTCGAGGTGCGGCTGGGTGCCGTCGGGTCGTCGGGCGACCTGGTCGGGGCGATCGACGGGCGCCCGCCGGTGGGCCACGGGTGGTCCTCGGCGACGCTCGGTCCGTTCGCCCTCGTGCAGGGCGGCGGCCCGACGGCGCCGGGCCAGGTCGTGCTCGACGGCGCGCTGGCCGTGCGGCTCGCCGTGGGGGTGGGCGACGACGTCACCCTGACCGTGGGCTCGACGCCGGGGGAGTACCGGGTGACCGGGACCGTGTCCCCGCCCGTGGGGACCGGTGCTCTGCGGCAGGGCGTGGTGTTCTTCATCGACGAGCAGGTCGCAGACCTCGCGTCAGCACAGGGCACGAGCGGCCTGCCCGGCGCGACGGATGCCCGGGGCGAGGTCGACGCCGTCGGGATCCTGGCCGCCGACGGGACGGACGTGCGGGCGCTCGCCGCGGACGTGCGCGACCGGACCGGGCTGACCGTGAGCACGGGCGACGCCCGCGGATCCGTCGAGTTCGCCGACGCCTCGGGCTCGGCGACCACGCTGGTCGCGATCGCCGGCAGCTTCGGCGGGATCATGCTCATGGTCGTCGTCCTCGTCGTCGCGAGCGCCCTGGGGCTCGTGGTGCAGCAGCGACGCCGTGAGCTCGCGCTGCTCCGGGCGGTCGGTGCGACCCCACGCCAGGTCCGCCGGATGATCTCCGCCGAGATGCTCGTGCTGTCCACGACGGCCGCGGTCCCCGGGGCGCTCCTGGGTATCGCCGCGGTCGGCGTGCTGCACGGCCTGTTCGTCCGTGCCGGGGTCGTCTCCGCGGACTACCCGGTCGCGGTGGGGCCGTTGCCGGTCGTGATCGCCGTGGTGCTCACCGTGGGCGTCGCGTGGCTCGCGGGGAGGATGTCGGCCCGGCGTGCGATCACGGTGAAGCCGGTCGAGGCGTTGGGCGAGGCCGCGGTGGAGATCCCGCGGCTGGGTGTCACGCGCACGGTGCTCGGCGTGGTCCTGGTCGTCGGCGGGGTGTTCCTGTCGATGCTGCCCGCGTTCGTCGCGGGCGAGGACGCGCTCGCGGGGGCCGCGCTCTCCGGCGTGGTGCTCGTGATCGCGGTCGCGCTCCTGGGCCCGCGGATCGTGCACGCCCTCGTGCTGCTGGTCGAGCCGTTCCTGCGGCGCAGCCCGCACGCGAGCACCTACCTCGCGGGCCGCAACACCCGGGCGAGCTCACGGCGTCTCGCGGGGGCCGTGGTGCCGCTCGTGCTGGCGATCACCATGACGGTCGTGCAGGTCTCGCTCGGGGCCGCGCAGGTGGCCGAGACCGAACGCCAGGTGGCGGACGGGCTGCGTGCCGACCTCGTGCTCGCGAGCAGCGGTACGGGCCTCTCGCCCGACCTCGCCGGGCAGGTCGCCCGCGTCCCCGGCGTCTCCTCGGTGACCCCGACCGTGCGGAGCCAGGCCCTCGTGCGCTTCGCCGAGCCGGACGGCACACTCTCTGCCGAGGCCCTGAGCGTCCAGGGGGTCGACCCGTCGGACCTCGGTGCCGCGATCGACCTGGACGTGCGCGAGGGCTCGACCGACGACCTGCAGGGTGAGTCGGTCGCCCTCAGCGTCACGGGAGCGAGCAAGGCCCGGGCCGGGCTCGGGGACACCGTCGAGCTCTACCTCGCGGACGGCACGCGGGTCGACGCCGTCGTCGTCGCGCTCTACGGGCGCGGCATGGGGTTCGGCGACGCGCTGCTCCCGCGCGACCTGGTCCTGCCCGCGTCGGGGGACGGGCTGGACGGCTCGCTGCTCGTGGTAGCCGAGAAGGAGACCGACGTCGAGATGCTCGCGGGGGCCCTCGGCCGGGCGACCGCTCCGTACCCGGGCGTCGTGCTCGCCGACCGGGCGTCGTTGGTCGCCGCCGAGAAGGCAGCGCTCGAGGCGAACACGTGGACCTCGATGATCCTGCTCGTGGTGCTGTTCGGGTACGTCGCGCTGAACGTGGCGAACGCCCTGGTCATGTCGACGGCCGACCGGCGGCGCGAGCTCGCGCTGCTGCGCCTGGTCGGGACGCGGGACCGTCAGGTCCTGCGGATGATGAGGATCGAGGCGGGCGTGGTGGTCGGGGTCGCCGTGGTCGTCGCGACCGTGATCCTGCTGCCGCCGCTGGCCGGAGTGAGCCTCGGGCTGAGCGAGGGGCAGCGGGCGGTGCCCGCCCTCTCTCCGGTCGCGTACCTCGCGACGGTCGCGGGCGCGGGCGCCGTCGGGTACCTCTCGATGCTCCTGCCGACCCGTGCCGCCCTGAGAGGTCGACCCGTCGAGAGCATCGGGCTGCGAGAGTGACGTGGGGGCGTGGTGCGGCCGCGACCCGCCAAGGTGCGCGGCCGCACCACGCCCCCGCGGCAGGTCCCGCCCTCGCGCCGGGCCGCCGACGGGGTGACCATGGACGTATGTCCACCGTCGGACCGGTCGTCGTCGGCTACGACGGGTCGCCCTCCGCGACCTCCGCCGTACGCTGGGGCGCGCGCGAGGCCCGACGGTGTGGCGCCCGTCTGGAGGTCGTCTTCGCCCGCGACGCGCACGACACCCACCTCGAGCCCTCGCTGCCCGGTGGCGGCGAGAACGCGCAGGCCGGCGCACGAGCGCTCGCCGAACGAGGCCGGGTCCAGGCGCTCGAGGTCGAGCCCGACATCGAGGCCGAGGCGACCGTGGAGTACACGACCCCGGCCGCGACGCTCGTCGGCACGTCGCTCGACGCCTCGGTCGTGGTCGTCGGGTCGGGGGACCACGGGCGGGTCCGGGGCGAGCTCGGCGGGTCGGTGGCGCTCGCGGTCGCCGCGCACGCGCACTGCCCGGTCGTCGTGGTCCACGGGGACGTCGAGGCGCTGCGGGACGTGAACCTGCCCGTGGTCGTGGGGGTCGACGGCTCGACGCACGCGACCGGTGCCCTCAGCCACGCGGCCGAGGTCGCTGCGTCGCGCGGTGCGTCGCTGCGGGTCGTGGTCGCGTGGTGGACGCGCGCCTCGGCCCATCTCGAGAGCTACATGGCTGCGGAGTTCCCGCGCGAGCGTGCCGAGAACGGGGCGGAGCGGCTGCTCGCGGCCGCGCTCGCGCAGGTGCACGAGGAGTACCCGGAGCTCGAGGTCGAGGGGTCGACCGTGGAGGCGCAGCCGGCTCCTGCGCTGGTCAGGGCCTCGGAGGGTGCCGAGCGGCTGGTCGTCGGGTCGCGCGGGCGGGGAGGGTTCGCGGCCCTGGTCCTGGGGTCGGTGAGCCACTCGCTCGTGCGCGAGGCGCACTGTCCTGTGACGATCGTGCGCTGAGCCGCGTCCCCGGCGGTCGGAGTGATCCCGACCACATCTTCGGTCCTGATGCGAGCCCTGGGCTTTCACCCGGTCGGGATGTTTGGTTAGGCTCACCTCTGTGAGTCACACCTTACCGGGAGCCGACGACGCCACGGCCGCCCAGGACACCGCCCGACCGGCCCTCGCCGGGACCGGGCTGAGCCTCGGCTACGACGGGACCGCCGTCGTGCACGACGCGTCCCTGCGCCTGCTCCCCGGACAGGTCACCGCGCTCATCGGCCCCAACGGGAGCGGCAAGTCGACGCTCCTGCGCTCGCTCGCCCGGCTCCACAAGCCCGTCGAGGGGACCGTGAGCCTGCCCGACGTCCCCGACGCCCTCGCGCTGCACCCCAAGGACTTCGCGCGTCGCGTCACCCTGCTCTCGCAGAGCAGGCCCACGCCCAACGGTGTGAGCGTGCGCGACGTCGTCGGGTACGGGCGCCACCCGCACCGGGCGCGCTTCCGCTCCACGGACCCCGACGGCGCCCGCGCGATCGCCTGGGCCATGGACGTCACGGGCGTCGCGGCGATGGCCGGTCGCGGCGTCGACGAGCTGTCGGGCGGCGAGCTCCAGCGCGTGTGGCTCGCGACCTGCCTCGCGCAGGACACGGGCGTGCTGCTGCTCGACGAGCCCACGACCTACCTGGACCTGCGCTACCAGGTCGAGATCCTCGACCTCATGCGCGACCTCGCGGACGACCACGGCGTGGCCGTGGGCGTCGTGCTGCACGACCTCAACCAGGCGGCCGCGGTCGCGGACCACGTGGTCCTGCTCCAGCGCGGCGTCGTCCGCGCAGCGGGCGAGGCGGCCGACGTGCTGACCGCCGACGCCCTCAGCGAGACCTACGGCATCCGCATCGAGGTCACGCACGACCCGCTGACCGGCACGGTGCAGACCGCACCCGTCGGGCGGCACACGACCCGCAGGCTCGCCGTCGTCCCCTGACGACCCGGGCCGTCACCGTGCTGCCGCGCATCCCGGTGCGGCAGCCCACCGAGCCCCGCCTCCCGGCGCGGGCAGCACCTCAAGGACACAGGACCCCCATGCGAAAGACCCTCCGGACCGGCCTGCCCGCCGTCCTGCTCGTGACAGCGCTCACCCTCACCGCGTGCGGCACCACCGAGGAGGCGGACGCCGGCGGCGCGTCCAAGGCCCCCGCCTCCGACGCGGGCCCCGTCACCTTCACCGACGAGCGCGGCGAGCAGACGCTCGACGCCCCCGCGACCGAGGTCGTCTCGCTCGAGTGGGGCCTGACCGAGAACCTGCTGGCGCTCGGCGTGGACGTGGTGGGCCAGGCAGACGTCGAGGGCTACAACACGTGGGACACCTCGGTCGCGCTCGACGCGTCGACGCCCGACGTCGGGATGCGCGGCGAGCCCAGCCTCGACGCCATCTCCGCGCTCGAGCCCCAGCTCATCGCCGTCACCACGGACACGCCCGACAACGTGATCGACCAGCTCGCGGACATCGCACCCGTCGTGACGCTGCGCGGGTCCGACGGCACCGACCCGATCGGGTACATGCGCCAGACCGTCGAGACCCTCGCAACCGCGACGGGCACCGACGAGAAGGGCACCGAGCTGCTCGCGGGCTTCGACGCCAAGGTCGCCGAGGGCAAGAAGGCCCTCGAGGGGGCCGGGGTCGCGGGCGCCTCGTACGTCATGGCCGACGGCTGGGTCAACAACGGCACCGTCTCGGTGCGCATGTACACGCCCGGCTCGTTCCTCGGCGCAGTCGGCGCCGAGCTCGGCCTGGCGAACGCGTGGACCGGCGAGGGTGACCCCGACTACGGGCTCGCGCAGACCGACGTCGAGGGCCTGACCGCGCTGAGCGACGTCCAGTTCGTCTACGCCGCGAGCGACTCCGAGGCCGACCCGTTCGCCGAGGGCCTGGCGGGCAACGCGATCTGGGAGCAGCTCCCGTTCGTCGTGGCCGGTGACGTGCACCGCATCCCCGACGGCATCTGGATGTTCGGCGGGCCTGCGTCCGCGAACGCCTACGTCGACGCGCTCGTCGCGGCACTGACCCAGTGAGCACGAGCGCCCCGGGGGGACTCTCGACGGCCCGGCACGAGGTCCCGGACGACGCCTCCGGACTCCTCACCCCGCCGGTCCGGCCGGTCCCCCCGGGGCGCTCGCGCCTCCGGTTCCGCGTGACGGTCGCCTCGGCGTTCGTCGTCGGGATCCTCGCGGTCCTGGTGCTGGCCGGGGTACACCTCACGCAGGGGACGGCCGACGTCGGGCTCGGGGACCTGCTGCGTCTCGTGACCGGCGGTGACGCCGACGCCGACCGGACCGCCGCGGCCGTCCTGGTCGCCTCACGCGTGCCGCGCCTGCTCGCCGGCCTCCTCGTGGGCGTCTCGCTCGGCGCGGCGGGTGCCGCGCTGCAGTCCGTGGCGCGCAACCCGCTCGCCTCGCCCGACACGCTCGCGGTCAACGCCGGCGCGTACGTCGCGGTCGTGGGCGCGGCCGTGATCGGCGTGACCCTGCCGTTCTACCTCTCGGGGACGCTCGCCCTGATCGGCGGGCTCGCCGCGTCCGGCCTCGTGCTCGTCCTGGCCCGCGGCGGCGCCGCCGGGCCGACCCGGCTCATCCTCGCGGGCTCGGCGATCACGCTCGCGCTGCACTCGCTGACGACCGTGCTGCTCGTGCTGTTCCAGCAGGAGACCATGGGACTGTTCGCGTGGGGGAGCGGCTCGATCGTCCAGTCCGGCACGTCGCAGGTCGTGCTCGCGGCCCCGCTCGTGGTCGTGGGGCTCGGCGGGCTGCTCCTCGTGGCCCACCGCCTGGACCTCCTGGCGCTCGGCGACGACACCGCCACGGTCCTCGGGATCGACGTGCGCGCGACGCGCGTCGTGACCATCCTGCTCGCGGTGCTGCTCTCGGCCACGGCCGTCACGGTCGCGGGCCCGGTCGGCTTCGTCGGCCTGTGCGCTCCCGTGGTCGTGCGCCTCGTGGCCCGCAAGGTCCCCGGGCTCAACCGGCACCGTGTGCTGATCCCGCTGTCGGGGATCGCCGGCGTGATCGTGGTCCTCGGTGCCGACGTCCTGCTGCGCCTCGTCCTGCCCGGCACGTACGGCGTGGCGGTCCCGACGGGCGTCATCACGACCGTGTTCGGGGCCGTGGTGCTCGTGTGGCTCGCGCGCCGGCTCAAGGACTCCGGCCCCGCCGCCGGGACCCGTGCCGCGCACGTCCGGCCGCGCGGTGCCCGCCGGGCCCTGGTCGTGGTGACCGTCCTCGCCGCGCTCCTGGTCGCGGCCACGGTCGCCGCGCTCCTGCTGGGCGACCGGCTCCTGCTCACGGGGGACGTCCTCAACTGGGCTGCGGACCAGGCGGGCAAGCAGGTGAGCTTCGTGCTCGACCAGCGCGTCCCGCGCGTGCTCGCGGCGATCCTCGCGGGGGCCGCGCTGGGCCTGGCCGGGACCGTCGTGCAGGCCGTGTGCCGCAACCCGCTGGCCGAGCCCGGTCTGCTCGGCGTGACGGCGGGTGCGGGGCTGGGGGCCGTCGGGGTCGTGCTGCTGGTTCCCGGCGTCGGCATCATGGGCATGTCCCTCGCCGCCGTCGTCGGCGCGCTCGGCACGTTCGCGATCGTGTACCGCCTCGCGTACCGGGGCGGGCTGAGCTCGGACCGGCTCGTGCTCATCGGCATCGGCATGAGCACGGGTGCCACGGCCCTGACGACGCTCGTGATCGTGGTCGTCGCGCCCTGGAACCTCAACGTCGCGCTCACGTGGTTGTCCGGGTCGACGTACGGGCGGACGCTCGAGCACGTGGTCCCCGTCGTCCTGGCGCTGCTCGTGGTCGTGCCCGTCGCGGTGCTCCACCGGCGCGAGATGGACGTCCTGGCGCTCGACGAGGACACCCCGCGCGTCCTGGGCCTGCGCCTGGACCGCACGCGCCTGCTGCTCCTGGGGGCCAGCGCGGTCCTGACGGCCGCGGCGGTGTGCGCGGTCGGGGTCGTGGGCTTCGTGGGGCTCGTCGCACCGCACGCGGCTCGTGCTCTCGTCGGATCGCGCAACGGTCGGGTGATCCCGGTCGCGATGCTGCTCGGGGCCGTGCTCGTGAGCGTGGCCGACACCGTGGGGCGGACGGTCATCGCGCCCGCCCAGATCCCGGCGGGTCTGACGACCGCGCTCATCGGGGCGCCCTACTTCGTGTGGCTCCTGTGGCGCAGCCGCGGCCGCGAGGCGTGAGAGTGATCCCGACCACACGTTCGGCTTCGGGGGTTCACCCCGCCCCGATGTTTGGTTAGGCTCGCCTACGTGACCCAGACCAGTGTCGTGACCGAGCAGGAGATCTCCCCGTTCCGCATGTTCGACGTGCAGGTGCGACGGGTCGAGAAGCTCTCGCCGAGCTTCCTGCGCGTGACCTTCACGGGCCGCGACCTCCACGAGTTCGCCGACAACGGGCTCGACCAGCGCATCAAGCTCGTCTTCCCCGCGCCCGACGGCGGCTACGAGCACCTCGTCCGCACGGGCGAGTGGTACTCCGCATGGCGTGCGCAGCCCGAGGAGCGTCGCAACCCGCTGCGCACCTACACCGTGCGGGCCGTGCGCCCGGAGGCCTTCGAGGTCGACATCGACCTCGTCCTGCACGGCGACGCGGGTCCCGCGTCCCGGTGGGCGCTGGCCGCACGTCCCGGCAGCGAGATCGTGCTGCTCGGCCCCAACGGCCTGTGGACGGGTGCGCACGGCGGCGTCGAGTTCTCCCGTCCCGTCCGCAGCCACGCGCTGCTCCTCGCGGGCGACGAGACCGCGGTCCCCGCGATCGCCTCGATCCTGGAGTCCCTGCCCGCCGACGAGGTCGGCGAGGTCTTCCTGGAGGTCCCGTACGAGGGGGACGTCCTGCCCGTCACGGCCCCCGCGGGCGTCAACGTCACGTGGCTGGCCCGCGAGGGGCGCGCGCACGGCGATCTGCTGGTCCCCGCGGTCCGCGAGGCCGCCGACCGTCTGCTCGAGCGCAACGTCTGCGGTGCGACGCACTCGCTCACGTGCGCGGCCCGCGGGCTCGTCCAGCACCCGGGCGGGGCCGCCGAGGCGGCCGAGCTCGAGGACGTCGACATCGACACGGACATCCTCTGGGAGGTCCCCGTGGACGACGACGGCACGCCCCTGGTCGCGTGCGCCGAGCTCTACGCGTGGCTCGCGGGCGAGGCGTCGGTCATCAAGACGCTGCGCCGCCACCTCGTGTCCGAGCGCGGCGTCGACCGTCGCTCCGTCGCGTTCATGGGCTACTGGCGCGAGGGTCGCGCCGAGGGCTGAGGGCCGCGTCGCGAGACCGCGCCGAGGGCCGAGGGCCGCGAGACCGGGCCGAGGGCCCACGGGGCCGCGCCGAGGGCCGAGGCCGGTCCCGCTCACCCCATCGGCACGCCCAGCCCGTCGACCAGCTCGACCCCGGGCAGCCGAGCGAGCAGCGCGCCCGGCAGCAGCAGCTTGGACCGGCGCAGCCCGCTCCCGACGAGCGCGGGCTCGCCGTCGGTCGCCACGCGCGCGTCGAGCAGCACGCGCCAGCCGTTCGGCAGTCCGACCGGGGTGATCCCGCCGTACTCCATGCCCGACTCGGCGACGGCCCGGTCGGTGGGCAGGAACGACGCCTTGCGCACGTCGAGCAGCGACCGCACGCGCGAGTTCACGTCGGCCCGGGTCGTGGCGCGCACGACGGCCGCCGCGATCCGTTCGTCGCCCCCGCGCCGTCCGGCGACCAGGACGCAGTTCGCCGAGACGACCGGTGGCAGGTCGTGCGCCGCGTTGAGCGTCGCGGTGTCCGCGAGGTCCGGGTCGATCTCGACGACCGCGACCTGCTCGGCCACGCGCGGGTCCTGCGCGGCCCAACGGGCGAGGGCCAGTGCGACGGGCGGCGCGAGGAGGTCGGGCCGGTCCGTCGCCGGGACCCAGGCGAGGTCGCCCAGGGTCGGGAACGTGGTGGGGCCGTTCGTGCCGTGGCTCATGCCGTGACCAGGACCTGGTAGGTCGGCGTGATGGTCGCGCGCGCGATCGTGTGGGACAGGGCTGCCATGGCGATCGCCGTGGGAGGGGTCGAGGGGGTCACGTCGAGCCTCTCGACATCGAGCGCGTGCACCGCGAAGACGTACCGGTGCGGCCTGTCCCCGGGCGGGGGTGCGGCGCCCAGGTAGCCGGGACCTCCGCCGTCGTGCCGGGTCTGGAACGCGCCCTGCGGGAGGTAGCCGCCGCCGGGGGAGCCCGCGCCCTGCGCGAGGGCCACCGTGGCGACCGGGAGGTCGACCACGGTCCAGTGCCAGTACCCCGCCGGGGTCGGTGCGTCGGGGTCGAAGCAGCTGACCAGGAACGAGCGCGTGGCTGCGGGGAAGTGGTTCCAGGCGAGCTCGGGCGACCGGTTGTCGCCCTCGGCCGCGTGGGTGCGCGCCATGGGCTCTCCCTGCACGACGTCGTCGCTCGTCACCGTGAAGAGCGGCACCGGGGGCAGCAGCGAGTAGGGGTCGGGGGCGAGCGGACGGTCGGCGAGGTTCATCGGTCCATCGTGCCCGGTGGGCGCTCGGGGGGCCAGGGGCTCATGCGTAGGTCGAGGGTTCACACCGTCTCCTGTGCTGGCTTCGAGACCCCAGGATCGTTGGTATCTCGCGCTCTTTGGTCCAAGTCTGAAGCGCTGATCGAGACTTCCGAAATGCCTGCATCCAGGGTTGAGCGTTGCGCCACGACAGAACCCTCAACCTCTGATCGACCCTTGCTGCCGACCGGGTGAGACGAGTTGACACCCCCTCGGCGAGCGCGTGTACTGGAAGTGTTCGAACACCTGTTCGAATGTCTTTCGAGCGTGCAGGAGGTGTCATGACCCTGGTCGACGACACCCTCCGGGAGACCCTGGGCAGCCCTGCGGCCACCGTCACGGCTGCCGGGTCCACGCACGCTCAACGGGCGCTCCTGGCCCGGTCGGTGCTGCGCCGCGCGGAGCTCTCGGCCCGGCGTGCACCAGGGAGCACGGGGGAGGAGAAGCTCCTCCCGGTCCCCGACGAGCTGGCCGACCTGCTCCCGTTCGGCGGGCTCCAGCGAGGCACCGCCGTGGTGGTCGACGGCTCGACCTCGCTCCTGCTCGCGCTGCTGTCCGAGGCCTCGCGCACAGGGGCCTGGACCGTGATGGTCGGCTTCCCGCGCCTCGGGGTCCTCGCGGCCGCCGAGGCAGGGCTCGACCTCGGGCGCGTCGCCCTGGTCCCGTCGCCCGGACCGGACGCCGCGGCCGCCGTCGCGGCCCTGCTCGACGGGATCGACGTCGTCGTGGTCGGGCCGCAGGCCGCGCTGACCGACGCCGACCGCCGTCGCCTGACCTCCCGGGCTCGCGAGCGCGGGAACCTCCTCGTCGCGGCGCAGCCCTGGGCCGGGGCGCACGTGGTCCTCACGGTCCGCGAGGGCACGTGGTCGGGCACGGACAACGGCGCCGGGTACCTGCGCAGACGCCGGCTCACGGTGCAGCGCAGCGGGCGGGCCGGCGCCGCGCGAGGCATCGAGCGCCAGGTCGAGCTGCCGCTGCGCGGGGGCGTCGTGAAGAACCCGCGGCAGGTCGAGAAGACCCCGCCCGGCCTCCGGCTCGTCGGATGAGCGCCGAGAGCACGGCCACCCGCACCGCGGTCCTGTGGGTGCCGGACTGGCCGGTCGTTGCCGCGATGGGTGCGGCCCAGGTCCCCGCGCACGTGCCCGCGGCCACGCACGACGGTCGCCGCGTCCTCGCGGTCTCGGCCACCGCGCGGGCGCAGGGCGTGCGCCGGGGGATGCGACGCCGTCGGGCGCAGGAGTGCTGCCCCGGGCTCGCGCTGCTCGACGCCGACGACGCGCGCGACGCGCGCGAGTTCGAGCCCGTCGCGCTCGCCGCCGAGACCGTGGTCGCGGGCATCGAGGTCGCGCGCCCGGGCCTGCTGCTCCTGCCCTCGGGCGGCCCCGCGCGCTACCACGGCACCGAGGACCGCCTCGCACAGGTGCTCGTCGAACGGGTCGCGGCCGACACGGGCCACGAGAGCCAGGTCGGCGTCGCCGACGGGATCCTGGCCGCGGTGCTGGGCGCGCGGGCCTCGCTCGTCGTGCCCGCGGGCACCTCCCGGGCCTACCTGGCCCCGCGCCCGCTGGGCGAGCTCGCGCACGTCGTCGTGGGCGACGCGCAGCCCGTCGCGCAGCTCGTCGACCTCCTGGGCCGCCTCGGCGTGCGGACCTTCGCGGACCTCGCGGCGCTGCCCGCAGCGAGCGTCCTGTCCCGCTTCGGCGACCTGGGGGCCTGGGCGCAGCGCCTCGCGCAGGGCGAGGACCTGCGCCCGCCCGCGAGGCGCCGCATCGAGGCGGACGTGGCCGTCGGGTGCGAGCTCGACCCGCCCGCCGAGCGCGTCGACGTCGCGACCTTCGCGGCCCGCCGCCTCGCCGAGGACCTGCACGCCCAGCTCGTCGAGCGCTCGGCGTCGTGCGGGCGGCTGCGCATCACGGCCCGCACCGAGGACGGGCGCGAGCTCGAACGGACCTGGCGCTGCGACGACGGCGCCATGGGCGGGCTCACCGCGGCCCGCATCACCGACCGCGTGCGCTGGCAGCTCGAGGGGTGGCTCACGGCGTCGCGCGTGACGCTGGGGCAGCGCCGGGGTCGGAGGGCGGGCCGGGACGAGCACGCCCAGGCCGGCCACGACGACCTGCCGGACCTGCCCGAGGACCGGCCCTCGCCGCTCGTGCGGCTCGCGATCGCCGCGGAGGAGGTCGTGGCCGCAGGGGTCGAGCAGCCGCGGCTGTGGGGTGCCTCGAGCGGTGAGGACGCGCGCGCCCAGCGCGCCCTGGGCCGCGTCCAGGGCCTCCTGGGCGGGGACGGCGTGCTGAGCGTCGTCACGCAGGGCGGGCGCGACGTCCACGACCAGGTGCACCTCGCACCCTGGGGGGACGCGGCCCCCGCGCCACGGCGCGCGGACCTGCCGTGGCCGGGGCGCCTGCCCGAGCCCGCGCCCGCCCTCGTGCTGGACGTCCCGGAGGACGTCACCGTCCTGGACGACGCCGGAGCGCCCGTCCGCGTCGACGTGCGCCTCGTGATGAGCGCGCCGCCCGCGACCGTGCGGTGGCTCACGCCGCGCGCCGGGGCGAGCAGGCGCGTGCTCGGCTGGGCCGGGCCGTGGCCGCTCGCCGAGCGCTGGTGGAGCGAGACGCCGCGCCGTCGGGCGTACCTCCAGGTCCTGCTCGACGACGGGCGCGGCGTGCTGCTCGCGAGCGCCCAGGGGGCCTGGACCGTGGAGGCCGTCTATGACTAGGGCCGCCCAGCCGGGCGCCGGGGGGCGCAGGGCGCCCCGCTACGCCGAGCTGCACGCGCACTCCGCGTTCAGCTTCCTCGACGGCGCGAGCCACCCCGAGGAGCTCGCGGCCGAGGCCGCGCACCTGGGGCTGTCCGCGCTCGCCGTGACGGACCACGACGGCCTGTACGGGGTCGTGCGCTTCGCGACCGCCGCACGCGCGGTGTCCCTGCCGACCGTGTTCGGTGCCGAGCTGCACCTGCCCGTCGCGCCCACGCCCGGCGCGGCCCCCGTCCTGGACGCGCCCACGGGCGTGCCCGACCCGCGCGCGTCCCACCTCCTCGTCCTGGCCCGCGGCCCGGACGGGTACCGCCACCTGTCGAGCGCGATCGCGACCGCGCACCTCGCGACGGGCACCAAGGGCGCGGCCGACTACCGCCTCGAACGGCTCGGCGAGCAGTCGGACGGACAGTGGCTCGTCCTGACGGGCTGCCGCAAGGGCGCGGTGCGCACTGCGCTGCTCACCGAGGGGCCGCGGGCCGCCCGGCGCGAGCTCGACCGGCTCGTGCAGACCTTCGGCGCCGACAACGTGGCCGTGGAGGTCACCGACGGCGGCGACCCCCGCGACAGCGACCTGTGCGACGCGCTCGCCGAGCTCGCCGCCGACGCACGCCTGCCGCTCGTCGCGACCGGCAACGTGCACTACGCGCGCCCCCGCGACGCCGCCCTCGCGGGGGCGCTCGCGGCCGTGCGTGCGCGCTCGTCGCTCGACGACATGGACGGCTGGCTGCCCGGCGCCCCCACCGCGCACCTGCGCTCGGCCGCCGAGATGCTCGACCGGCACCGCCGCCACCCGCAGGCCGTGGCGACCGCGGCGGAGCTGGGCGCCGAGTGCCAGTTCGACCTGCGGCTCGTGGCCCCCGAGCTGCCGCCGTACCCGGTGCCCGCCGGTCACGACGAGAGGTCGTGGCTGCGCGTGCTCGTGGAGCGCGGGGGCACCGACCGCTACGGTCCGCGCGGCGCCGAGCACGAGCCCGGGGCGTGGCGGCAGATCGACCACGAGCTCGAGATCATCGAGCAGCTCGGCTTCCCGGGGTACTTCCTCATCGTGTACGACCTCGTCGAGTTCTGCCGCGCCCGCGGCATCCTCGCGCAGGGGCGTGGTTCGGCCGCGAACTCGGCCGTCTGCTACGCGCTGGGCATCACGGCCGTGGACGCCGTCAAGCACGGCCTGCTGTTCGAGCGCTTCCTCGCGCCTGAGCGCGACGGCCCCCCGGACATCGACGTCGACATCGAGTCGGTGCGCCGCGAGGAGGTCATCCAGTACGTGTACGAGCGGTTCGGGCGCACGCACGCGGCGCAGGTCGCCAACGTCATCTCGTACCGGCCGAGGTCCGCGGTGCGCGACGCCGCGCGGGCCCTCGGGCACGACGTCGGGCAGCAGGACGCATGGAGCAAGTCGATCGAGCGCTGGGGGTCGCTGCGCGGGCCCGACCCGTCGTCGCCCGCGGCGGACCGGGCGGTCCGCGACCAGGCGATCGCCGCGCGCGGGGCGCACGGCCCGGCCCCTGGGACCGGCAGGGCCGGGGCCACCCCGGCCGGGGGTGCGCGGCCCGCCGGCCCGCCCGCCGTCGTGACCCGCACCGCGGCGAAGGACGCCCGCGCTGCCGAGGTCTGGGGGACCGGTGAACCCCGGCAGCGCGAGCCGCGCCGCCCGCGGCGCCGCCCCGACCGCCCGCACGCGGGTCACGCCGACTGGACCCCGGACCTGTCGGGTCGCGTCGTCGACCCGCTGGCCCACGACGACAGCGACCGGCGGGACGACCCCACGCTGCGCTCCGACGACCCGCACGACGTCGTGCCCGCACGCCGTCCCCCGTCGGCCGCGGAGGAGGGCGAGATCCCGGGCCCGGTGCTGAGCCTCGCGGAGCGCCTCCTGAGGCTCCCGAGGCACCTCGGCATCCACTCGGGCGGCATGGTCATGTGCGACCGTCCCGTGATCGAGGTGTGCCCGGTCGAGTGGGCACGCATGGAGGGGCGCACGGTCCTGCAGTGGGACAAGGAGGACTGCGCGGAGGCGGGGCTCGTGAAGTTCGACCTGCTGGGGCTGGGGATGCTCACGGCGATCCGGGTCGCGTTCGAGCTGATCGCCGAGCACGAGGGCCTCGCCCTCGAGCTGCACTCGCTGCCCGACGACGACCCGGCGGTGTACGACCTGCTGTGCGCGGCGGACACGGTCGGGGTGTTCCAGGTCGAGTCGCGCGCCCAGATGGCGACGCTGCCGCGCCTGCAGCCCCGCACGTTCTACGACATCGTGATCGAGGTCGCGCTCATCCGCCCCGGTCCCATCCAGGGCGGTTCGGTGCACCCGTACATCAACCGGGCGCGCGGCCGGGAGCCGGTCACGTTCCTGCACCCGCTGCTCGAGAAGTCGCTCGCCAAGACGCTGGGCGTGCCGCTGTTCCAGGAGCAGCTCATGCAGATGGCGATCGACGTCGCGGGCTTCAGCGCGGCCGAGGCCGACCAGCTGCGCCGTGCGATGGGTTCCAAGCGGTCGGTCGAGCGCATGGAGGCGCTGCACGGGCGGCTCCTGGACGGCATGGCGAGGAACGGTGTCGCGCCCGACGTCGCCGAGCAGATCTACGACAAGCTCAAGGCGTTCGCCGACTTCGGGTTCCCCGAGTCGCACGCCTACTCGTTCGCGTACCTCGTGTACGCGAGCGCGTGGCTCAAGGTGCACCACCCGGCCGCGTTCTACGCCGGGCTGCTCGCGGCGCAGCCCATGGGGTTCTACTCGCCGCAGTCGCTCGTCGCGGACGCGCGCCGTCACGGGGTCACGGCGCAGCGCCCGGACGTCAACGCGTCGGGCGTGAAGGCGGGGGTCGAGCGGCTGCCCCGCGCGTCGGCGAGCCGGAGGGCGGGGGCGGGGGCGCCGTCGGGCAGGGACGTGCGGCCGGGCCTCGCCGCGCCCCACCGCCGTCCTGTCGCCCCGCGTGCTCCCGCCGCGCCCGACGGCGCCGCGCACCCCGACCTGTCCCTCGCGGTGCGCATGGGCCTGGGCAGCGTGCGCGGGGTGGGGGACCCGGTCGCGGAGGCGGTCGTCGCGGCGCGCGCCGCCGGTCCGTTCATGGACCTGCGCGACCTGGTGCGGCGCGTCGACCTGACCACGGCCCAGCTCGAGGCGCTCGCGACGGGTGGCGCGCTCGAGTGCCTGGGCGTGGCCCGGCGCGAGGCGCTGTGGGCCGCGGGGGCGCTCGCCCAGGAGGGCCCGGGGACGCTGCCCGGGGTCTCGGTCGGGGTCGAGGCGCCGACGCTGCCGGGCATGAGCGAGGTCGAGACCGCGGTCGCGGACGTGTGGGCCACGAGCGTCTCGACCGACTCGTACCCGACCCAGTACGTGCGCCCCGGGCTGCGCCGGGCCGGGGTCGTCACGGTCGCGGAGGCGATCGTGCACGAGGCGGGTCGGCGGGTCGCGGTCGGCGGGGTCGTGACCCACCGGCAGCGCCCCGGGACGGCGGGCGGGGTGACGTTCCTGTCGATCGAGGACGAGACGGGGCTGCTCAACGTCATCTGCACGCCCGGGCTGTGGCAACGGTTCCGGCGGGTCGCGCGGTCGTCTCCCGCGCTCGTGGTGCGGGGTCGCCTCGAACGCGCCGACGGTGCGACGAACCTCCTCGCGGAGCACCTCGCGCCGCTGTCGTTGCAGGTGGCATCCCGGTCGCGGGACTTCCAGTAGACGCCGGCATGCTCGGGCCCCGGTCGAGATGCGGCCATCTGGGGTCGTCGCGGCGGACGAACCCCAGATGGCCGCATCTCGACCGGACGGGCCGTCACCTACCCCTGCTTGGCCCCGATCTCCAGCGCCCGGCCGTGGACGCCGCCCAGGACGTCGGCCCCGGCGAAGCCCTCCCAGACCGAGGCCGACACCTCGAGCGAGACCGCGAGGCCGAGCACGTAGTCGACGCCCCAGCTCTCGTCGACCGCCTCGAAGCGCCACGGGCGCGGGCGAGGTCCGGGCCACGGCGGGAGCTTGGGGCGGCGCGGGGGAGTCGGGCACCAGTCGTCGACGTCGATGTCGAAGCCCACGTGCAGGTGGTGCGCGGTGAACGCGAGCTGGACGAGCGCGGCGCCCGCGTGGAACCCGGTCCGCATCCCGTCCGGCGGTCCGGGCGGCAGCGGCTGCGGGTTGAGGAAGACCTCGGCCCCTCGGGAGCCGGTGAACGGACCGTACGGGTTGCCCAGCAGGTCGAAGACCGCCGGGTGCCGTCGGCCGACGAGTGTCAGCGCGCTGGTCGTGAGTGCCATGGTGCCCCCTCCTTCGGTGGGCGGGCGCGGCTGCACCCGCTACCTGGAAGGAGCACCTCGGGGTCGGCGGTGATGCACCGAGAGGCGGTCAGGTGAGCGGCTTGCGCATGCTGAAGTTGGTCAGCGACACGCCCCGGAGCACGGGCTGACGCTCCTCGACCACGACGAACCCGTGCTTCTCGAAGAAGGGGCGCGCGGTGAGGCTCGCGTACGTCGTGAGCTCGACGGCGCCACGCTCCCGGGCGGTGCGCGTCACGTGGTCGAGCAGCGCCGAGGCGACGCCTCGCCGGGTCACCGTGGGGTCGACGAACATCATGTCGACGTAGCCGCGCTCGTCGACGTCGCTGAAGCCGAGGACCTCGTCGCCCTCCACCGCGACGACAGTGTCGGTCTGCAGGCGCTTGACCGCCCAGACGTCGAGCGGGATGTCGTCCGACCCCCAGGCCGCGATCTGCTCGGGCGAGTAGTCCTTGCTCGCCGTGACCCGCACGGCTCGGAGGAACACGCGGAGCGTCGCTTCCGCGTCGGACTCGTCGTAGGCACGCAGGATCATGCGGTCGAGCCTAGTCGGGGACGGGCACGGTCGTGGAGGGTGTCGAGGTCGTGCGGGAGCCGCACGACAGAGCACCCGGAGGCATGGTCCCGCGGATCCTGGGCGCGTTCCCCATGGACGGCCGGACGGTCGCGGCGGTCGTCGAGCTCGATCACGCGGACGGCCGGTGGGTGGTCCCGGACCTGTCGGGGCTCTCGGTCCGCCCCTGGCCGTGACGGTGGCTCCCGCAGCAGTGCCGACGGCGGTTCCCCGCACCGCCGGTCGGCAGCTCGCCCGGCGGGCAGCGGCCCTGCCTCACGCCAACGGGTCGACGGGCACCACGACGCAGATCGTGAACGTGTCGCGCCCGCGCCGCAGCAGGTAGCGGAAGCTCTCGGTGTCGGCCTCGGCCGCGTACTCGTCGCGGTAGCTCCAGCGCACGTCGGCCCACACGAGGCCCGCGCTCGTGGTCCCGAGCGACCGGATCTGCGCGACCGCCCCGACGAGCCCGCGCTCGCGGTAGCTCTCGGCCGCGCCGCGGAAGGACTCGCGCACGGTGTCGGGCTCGCTGATGAGCACCGAGGCCTCGTCGGTCACGACCAGCGCGGGGAACGCGTACGTCTCGGCGATCGTGTCGAGGTCGCCGGCCGCGAGCGCCACACCGTAGGAGTTGAGGAACCGCTGGACGTCGTCGTGGTCGTAGGCGGTCGCGTCGGAGGCGGGTGTGGTCATCCGTTCACGCTAGGCCGGGTGCGTCGAACCTGCACGAGATGGTGCGTGGGCCGCCGCCTGCACCGCGGCCAGGAGCGCGACCGGCCCCACGAGCTGGGCGCGTGTGTCGGGGGCGACCGTCCCGGCGGCCTGGGCGAGGAAGTGCGCGAGCACGGGCTCGAGGTAGTCCGGCCCGACCTCGAGCTCTCCCTCGACCGTCCCGCCCGTCGTGGACACGGCCGCGTGGAAGGGCTGGGTGGGACGCGCCGCGGGGTTCACGCACCGCAGGCGCACGACGACGTCGCGCCCGCCCGTCGTGGCGGTCGCGGTCGCGGTCAGGGCGTCGTCCTCGTGCCCGACGGCGGGTTCCCCCCACGTGAGGTCGGCGTCGCCCCCGAGCAGCGAGCGGGCCGCCTCGACCAGGTGGATGCCGAGGAAGTGCAGGCCGTCGTGGGCCGAGCCCGGGTCGGCCGGCCCGGACACGGTCAGCGTCGTGATCTCGCCGTGCGCGAGGGCTGCGGCCCGCAGCCGTGCGACGTCGGGCACGAAGCGCAGCGCCGAGCACGAGGACAGCACGGACCCGCTCGTCCGGGCCGTGGTCACGAGGTCCTCGGCGTCGGCGACCGAGGCCGTGAACGGCTTGTCGACCAGCACCGGCAGCCCGGCCCGCACGAAGGGCAGGGCCGCCGCGTGGTGGAGGCGGCCCGCGCGGTGGGCGACGACGACCGCGTCGACGGACGCGACGTCGTCTGGCCCACCGGCACGGACCTGGACGCCCGCCGCCGCGCTCCGGTCGGCGAGCTCCGCGACGCGCTGCGGGTCGTCGTCCGCGAGGACCGTGACCCGCGCGCCGGGGAAGCGCTGCTCGACGTTCAGCAGGCGCACGTGCTGGTCGGCGTGCGAGGAGTCGAGCCCGACGAGTGCGATGCGGACGGTCCGGGTCATCCGGTCATTCTCCCGGACCGGCAGGGGTCACCACGCCTGCGCGATGAGCTCGGCGAACAGCTCTCCCTCGTCGACGTCGAGCCCCCGGGAGCGGAACCACGCGCACATCGTCCGGCAGTCGCGCATCAGGAGGTCGGTGCCGTGCGGGTTCGCGACGAGGTCGAGCACCTGCGGCAGGTCGATGATCACGATGCGCCCGCCCTGGGCCAGCACGTTGTAGGGTGACAGGTCGCCGTGCGCGTACCCGTGCGCGGCCAGGATGCCCATGGCGCCGCGGAGCTGGTCCCAGTACGCCTCGACCGTGCCGGCGTCCGGTCGCACGCGGGCCAGGCGAGGGGCCGCGACCCGGCTCGCGGGCGATCCGTCGATCTCGCCGCTGCTCGCGTGCTCCCCGACGAACTCCATGAGGATCTCGGTCCCGTCGATCTGGACCGGGTACGGGACGGGGGCGCCGGCGGACCACAGCATGGTCAGCGCCGCGAACTCGGCGTTGGCCCACTGCGCGGCCGCCGCCTCGCGCCCGTACGAGGACTTGCGCTCGATCGCGCGCCGGTCGCGCGAGCGCCGGACCTGGCGGCCCTCGACGTACGCGGAGTCCCGGTGGAAGGCGCGGTGCTCGGAGCTGCGGTAGCGCTTGGCGGCGAGCAGCGAGAACTGACCGGGGTCGTCGGGCACGGCGCGCTCGAGCAGGAAGACGTCGGCCTCCTTGCCCGTCTTGAGGACGCCGAGGTCGGTGTCGATCGCGGCGTCGGCGGTCACGACCCAGCCGGGTCGGGGCTCGGGGCCGCGCATGCCCTTCTCGACGCTGGACCAGGTGGACCAGCGCTGGTCGGGGTCGAGCGCGGGCTCGTCGTCCTCGACGGCATCGCGAAGGAAGGAGGTGCGACGCCGGGCGCCGTCGGACGAGGTGTCGTGGAAGGCGGCGAGAGCCTCTGCGTCGAACGTGTCGAACGTGTCGAACGCGTCGGTGGAGCGGGTGGGTGCGGGAAGGTCGATGTGCTCGTGCACGGGTGGGGCTCCTCGGGTGAGGTGAGGAGCCGGCGTCAGCGGCCGGGGCTCCTCGGGAAGGTGGAGGCGTGGGGAACGACGACGACGGTCATCACGACACCTCTCCTTCTCGCAGCCCCTGGCTGCGCGCTCGCGCCGGACCTTCTCCGGCGGACGAGCCCACCCTCGCACCCGGTGGCGAGGGCGGGCAACGGATTTATCGACGGTCGCCCGGGACCGTCGAGGGGGAGCAGTCCCGACGGGCAGGCGTCAGCCCCCGAACGAGGACACGAGCAGCGTGTACGTGCCGCTCGTGTCGAGGCCCATCTGGGTCAGCAGCGACCACACGACACCCGCGACGGCGTACGCGGTGACGGGGATCAGGAACAGCCACTCGCGCACGGACCCGGCGTTGCCCAGGACCGGCAGCGCGAAGTTGCCGCCCGGGCGCCAGATGTCGTTGAGCACGTTGGTCCGGCGGACCCAGCGCGGCGCCTTGAACGTGATCGGCCACAGCAGCGGGCACCCGCCCGTGGTCATGACGTCGCCGACGATGTGGACCGTGACGCCGAGCCCGACCGCCACGGGGAGCCAGTTCCACTCCTCGGGGGCCAGGAGCGCGACGAGCACGGCGATCGTGATCGACCCGATCCACGGCCCGAGCTTGCCGCCGCGCGTGAGCTTGAGGGCCTTGAGCGCGAACGCGACGAGCAGGATCGCGACGACGCCCGCCCCGACCGCGACGGTCCCGAACGTGTCCGACTCGTACGTCACGAGCCCGGCGAGCCACGCGAGCGCGGTGAAGACCGCGATCCCGAGGATCGAGTGCGTCCCGCGACGGTGCCCACCGGAGATGGTCTCGACGAGGTTCGCGACGCCCTCGGAGACGGGCGGCAGCGAGTGCGCGATGGTGCCCGAGTGGTGGTCGGCGTCGGGCAGCAGAGCTGCGCCGGCGCACACGATCGCGCCCGTGATGACGCCCACGTCCGAGACGGGGTAGATGCCGAGCGTGTACGGGGCGGTCGAGGTGACCGCCACCCATGCGGCCGCGCCGCAGGCGGCGTGGTGGCCACCCATCATGATGCGTTCGTCCCGTCGGTCGTGTTCGTCCAGCTGGCGTGTTTCGCGCGGTCTGTCCCACGCGACAGCACACCCTACCCGCCAGGGACCGACACCCGACCTCACGTCTTGTCGGACCCCGGCGTCTACAGTGCATGAGACACCACCACGAGCAGGCGACGACCAGGACGGGAGGCACGGCCGTGTCGGATCTGCTGGACCGGCCCGAGGGGCCGGGCACCCCCGAGACAGAGCCGGGCACCCCCGGGACGCCGGCGCAGGCCGAGCGGACGGTGCGGCACGCCGTCTTCGACTCGCCCGTGGGCGAGCTCACCGCGGTCGGCACGGCCGACGGGCTGCGCGCGCTGTACTTCGACGCCCACAAGCGACGCCCCACGGGCGAGACCTTCGGCGAGCGCGACGACGACGCGTTCGAGGAGGTCCGCGTCCAGGTCGGCGATTACTTCGCGGGGACGCGGCGCGAATTCGACCTGGACCTGGCCCCCGTCGGGGACGGGTTCCAGAAGAAGGTCTGGGCGCTGCTCGCCCAGATCCCGTACGGAGAGACGCGTTCCTACGGCGACCTCGCGCTCGCGCTCGGCGACCGGAACCTGGCCCGCGCGGTCGGTGCTGCCAACGGCCAGAACCCGTTGAGCATCGTCGTGCCCTGCCACCGCGTGGTCGGGGCCGACGGCTCCCTGACGGGGTACGCGGGCGGGCTCGAGCGCAAGCGGTTCCTCCTGGCCCTCGAGGAGTCCGACGAGACGCGCGCGAGCAGGCTGTTCTGATGCTGGTCGTCGTGCCGCGCGCGGCCGTGCCCCACCGACCTCACGTTCCGCGCGCCCGGGCCGTCTTCCCGACGTGAAGCCCTTCGAACGCGTCGTCGCCGAGCACGGCGCCACGGTCCTGCGGGTGTGCCGCGCGGTCCTCGGCCCCGTGGACGCCGAGGACGCGTGGTCCGAGACCTTCCTGTCGGCCCTCAAGGCCTACCCGCGCCTCGACGAGGGGGCCAACGTCGAGGCCTGGCTCGTGACGATCGCGCACCGCAAGGCGATCGACGTCACCCGCGTCCGGGCCCGCGCCCCGATCGCGGTGCCCGACGTCGCCGAGCTCACCCACGAGCCCAGCCGCGACGGTCTCCCCGAACGAGGCGTCGAGCAGGGCGACGACGACCTGTGGCGGGCGCTCGCGGCCCTGCCGCCCAAGCAGCGCCAGGCCGTGGCCTACCACCACGTCGCGGGGCTGCCCTACCAGGAGGTCGCCGCGATCCTCGGCGGCAGCGCCGAGGCCGCGCGCCGCGCCGCCTCGGACGGCATGGCGAGGCTGCGACGCACCTACCCGCCCGCCGGCGCCCCTTCCTCCGCCCCCGCCTCGAAAGGACAGGCCTCATGAGCGACACCTCGTTCGACGACGTCGCCTTCCTCGCGACCCTCGGCACCACCCTCGACCAGGGGGCCGCGCCCGCCGACGACTCCCGGGCCACGCTCTCGCGGCTGCACGACCGCCTCGCGGCGGGCGCTGCGTCGTCGGGCCTGCTCGACGTCGCCTACCGCACGCTCGACACCCCCGTGGGCACGCTGCTGCTCGCCGCGACCGACGCGGGCGTCGTGCGCATCGCGTTCGCGGTCGAGGGGCACGACGCCGTCCTCGACCGCATCGCCCGCACCGTGAGCCCGCGCGTCCTGCGAGCCCCCGGGCGCCTCGACCGGCTCGCGACCGAGATCGACGAGTACTTCGCGGGCGAGCGCCGCGCGTTCGACCTGCCGCTCGACCTGACCATGGCCTCGGGGCCCTTCCGACGCGAGGTCCTGACCCACCTGCGCGACATCGGCTACGGCCGCACCGAGTCCTACGCGCAGGTCGCGGTCGCCGCGGGCAGCCCGCGCGCCGTGCGGGCCGTGGGGACGGCGTGCGCCAAGAACCCGCTGCCGCTCGTGGTGCCGTGCCACCGGGTCGTCCGCTCGGACGGTACGTCGGGCAGCTACGCGGGCGGCGCGGAGGCCAAGCGCCTGCTGCTCGCCCTGGAGAGGGCCGCGTGACCCCCCTGCCCGACGGCGTCGCGACCGCCCCGGGAGCCGGCGCGCCCGAGGCGGGGGCCTGGGCGCGGCGCGTGCCCGTGGCCCAGCCCTTCGACGCGGCCTCGGCGCTCGCGACGCTCGTCGCCCACGCCGTGCCGGGCGTCGACCGGGTCGTCCGCTCCGACGCCGCGCGCGGAGAGGTCGCACGGCTCGTCGAGACGCGTTCCGGCACGACGGCCGTGACCGTGCGACTGACGCCCGAGGAGATCGAGGTGCGGGGGAGCGGGCCCGCCGCCGACGAGGTCCGTGCCCTGGTCGCCCGCTGGTTCGACGCCGACGCCGACCTCGCGACCGTGCACGCCGTCCTCGGCGCCGACCCCGTGCTCGCGCCCCTGCTCGCCGCACGCCCCGGCCTGCGCGTCGTCGGGCACCCCTCCGGGTTCGAGGCCGCGGTCACGACGGTCCTGGGACAGCAGGTCTCGCTCGCCGCGTGCCGGACGTTCGCCGGGCGGCTCGCGGCAGCGTACGGGCGCCCGGGCGCCGCTGCCGCCGCCTCCGGCGAGACGGCGGACCTGCGGCTCTTCCCCGACCCGGGCACGCTCGCGGGGGCGCAGGCCGCGGAGCTGCAGGCCGCCGTCGGGATCACGGGCGCCCGGACCCGGACCCTGCTCGCGCTCGCCACGGCCTGCGCCGACGGGCTGACGCTCGAGCCCGACACGGCAGGCGACCCGGCGGCGCTCGCGGACACGCGCGCCCGGCTGCTGGCCCTGCCGGGCATCGGGCCCTGGACCGTGGACTACCTGTCGGTCAAGGTGCTGGGGGACCGCGACGGGTTCGTGCCCGGGGACCTCGTGCTGCGCAAGGCCCTCGGCGGGATCGACGCGCGCGCGGCGTCCGCCACGGCGCGGGCCTGGGCGCCCGTGCGGGCCTACGCGCTGTTCCACCTCTGGACGCACACGGCCTACCGACCCCCGCGCGAAGGGCGCGATACTGGGAGAAGGACCACCACCGACGGGAGGCAGGACCCATGAGCACGACGACGGCAGGGACGCGCACCGGTACGCCGGACGCGACGAGCACGACGGGCACGACGAGCACCGACCCCGACGACGTGCGCGACCAGATCGAGGCGGGCGTCCTGTTCGCCAACGGCCGCCTCGCCGGACGCCGCTTCGCCTCGCTCGCCGAGGCCCAGGCATGGGCCCACCCCGAGCTCGGCGACGAGGTCGTCCAGTTCAACCCGGTCTGCGACTGCTCGGTCTGAGACCTGGTGCCCGGGCGCGCTCCGCCCGAGCGGCGAACCGGGGCGCCCCTCGGGCGGCCCGGATCTGCGCGACCTAGGGTGGGAGCGTGACCCGCGAGAGCGCGCCCGACGCCGCCCGCAGCACCGCTGCGCGCGTCGACGTGCCCACCGGCCGTCCCCTCGAGGTCGCCGCCGACGCCGCTGACGTGCCGGCCGGTCCGCCTGGCAGACCTGGTCTGCGCCGCCGGCTCGTCGAGCTGGGCGACGGGTTCTTCTTCGTCTTCGCGGGCCTCGCGGCGGTGTGGCTCGCCTGGCTCGTGCTGAGCGAGTCGATCCACCTCGGCTGGTTCGCGATCCTGTACGTCGTCGCGGTGTGGCTCGTCATCGCCTACCTCGCGCTGCCGCGCCTGCACCGCATCCTCACGACGCTCTACGTGCCCGAGTACTTCATCGGCCGCACGCGCACCGCCAACGGGCTGCTGGGCGACCCGGTCAACCTTGCGCTGCTGGGCGAGGAGGGGCAGGTCCGGGCGGCGATGCAGGCCGCCGGGTGGACCCTTGCCGACGACGTCACGCTCGCCTCGAGCGGACGCATCGTCGCGGCGACGCTCAGCCGTCGCAGCTACGACCAGGCGCCCGTGAGCCCGCTGTTCCTGTTCGGGCGCCAGCAGGACTTCGCGTACCAGCAGGAGGTCGAGGGCAACCCCTCGCGCCGTCACCACATCCGGTTCTGGCGCTGCCCGCCGGGCTGGCCGCTGCCGGGCGGACGGCGCGTCGACTGGCTCGCGGCGGGCACGTACGACCGCTCGGTGGGCTTCTCCCTGTTCACGCTCCAGGTCACGCACAAGATCGAGGCCGACACCGACCAGGAGCGCGACCACGTCGTGTCCACCCTCCTCGGGGCCGACGTGGGGGTCGAGGTCGAGGTCATCGAGGACTTCTCGACCGGGTACCACGCGCGCAACGGCGGCGGCGACGCGATCCGGACCGACGGCGACCTCCCGGTCGCGGACGTCCGGGGCGTCGCGGTCCCTGCGACGACCGCGGCCGGACCGGAGGGTGGCACCGGGCAGCGCCCGGCGCGGCGTCCCGCGGCGACCACGGTCGGTGCGCTGCTCGTCGTGCTGGGGGTCGTGGCCGACCTGATCTGGCTCGCGAACCTCGCGCTGCACTGGGACCAGACGCTGCGCTCGCTCTTCCTGGGGGGCGACGTGACCCAGGCCGACATCGACCAGGCGTCGGGGCCGCTGCTCGCCCTGGTCGTGGTGCTGCTCTCGCTCGTCGCCCTGTTCCAGCTCTTCCTGGCCTGGCGCGTCTTCAAGGGTCGTAACTGGGCGCGTGACCTGGTCATGGTGCTCGCCGCGTTCAGCACGACGTCGTCGTTCGTCGGGTGGGCCGTGTCCGGGAACCAGATCACGATCCGCACGACCCTGCTCACCGTGGCGCTCGACATCCTGATGCTGCTCACGCTCTCGAGCCGGGACGCGGCGGCGTACGCGAGAAGCCGTCGCGAGCTGCGGCTCGAGAGGCGAGCCGCCCGCAGCCACCGAGGGTGACGCGCACCCCCGCCGAGGGTGACGCACCAGTGCGCCGAGGGTGACGCACCAGTGCGCCGAGGGTGACGCCAGCAGCCACCGACGGTGGCCCGAGCCCGCAGACCTCCTCGGACCGTGCATAGGACTCCAGCGAGCGGCCCGCCGGGAGGCCCCGGGCATCATGCCGTCGCACGGAGGAAGGGAAGGGCCCACATGGACGCCATCACGTCGATCGCGCAGCGGGTGGCCGACATCGAAGCGTCGTTCCGCACCGCGGAGGCCGCTCGGACGCCGGTCGTCGCCGACTCGGGTGTGCGTTTCGACCAGGTCCTCAGCACCGTGGTCGACGAGTCGACCGCCGTCAGCCCTGCGCGCACGGTCGACGGTGTCCCCAGCGAGCTCGCGGTCTACGGCAACGGCAAGGTCCCGCGGACCGCACTGCAGGAGGTCGGGACGACCGGCCATCGTCTCTGGGCGCCGGCAGGGCAGGCGCTCGAGTCCCTCATGTCGGCCGCGGCTCGCGACGGTGTCCAGATCGGCATCACGGACTCGTACCGGTCCTACGAGGCGCAGGTCGACGTCGCCCAGCGCAAGGGCCTGTACACGCAGGGCGGTCTTGCGGCCGAGCCGGGGACCAGCGCCCACGGGTGGGGCCTCGCGGTCGACCTGGACCTGGACGCCAAGGCGCAGGCCTGGATGCGGACCAACGGCGAGCGCTTCGGCTTCGTCGAGGACACGCCGCGCGAGCCGTGGCACTGGGTGTACCGCGCCTGAGCGCACGAGGGTCTCCACGGTGGGAACGCCGAGACATGCAGAAACGACGAAGCGGACCTGGTCTCCCTGGTCCGCTTCGCCGTTCGCTGTCTCAACGAGTGTCCGGAGGGGGACTTGAACCCCCACGCCCGATAAAGGGCACTAGCACCTCAAGCTAGCGCGTCTGCCATTCCGCCACCCGGACAGGTGTCAGGTCCCGGCGTTCCCGCCAGGGGCCTTGCGGGGAAAAACATAACACGTTTCGGGCACCGAGCGTGCATCCGGCCCGTGGGGCAGACTGGGGAGCGTCCCTGGACCCGTCGCACCGGTCGGTGCAGGTCAGGGGTGGTTTCATCGTCGTACCGACAGCGGATGAGGTGCTCGTGGCTGAGGACAAGGACGCAGGACCCGACGACGTCACGGCGTCGAGCCCGGGGAGCGGGGCCGACCGCCCGGCGGCGTCCGTCAAGCACCTGGCCGGGCTGAGTCCCGCGGCCAAGAAGGTCGCGGGCGCCCGCCGCAATCCCTCGGTCGTGGGGGTCGACGACTCGGTGCCGGCCTGGCTGCGCACGAGCGCGGGCTGGTCCTGGCGGATCCTGCTGCTGGTCGCGGCGGTCGGCCTGATCTTCTTCGCGACCGCTCAGGTGCAGATCGTCTTCATCGCGGTCTTCCTGGCCCTGGTCATCACCTCGGTCCTCAATCCCGTGACGGACTGGTACGCCAAGATCATGCCGCGAGGGCTCGCGACGGGGCTCGCGCTCCTCTCGGCCTTCCTGGTGCTCGGCGGCCTGCTGACCTACGTCGTCACGTCGGTCGCGGGCCAGTGGGACAAGCTCGCGGGGCAGTTCAACACCGGCATCGAGAAGATCTTCGACTTCCTGGAGCACGGCCCGCTCCCCGTCACGATCACGTCCGACGACGTCGACACCTGGATCGAGAACGGCCGCAAGTGGATCACCGAGCACGGGGGCGACATCGCGAGCCAGGCCGCTGCGAGCGCGGGCTCGGTCTTCGAGGCGTTCGCGGTCCTCGCCCTCGCCATCTTCTGCACGGTCTTCTTCCTGGCCCGTGGCAAGGACATGTGGACGTGGTTCCTCAACCAGCTCCCGTCCCGCTCGCGCGAGACCTGGACGCTGGCCGGGGGAGCAGGGTGGTACACGTTCTCCGGCTACGCCCGTGGCACGGTCATCATCGCCCTCGCGGACGGGATCCTCGCGGCGATCGTCCTGGTGGTCCTCGGCGTGCCGCTCGCGGCGCCCCTCGCGGTCCTCGTGTTCATCGGCGCATTCATCCCGCTCATCGGTGCCCCGGCGGCCATGGTCATCGCGATGGTCGTGGCGCTGGCGGCGAACGGCATCGTCAACGCGGCGCTCGTCGGCATCTTCATCGCCCTCATCGGTCAGTTCGAGGGGCACATCCTGCAGCCCCTGGTCATGGGCAAGCAGGTCTCGTTGCACCCGGTCGTGGTCGCGCTCGCGGTGACGTCCGGGACGTTCATCGCGGGGATCCTCGGCGCGGTCGTGTCCGTGCCGCTCGTCGCGGTCGCGTGGGCGGTGTTCAGCAGGCTCCGTCGCAAGGACCCGCCCATGGAGAAGGAGATCCCCACGGCCAAGGAGATCGCCCTGTCCGGCAAGGAACGGTCCTCGAACGGCGGCTCGTCCGGCAAGGGGAGCGAGGCGGAGGCGACGGCCGACGCCTGAGGTGCGCTGCGCCGTCGGGCAGGACGACGGCCCGACGGCGCCGCCGCACCCGGGCGGGTGGCTCCCGACGGCGGTCGTCGGCCGGGGCGGGGCCACCGCGCGTGGCGCCGCGTGCCGTGCGGTAGAAAGGTGCCATGCGAACGCGTCTGCGGCGCCCGGCCCTGGTGCTGCTCGCGGCCGTGGCGATCGTGCTCGCGCTGCTCGCTGCGGACGCGGTCCGGCGGGTCGTCGAGGGCCGCGCCGAGCAGGCCACGGACGCGCCGTTCTACGTGCCGCCCGCGCCGCTCACCGAGGCGGCGCCGGGCACGGTCATCCGGAGCGAGCCGATCACGAGCGCTCCTGAGGGGACGACCGCGTGGCGCGTCCTCTACCACTCGCGAGACCTCGCGGGCGAGGACGTCGCGGTGTCGGGCGTGGTGGTGGTGCCCGACCGGCCCGCTCCCGAGGGCGGCCGCACCGTCGTGTCGTGGGCGCACCCCACCACGGGCGCGGCGCCGAGGTGCGCGCCGTCGCTCGCGCTCGACCCCTTCGAGCTGATCGAGGGGCTGCACGAGCTGCTCGCGGCGGGCTTCGCGATCGCCGCGACCGACTACCCGGGGCTCGGCGTCGCCGGCGAGTCGTCGTACCTGCTCGGCGTCCCCGAGGCGAACGCCGTGCTCGACGCCGCACGGGCCGCGCGGTCGCTGCCGGGCAGCGGGGCGAGCGCCCGGCTGCTGCTCTGGGGCCACTCGCAGGGCGGGCAGGCGGCCCTCTTCGCGGCCGAGCGGGCGGCCTCCTACGCGCCCGAGCTTGATCTCGGGGGAGTCGCGGTGGCTGCACCCGCAGCGAACCTCAGCGCACTCATGACGGACGACATCGTCAACCTGTCCGGCACGACGATCGCGTCGTTCGCGATCCCCGCCTACGAGGCCGCGTACGCGGACCGCTACCCGAAGGCCGAGATCGACGCGATCCTGACGCCCGCCGGCGCGGCGGCGACGCCGCGGATGGCTGCGCTGTGCCTGCTGACCGAGACCCGCGCGATCCACGCCATCGCCGACCCGCTCGTGGGCCGCTACGTCACGGCCGACCCGGCCACGACCGAGCCGTGGCAGACGCTCCTGCGCGAGAACAGCGCGGGTGGCCGGCCGATCGACGTGCCCGTGTTCGTCGGGCAGGGGCTCGCCGACCGGCTCGTGGTCCCGGCAGCCACCGAGGGCTACGTGCGGTTGCTCTGCGCGCAGGGGGCGGACGTCGTGCTCCACACCTACCCCGACATCACGCACGCCCTCGCGGCCGACGCGTCCCTTCCCGAGCTGTTCCTCTGGCTGGCCGAGGTCGAGGCGGGTCGGCGCCCGTCGACCTGCTGACACCCGGCCTCCCGACTGCCCGGCCTCCCGGCACGGCCGCGCACCCCCCGACTGCCCGGCGCAGCCGCGCGACCGCCCCGGACGAGCGGCGCAAATCGCTCGCCGCCGCACCCCGCGACCTGCCACAGTTCTCGCCATGACCACGAACACCCGGGCGTCGAAGACCACGGCGACCCGACTGACCAAGACCCTCTGGAGCTGGGCCTCGATCCTCGACGACGGCGCCCGTGAGCAGGCCGAGCGCACGTCGGCCATGCCGTTCGTCCACCCGCACCTGGCCCTCATGCCCGACGCCCACCTGGGCCTCGGCGCGACCGTCGGCTCCGTGATCCCGACGCTGCGCTCGATCATCCCCGCCGCGGTCGGTGTGGACATCGGCTGCGGCATGGTCGCGGTCCGCACCCAGTACTCGGCGGCCGACGTCGCGGGGTCCGCGCTGCGCGACCTGCGGCTCGCGATCGAGAAGGCCGTGCCCACGAGCGCCGGCTCCTACAACCAGCAGCTGACCGACTCGGCGACGACCCGTGTCGCCGAGCTCGAGGCGCTCGCGGACAAGGCCGGGTTCGATCCGGCGCGGTACGCGGGGAACTGGCGTCTGCAGCTCGGGTCGCTGGGGTCCGGGAACCACTTCATCGAGGTCAGCCTCGACGAGGACGACCGGGTCTGGTTCTTCCTGCACTCGGGGTCTCGCGGCGTGGGCAACAAGATCGCGCAGCACCACATCGCGGTCGCGCGCGAGCTCATGACCCGGTACTGGATCGACCTGCCGGACAAGGACCTCGCGTACCTCGTCGAGGGCACGGACGAGTTCTGGGCGTACATCCGCGAGCTGCGGTGGGCCCAGCACTTCGCGCTGCTCAACCGCGAGGAGATGATGGACCGCGTCGTGGCCGCGTTCGACGCCTGGTCGGGGCTCGCCCCGGTCGAGGAGGCCGAGCGCATCAACTGCCACCACAACTTCACCGAGCAGGAGCACCACTTCCACAAGGACGTGTGGGTCTCGCGCAAGGGTGCGATCCGTGCCCGCGAGGGTGACCCGGGGCTCATCCCGGGGTCCATGGGCACGGCGTCGTACGTCGTCGTGGGCAAGGGGCACCCGCTCGCGCTCGACTCCGCGCCGCACGGTGCGGGGCGCGAGTACTCGCGGAGCAAGGCGCGCAAGACGTTCACGCACGACCAGCTCCGTGAGGCCATGTCCGGGATCGAGTACCGCGACACCGACGCGTTCATCGACGAGATCCCGGCGGCGTACAAGCCGATCGACCGGGTCATGGAGGACGCGGCGGACCTCGTCGAGGTCCGCCACACCCTGCGTCAGATCGTCAACGTCAAGGGCGACTGACCGGCCCCTGCGGGCCGCCGAGAACGGGGTTCAGGTCGTCCCCGCCCTGGAGGCGACCTCCACCCCGTTCTCGGCACCAAGGACCGGCCCGACGGCGGAGCGCACCGTCCCGTGGGAGGGCGCCTTCGCGTCGGGTCGGGTGGGGTGGGGGCGAACCTCGTGCACCCTCGGCGCGCGCGAACGGCGTGCACGCGACACGCTGACGGCATGAGGATCGGGATACCTGCCGAGGTCAAGAACAACGAGTTCCGCGTCGCGCTGACCCCCGCGGGCGCGCACCACCTGGTCGCGGCGGGCCACGAGGTCCTCGTGCAGGCCGGTGCGGGGACCGGATCGGCCATCTCCGACGAGGACTTCGTCGTCGCCGGCGCGCACGTCCTGGGGACGGCCGAGGAGGTCTGGGGGCGGGCCGAGCTCGTGTGCAAGGTCAAGGAGCCCGTGCCGAGCGAGTACGGGCTGCTGCGCGACGACCTGCTGCTCTTCGCCTACCTCCACCTGGCCGCCGACCCCCTCGGCACGGCCGCGCTGCTCGACGCCGGGACCACGGCCGTGGCCTACGAGACCGCCCAGGCCCCCGACGGCTCCCTGCCCCTGCTGGCCCCCATGAGCGAGGTGGCCGGGCGCATGGCGACGCAGGTCGGGGCGTACCACCTCATGCGTCCTGCGGGCGGCGCGGGCGTGCTGCTCGGCGGCGTCCCCGGCAGCAGGCCCGGACGCGTCGTGATCCTCGGCGGCGGGACCGCCGGGCGGCACGCTGCCGAGATCGCGGTCGGGATGCGCGCCGAGGTCACGGTCCTCGACCTGTCGCTGCCCGTGCTGCGCGCGCTCGACCAGGAGTTCGCGGGCCACGTGCGGACCGTCGCGTCGAGCGCGTACGCGATCGAGCAGGAGGTGCTCGCCGCCGACCTCGTGATCGGCGCCGTCCTCGTCGCGGGGGCCAGGGCGCCGCGTCTGGTCACGAACGACCTCGTGTCCCGCATGAAGCCCGGCTCGGTGCTCGTCGACATCGCCGTCGACCAGGGCGGCTGCTTCGAGGACACCCGCCCCACCACGCACGACGACCCCACCTTCCGGGTGCACGGCGCCACGTTCTACTGCGTCGCGAACATGCCCGGCGCGGTCCCCGTGACCAGCACGCACGCCCTCACGAGCGCGACCCTCCCGTACCTCGCGCTGCTCGCGGACGGCGGGACGGACGCGCTGCGCAGCGTGCCGTTGCTCCGCAACGGCCTGACGACCGTGGCCGGGACGCTCGTCAACGAGCAGGTCGGTGTCGCGCTCGGGCTGGCGTGGTCGCGGGTCGAGGACGTGCTGGGGAAGTAGCGCGCCGAGCTGGCGTGACGTGCGCCGCTGAACCTGCTGCGGGGTGCGCGGCCCATCCTGCCCGGCTGCGGGGCCGCCTCCCGAAATGCCCTGTCGGCCCTGGCGGTGCGGTGGCATGCTGTCCGGATGGAACCTTTCGTCCTCGCCAACGAACGCGTCCACCTCGCGATGCCCACCGCTGCGGATGTGGACCGCATCACCGAGCTCTGCCAGGGAGCGGAGATCGCCGCGTGGACCACCGTGCCCAGCCCGTACGCGCGCACGGACGCGGCGTCCTTCATCGAGGAGATCGTGCCCGAGGCGTGGCGCACGGGCCGCGGGAGCACGTGGGCGATCCGCCGCCCCGACGCTCCCGACGGGCCCGTGCTCGGCATGGTCGGGATCACGCTCGACTCCTCGCCGACGCGCGAGAGGTCGGCCGAGATCGGGTACTGGCTCGCGCCCGAGGCACGCGGCGAGGGGCTCATGTCGGAGGCGGCGCGGCTCGTGGTCGACTGGGCGTTCGACCCCGAGGGGCTGGGGCTGTCCCGCATCGTGTGGACCGCGTTCACCGGCAACTGGGCCTCGCGTCGCGTCGCATGGCGCCTCGGGTTTCGCGTCGAGGGCACGGTGCGGGGCCACGGCGTCCAGCGGGGTGCGCGTCGGGACGCGTGGATCGGGACGCTGCTCGCCGACGACCCGCGCGAACCGGTCGAGCCGTGGCCGTCCGCCGAGGCGGGGGACCACGCGGGGCAGGTGCGGGCACGCTGACCCGCGGGGGAATGATGTCGTGAGCCGGGCGCCCGGCGGGTGAAGATAGGACGCATGACGAGCACCCTCGACCCGGCCAACCCGTTCGCCGCGGCGTCCACCCTCCCGTACCAGCTCCCCGACTTCACGACGATCCGCGAGGAGCACTACCTCCCCGCCCTCCGCGCCGGCATGGAGGCCGAGCGTGCGGAGGTCGAGCAGATCGTCACCGACCCCGAGGCGCCCACGGTCGCCAACACGCTCGATGCCCTCGAGTCCGCGGGGCAGCTCCTGACCCGTGCGGTCACGGTCTTCTACAACGTCGCGAGCTCCGACTCGACGCCCGGCCTCGAGGACATCG
The DNA here is from genome assembly GCF_042887685.1 of Oerskovia sp. NPDC057915. Taxonomy (NCBI): domain Bacteria; kingdom Bacillati; phylum Actinomycetota; class Actinomycetes; order Micrococcales; family Cellulomonadaceae; genus Oerskovia; species Oerskovia sp. NPDC057915. The sequence continues at coordinate 59,530 of NZ_JBHVOS010000006.1, read as the reverse complement.
AGGAGGTCGTCGCCCCCGAGCTCTCGGCGCACCACGACGCGATCTACATGGACGCCCGCCTGTACGCGCGCGTCCGGGCGCTCCAGGACGCCGTCGACGCCGGCGAGCTCACGCTCGAGGCCGACACCGCCTGGCTCCTGCACACCCTGCTGGTCGACTTCCGCCGGTCGGGCATCGAGCTCGACGCCGCCGACCAGGACCGCCTGCGCGAGCTCAACGGGAAGCTGACCTCGCTCGAGGCCGCGTTCGGGCGCAAGCTCCTCGCGGGCGCCAACGCCGCGAGCGTCCTGGTCGACGACGCCGCCGAGCTCGAGGGCCTGCCCGAGGACGCGATCGCGGCGGCCGCCGCGGCAGCCGCGACGCGCGGGCACGAGGGCAGGTACCTGCTCGAGATGCAGCTGCCCACGCAGCAGGGCGTCATCGCGTCGCTCGCGCGCCGCGAGACCCGTGAGCGCGTCCAGCAGGCGTCCGTGACGCGCGGCGCGACGGGCGACGACAACGACACGCGCCAGATCGTGATCGACCTCGCGCGCCTGCGCGCCGAGCACGCCCGGCTCCTCGGGTACGACCACCACGCGGCCTACATCGCCGAGGACGCGACGGCCAAGACGACCGACGCCGTCAACGCGATGCTCTCGCGCCTGGCCCCGGCGGCCGTCGCGAACGCCCGCCGCGAGGCAGGCGACCTCGAGGTCGCGCTCGCCCGCGAGGTCGGCGAGGGCGCCGACCTGCGCGCGTCCGACTGGGCGTACCTCGCCGAGCAGGTCCGCAAGGAGCGCTACTCGCTCGACGACGCCGCGCTGCGTCCCTACCTCGAGCTCGACCGCGTCGTGACCGACGGTGTCTTCAAGGCCGCGAACCTGCTGTACGGCATCTCGTTCGCCGAGCGCACCGACCTCGTGGGCTACCACCCCGACGTCCGCGTGTTCGAGGTCTTCGACGGCCCGGTCGGCGAGCCCGACCACGGCCTCGGGCTGTTCCTCGCGGACTTCTACACGCGTGAGTCCAAGCGGGGCGGCGCGTGGATGAACAACCTGGTCGACCAGAACCACCTGCTCGACCAGCCGCCCGTCGTCGTGAACAACCTCAACATCGTCAAGCCCCCGGCGGGCGAGCCCACGCTGCTCGTGTGGGACGAGGTCATCACGCTCTTCCACGAGTTCGGCCACGCGCTGCACGGCCTGTTCTCGGACGTGCGCTACCCGTCGCAGTCGGGCACCGAGGTGCCGCGCGACTTCGTGGAGTACCCGTCGCAGGTCAACGAGATGTGGGCCTGGGAGCCGACGATCCTCACGTCCTACGCGGTCCACCACGTCACGGGCGAGCCCATGCCCGCCGCGTGGGCCCGGACCATGCTCGCCTCGCGCCAGTTCAACGAGGGCTTCGGGACGACCGAGTACCTCGCGGCCGCGCTGCTCGACCAGGCCTGGCACCAGCTCGCCCCCGAGCAGGTCCCCACGAGCGTCGACGAGGTCCTGCCGTTCGAGGCCGCGGCCCTCGACGCGGCCGGGGTCGGGTTCGCGCCCGTGCCGCCGCGCTACCGCACGACGTACTTCAACCACGTGTTCGGCGGCGGCTACTCGGCCGGCTACTACTCCTACATCTGGTCCGAGGTCCTCGACGCCGACACCGTGACCTGGTTCGAGGAGAACGGCGGCCTCAACCGGGCCAACGGCGACGCGTTCCGCAAGAAGCTGCTCGCGCGCGGCGGTTCGGTCGACCCCATGGTCGCGTTCGCGGACCTGCGTGGCCGCGACCCGGAGATCACGCCGCTCCTGACGCGTCGCGGTCTCGACGCGTAGTTCCGGCCACCGGCACCCGTTCGGCCCGGCCGGGCACTCGCGGGCACTACCGAGCGCTCTCGGGCGCGCTCGGGCGCCGAGGCGGAACCAGGTCCACCTCGGCGCCCGGCCGTCCGGGCCAGGGTCGGTTCAGGGGCGGGTGGGGGACACCCCCGATGTGCCCGACGGCGAGCCCTCCCTAGCCTGGAGACGGGCCTCCCCGGTGGTCCGGGGAGCACGGGCCGTCCGCACGACGGTGACCTCCGTCCCGCGTCCGCACGACGGTGACCTCCGTCCCGCGTCCGCACGACAGTGACCTTGGGAGCAGCGCACCGACATGACCACAACCTCCGACGGCGACACCGTCGCCCCCGCGCCCCCCGCCGAGGGGGACGGTCCCGCCGGGCCCTCTCCCCGCCGTCGGCGTCGCTGGGTCGTCGTGGTCGTGGTGCTCGCGACCCTGGCGGTCGGCGGGATCGCCGGAGGCGTCGCCGTGGCCTTCTCGAAGGGGGCGACCTCGACGGCCGGCGAGGTCGACTTCTCGCGACCCCTCGCGGTCCCGCCCCTCGCACCCTCGACCGTCGAGGGCGGCGTCCGGGTCTTCGCGCTCGACATGCAGGAGGGCGAGACGGACCTCGGCCAGGGCGGTCTCACGCCGACCCTCGGTGTCAACGGCTCGTTCCTCGGGCCGACGCTGCGGGCCACGCGCGGTGAGCAGGTACGCGTCGACGTGACCAACTCGATGACCGAGACCAGCACGCTGCACTGGCACGGCATGAGGCTGCCCGCGGTCATGGACGGCGGCCCGCACCAGCAGGTCGAGCCGGGTCGGACGTGGTCACCCACCTGGACGATCGACCAGCCCGCGGCGACGCTCTGGTACCACCCGCACCTGCACGGGCGCACGGCCGACCACGTGTACCGCGGCCTGGCCGGCCTCTTCCTGCTCGACGAGCCCGCCGGGTCGCCCGAGGCCGCGGTCCAGGACGCGCTGCCGCACGAGTACGGTGTCGACGACGTCCCGCTCGTCGTCCAGGACAAGAAGTTCCACCCCGACGGCCGGCTCGACGACGCGGACCCATTCCTGTCGAGCACGGGCGTGCGGGGCTCGGTGGTCCTCGTGAACGGCACCGCGAACCCCTATCTCGACGTCACGACCGAACGGGTCCGGCTACGGATCCTCAACGGCTCCAACGCGCGCGTCTACGCCTTCGGGTTCGACGACGGCCGCGACCTCCAGGTGGTCGGTTCCGACGGCGGTCTCCTCGCCGAGCCGGTCACGACCGACCGCCTCCAGCTCTCCCCGGGCGACCGCGCCGAGGTCGTGGTCGAGATGTCGCCGGGGGAGCGGACCGTGCTGCGCAGCTTCCCGCAGGAGCTCGGCGCGAACCCGTTCACGGCGCGGTTCTCCGGTGGCGACGACACGCTCGACGTCCTCGAGCTGCGGGCCGCGGCCGAGCTGGCGCCGTCGGGCGCCGTGCCGGCCACCCTCGGGGTCCTCCCCGCCGCGGACGAGTCGGCAGCGACCGCGACCCGCCGCTTCGAGCTCTCCGGGACGTCGATCAACGGCCAGGACATGGACCTGCGCCGCATCGACGAGGTCGTCGACGCCGGGGCGACCGGGGTCTGGGAGGTCACGGGGCTCGACGACACCCCGCACAACTTCCACGTCCACGACGCGCAGTTCCAGGTGCTCGACGTCTCGGGGGCACCACCACCCCTCGAGCTGCGCGGCTGGCAGGACACCGTCTACGTGCGCCCCGGCAAGGTCACGCGACTCCTGGTCACGTTCGGCACGACGCCCGACGCCGACAGCCCGTACATGTTCCACTGCCACCTGCTCCGCCACGAGGACCAGGGGATGATGGGGCAGTTCGTGGTCGTGGACCCCTCGGCGGCCGCGGGTACGGCGGGGCGTCCCGCCCCGGGGGACCTGCTGCCCGGGGTGAGCGACGACGTCGGGCACGGGGGCGAGCACACCGGCGCCGCGCCGCGCGGCGGGACCGGGCCGCGGCTCCCCGCCCAGGGGGCCCAGGGCCACACCGCGACCGGCGACCACGGCTGAGGTCTGACCACAACCTGGCCGGACCGGTGCCCACGGGGCGAGACACTCCGGCAAAGCCCCGGAGCGTGCCGCGACAACGGGTACCGTGTGGCCATGACGAGCCATGCCCACCCCGCGAACCCGCCGCAGACCCACCCGACCGCCGAGCAGGAGGTCGCGCGCATCTGCCAGGACCTGCTGCGCATCGACACCTCGAACTTCGGGGACGGGACGGGACCCGGCGAGCGAGCGGCCGCGGAGTACGTCATGGCCTCGCTCCACGAGGTCGGGCTGAGCCCCGAGCTGTTCGAGTCCGCGCCCGGTCGCGCGAGCGTCGTCGTGCGCCTGCCGGGGCAGGACCCCACGCGCCCCGCGCTCGTCCTGCACGGCCACCTCGACGTGGTGCCCGCGCAGGCCTCCGACTGGTCGGTCGACCCGTTCGCGGGCGAGGAGAAGGACGGGCTCCTGTGGGGGCGCGGCGCCGTCGACATGAAGGACATGGACGCGATGATCCTCGCGGTCGTGCGACAGATGGTCCGCGAGGGTCGCAGGCCCGCGCGTGACGTCGTCGTCGCGTTCTTCGCCGACGAGGAGGCGGGCGGCACGTACGGCGCGAGCTGGGCCGTCGACCACCGCCCCGAGATCTTCGAGGGCGCGACCGAGGCCATCAGCGAGGTCGGCGGGTTCTCCGTGGACATCGACGGCAGGCGCGCCTACCTGCTCCAGACCGCCGAGAAGGGCATCGCCTGGCTCAAGCTCGTCGCGGACGGCCGCGCCGGGCACGGCTCGCAGGTCAACCCCGACAACGCGGTGACGCACCTCGCGGCCGCGGTCGCGCGCATCGGCGCCTACCAGTGGCCCTACACGATCACTCCGACCGTCGACGCGCTCCTGCGCGGCGTCGCCGAGCTCACGGACCTGCCCTACGACCCCCGCGACGAGGCGAGCGTCGACGCGCTCGTCGCGGCCCTCGGGCCTGCCTCCCGGTTCGTCGGGGCGACCGTGCGCCACACGTCCAACCCGACCCAGCTCGACGCGGGCTACAAGGCCAACGTCATCCCCGGCCGGGCCGAGGCCGCGGTCGACGTGCGCCTGCTGCCGGGCCACGAGGACGAGGGCTTCGCGGTCATCGAGGGGCTCGTGGGCGAGCACGTGCGCATCGAGCCCATCCACCGCGACATCTCGCTCGAGGTCCCCTTCGAGGGCGACCTGGTCGACGCCATGATCGCGTCCCTGCACGCCGAGGACCCCGGCGCGACGGTCCTGCCCTACACGCTCTCGGGCGGCACCGACAACAAGTCTCTCGCGCGGCTCGGCATCACGGGCTACGGGTTCGCCCCGCTCCAGCTCCCCGCGGACCTCGACTTCTCCGGGATGTTCCACGGCGTCGACGAGCGCGTGCCCGTCGAGTCCCTGAAGTTCGGCGTGCGCGTCCTGGACCGCCTGCTGCGGACCTGCTGACCTGTCGGCGGGTGCGCTCGGCGCCTCAGAGCGTCGAGCGCACCCGCATGATCTTGCGGCGCAGCCACACGCGCCGCTCGCCGCCCACGTACAGGCGGGTGCGTTCGAGCTCCCACCGCCCGTACTCCGCCTCGTCCGTCAGGAGGCGGACGGCGTCGTGGCGGCTCACGGACCTGTCGATCGTGAGCACGCGGTACTCGTACTGGCTCCCGGCCTCGGCGCGGGCCGCCCGCTGCGGGGGAGGAGTGCTCGCCATCTGTCACCGTCCTCGTGTCGTGCGTGGGTCGGGGAGCGTGAGCCGAACCTCACTCTCCCGCCCCGGGATTCCGAGTGCCATTGTGCCTCTCGCAGGGCTACCGTCAGGGTATGACCGCTGACCCGCGCGCCGCCCTCGATCGATTCATCGCGGCCCTGGAGGCCCACTACAACGCCGTCGCCGCTCGCCGTGGCGAGGACGACCCCGCGGTCGACGACGCCTACTACGTGCTCGCGGACGCCTACGAGGTGTACGACGAGGCGCTCGCGCAGGTCCACGGCGAGGCCACGCCGTTCTACCTCGCGGAGGACGACGACGAGGACGACGAGGACTCGGACGAGGACGACGACGAGAGCGACGACGACCGGCTCGACGACGGGAGCGACGGCGACCCGGACGACGACCGGCTCGACGAGGAGTTCGACGAGGTCGACCTCCACGACGGCGTCAGCCGCTGACCTCCCGTCCGGGGAGCGCTACCAACGCTCGGGGTAGCCGAACGAGAGGGCGCTGACGTCGTCGAGCGCCTGGTGGACGGCGTCGGGCAGCTCGAGGTCGCTCGCCGCGAGCGAGGCCCGCAGCTGCGACGGGGTCCGGGCGCCGACGATCGCGCTCGAGACACCGGGCCGCTCCAGGAGCCACGCCAGCGCCACGTCGAGCGGTGCGCGCCCCAGGCCGTTCGCGGCCGTCACGACGGCCTCGACGATGCCCGACGACGGGCCGTCCAGGTAGGGCTGGACGAACCCGGCCAGGTGTGACGACGCCCCGCGCGAGTCCGCGGGCAGCGAGCTGCGGTACTTGCCCGTGAGCACGCCCCGACCCAGCGGCGACCACGCGAGGACCCCGAAGCCCATCTCGGTCGCGGCGGGCACCACGTCGCGCTCGATCCCGCGCTGCAGCAGCGAGTACTCGAGCTCCACCGCACTGAGCCCGACGTCGCCGCGCGCGTCGAGCGTCGCGGCCGCCCGCGCGGCGGCCCACCCGGGGTGGTTGGACAGGCCCACGTAGCGGGCGCGCCCGGTCGTCACGGCCAGGCGCAGGGCCGAGAGCGTCTCGTCGAAGGGCGTCCGCGGGTCCGGGGTGTGCACGAGGAAGAGGTCGACGTGGTCGGTCCCGAGGCGCGCGAGCGAGGCGTCGAGCGAGTCGAGGAGCGCACCACGGGACGCGTCGACGGTGTTGCCGTCCGCGGTGGTGCGGATCCCGGCCTTGGTGCACAGCAGCACGTCGTTGCGGTCGACCTTGCCCGCGGCGAGGAGCGAGCCGATCATCGACTCGCTCGCACCGCCGCCGTACGAGGCGGCGGTGTCGACCAGGTTGCCGCCGGCGTCGACGAAGTCCCGGAGCTGCTCCGCCGCGTCGATCTCGTCGGTGTCCCGACCCCACGCCATGGTCCCGAGACCCAGCGGCGAGACGCGAAGGCCGGTGCGGCCGAGCTGACGAAGTTCCATGCGCGGCAGGTTACCGGCGAAGAGGGCGCGATGCCCGGAGACGTGGCGCGGTCAGGAGGGTGAGGTCCGTCGCTCTGGGGCGCGCGGGCGGGGGTCGGGGCGGGCATGCGAGGGTCGGTGACCCGCGGATCGCGCCTCCCAGGTGTCCTGCGGGTGTCCGGTGCGGGTCCGTGCGGCGTCCGCCGGGCGACGCTCCGGTGACGCCTTCCCCGATCCGGCCTGTCCGGTCGGGCCGGGGCTCGTGGCGCCGGTATCGTGCCCTTCGTGAATGCATGGGAAGCCGTCCTTCTCGGCCTCGTCCAGGGCCTGACCGAGTTCCTGCCCGTCTCCTCGAGCGCGCACCTGCGCATCGTGGGTGAGCTGATCGGCTCGTCGGACCCGGGGGCGGCCTTCACGGCGATCACCCAGATCGGCACCGAGACCGCGGTCCTGCTGTACTTCCGGCGCGACATCGCGACGATCTGCCGCGCCTGGTGGCGTGCGGTGCGCGGCGAGAACGGCACCGGCTGGCGTGCCCGGATGGGCAAGGGCGACCACCACGCCGCCATGGCCTGGTTCATCGCTCTGGGCTCGATCCCGATCGTGGTCCTCGGGCTGCTGTTCCAGGACGCGATCGAGGCCTCGCTGCGCAACCTGTACATCACGGCGTTCATGCTCGCCGCGTTCGGCCTCCTCCTCGGGCTCGCAGACCGCGTCGGGGCCAAGAAGCGGGCGCTCGACAAGCTGACCCCGCGCCAGGCCGTCGGGTTCGGCCTCGCGCAGGCGCTCGCCCTGGTGCCCGGCGTCTCCCGGTCCGGCGGAACCATCACCGCGGGCCTGCTCATGGGCTTCACGCGCGAGGCGGCCGCCCGCTACTCGTTCCTGCTCGCGATCCCCGCCGTCCTCGGCTCGGGGTTCTACCAGCTCGCGAAGTCGGTCGCGGCGGACCCTGTGCCCGGCTCGCCCGGGTTCGGGGCCACGCTGATCGCGACGCTCGTGGCGTTCGTCGTCGGGTACCTCGTGATCATCGCGTTCCTGAAGATCGTCTCGACGTTCAGCTACACGCCGTTCGTGATCTACCGGCTCGTGCTGTCGGGGGTCGTGGTCCTGCTGCTCACGTTCGGCGTCCTGCAGCCGCTCGCCTGACCAGCGCGCACGTGCGGGCCGCTACATCCAGCCGACCTTCTTGAACGCCCCGTACAGCCCGAAGCAGCCGGCCACCATGATCGCGAGAGCCATCGGGTAGCCGAGCGACCAGTGCAGCTCGGGGATGTCGTCGAAGTTCATGCCGTAGATGCCGCCGACGATCGTGGGGAACACGAGGATCGCGGCCCAGGCGCTGATCGTGCGCATGTCCTCGTTCTGGCGCACCGAGACCTGCGACAGGTGCACCGAGAGCATGTCGGACAGCAGGTCGTCGTGCGCGTCGAGGTGCCGGTCGATGCGCTCGACGGTCGAGACCAGGCGGTCCATGAGCCGCTTGTCGAACGTGATGCGCGACCGCGCGCTGCCGGACACGAGCTCGGGCAGCTCGGCGGTGATGGGCAGCAGCGCCCGCCGCGCCTCGGTGATCTCGCGCTTGAGGTCGTAGATCGGCAGGACGGGGTCCGCGTTCCGCCGTGGCTCGAACACGATCTTCTCGACCTCGGCTACCGCGTCGCCCAGGGCCAGCTCGACGTCGGAGGCGGTCGCCACGAGCGCGAACAGGGCCTCGCCCGCGAGGTGCTGCACGCCCTTGCCGCGACCGTGCGACGGTCCCGTCAGGTGCTCGCGCATCCGGTCGTGGACACCCCCGGCGCCCTTCTCGACCGTCACGACGACGTCCGGGCCGACGAGGATGCAGAAGCTGCCCGTGCTGACCTGCCGGTCCTCCTCGGAGAACGCCACGGTCGGGGTCACGACGAGCAACCAGTCCATGCCGATGTGCTCGACGTGCGCCAGGGGGTGCTTGACGTGCCGCACGTGCACAGGCAGGTGCCCGCGCCCCCACTGCGTGCTCAGACCCACGCCGAGGGCCTCCGCAGCCTCCACGAAGTCGTCGAGCGTGCGGACCTCGTACCAGCGCGCCCCGGTCTCCTGGTCGGCCCCGGTCTCCTGGTCGGCCTGCGCCGGGGTGCCCTCGTCCACGGGGCCGGTCGGCCCCGTGCGCCCGTCGACGGGTCGGACGCGCCCGTCGGCCCCCTCGACCCACAGCTCCTTGTAGCGCGTCGGCTCCGTGCGCGGCTTCTCGGGGGTGCCGTGCTCGGCGGGTCGGGGGTCGGGGGGACGTGTGGGTTCGGTCACCCCTGCATTCTTGCCCGACGCCGCAGGCACGCCACCCAGGACGGGTGCGCGCCGCCGTCGGGCACCTCGCAGCGACGCAGGCGCGTCCCGCAGCGAGGACGGTCGGGTACCCCGCGGCCGTTCGCGGCTAAGGTTGTCGCGTGCACAGCTGGCCCATGCCTCAGATCCCTTCCCTGCCCGGCCGAGGACTCCCGATCCGGGTGCACGACAGCACCACCGGTGAGCTCGTCGTCGCCGCGGAGGGGGACACCGCGACCATGTACGTCTGCGGGATCACCCCGTACGACGCGACCCACATCGGGCATGCCGCGACCTACGTCGCGTTCGACCTCCTGGGCCGCGCCTGGCGCGACGCCGGGCACGAGGTCACCTACGCGTCCAACGTGACCGACGTCGACGACCCGCTGCTCGAGCGCGCGACCGCGACCGGCGTCGACTGGTGGGACCTCGCCGTCGAGCAGACCGCCCTGCTCGCCGAGGACATGACCGCCCTCGGCGTCGTGCCCCCGGACGTGTACCGCGGCGCGGTCGAGGCGATCCCCGACGTCGTGCAGGCCGTCGAGGCCCTCATCGAGGACGGGTTCGCCTACCGCGTGCCCGTCGAGCCCGGAGCGGGCGGTGACAACCCCGAGCTCGGCGACGTGTACGCCGACCTCAGCGCCGACGCGCGCTTCGGCGCCGTCTCGCGGTTCAGCCGCGAGGACATGCTGCGCCTGTTCGGCGAGCGCGGAGGAGACCCCGACCGCGACGGCAAGAAGGACCCGCTCGACCCGCTGCTGTGGCGGCGCGAGCGCACGGGCGAACCCACCTGGGACGGCGCGAGCCTCGGCACCGGGCGCCCCGGCTGGCACATCGAGTGCGCCGTCATCGCGCGCGACGGCCTGGGCCTGCCGTTCGACATCCAGGGCGGGGGAGCGGACCTCCTCTTCCCGCACCACGAGATGTCGACCTCGCACGACCGCCTGCTCGACCACGGGTTCGGTGCCCGCAACCACGTCCACGCGGGCCTCGTCGCCTACCAGGGCGAGAAGATGAGCAAGTCGCGCGGGAACCTCGTGTTCGTCTCGCGCCTGCGCGCCACGGGCGTCGACCCCATGGCCATCCGCCTGGCCCTGCTCGCGCACCACTACCGCTCCGAGTGGGAGTGGACAGACGCCGACCTCCCCGCCGCCGTCGAGCGCCTCGAGCGCTGGCGCTCCGCGGTCTCGGGCAACGGCGGCCCCGACGCCGACGCGACCCTCGCAGCCGTCCGCGCGGCGCTCGCGGACGACCTCGACGCCCCCACCGCGCTCGCCGCGGTCGACGCGTGGGCCGACGTCTCGCTCGCCGACGGTCGGGACACCTCGGCCGACACCGAGGGGGCGCCCGGCGTGATCTCGCGCGCGGTCAACGCGCTGCTCGGCGTGCGGCTCTAGCCCCGGCGCCTCACCGCTGCGCACGTGACGACGGCCCGTGGCCCCTCTGCGGGGGCCACGGGCCGTTCGTCGCTCGTGGTCGTGCGTGCGGGTCGGGCGCCCAGGTGCTCAGGCCAGCGGGCCGCCCGTGCCGTCGTCGCGGCGCTTGAGGTAGCGCTCGAACTCGCGCGCGATGGCCTCGCCGCTCGCCTCGGGCAGCTCGGCCGTGTCCTTGGCCTCCTCGAGCTGGTGGACGTACTCCGCGATCTCCTCGTCCTCGGCCGCGAGCTCGTCGACGCCGGCCTGCCACGCCTCGGCCTCCTCCGGGAGGTCGCCCAGGGGGATCGGGTCGGACAGCAGCTCCTCGACCCGGGACAGGATCGCGATCGTGGCCTTGGGTGACGGCGGGTTCGCGACGTAGTGCGGCACCGCGGCCCACAACGACACGGACTGCATGCCCCGCTCCGCGGCGGCGTGCTGGAGGACACCCACGATCCCCGTCGGCCCCTCGTACGAGTTGGGCTCGACATCGAGGACCGCGCGCAGACCCGCGCTCTCGGACGTCGCGGTCATGGGGATGGGGCGCGTGTGGGGGACGTCGGCGAGCAGCGCCCCCAACGTCACGACCGTGGTCACGCCCTCGCGCTCGGCAAGGTCCAGGAGCTCGCGGCAGTAGCGGCGCCAACGCATCGACGGCTCGATGCCGTGGACCAGCAGGACGCGGCGCCCGCTGCCCGGGACGGTCGCGGACACGATCGTCGTCGCGGGCCACGTGATCTCGCGGCGCCCGTTCTCGTCGGTGCCGACGACCGGGCGGATGACCTGGAAGTCGTGGTACTCCTCGGGGTCCAGCTCCGCGAGGTCCTGGGCGTCCCAGAGGTCGTGCAGGTGCAGGAGCGCGGCGGTCGCGGCACTGCCTGCGTCGTTCCATCCCTCGAAGGCGGCGAGCATGACCGTCTGGCGGTGCTCGGCCGGCTCGGCCGGGTCCCTCGTCTCGTTCATCGTCCCAGCCTAGGCTGCTGCGCCGCTGGTCATCGCGCGGGGCGGGAACGCCGACGAGCCCGCCGGCCTCCTACGAGCGGTCGTCACCCCCCCGTCGCCCCCGCCGGCCCCGGTCGGACGACGGCGCGGACAGCGCCGGATGCTCGGGAACGGCCCGGTGTATCAGGCTGCTCGGTGCATCCTTCCCTAGTGAGCGAAGGTTCGGGTGCGCGAGCCGTGCGCCGAGCACGAGGACGATCCCTGCTCGGTCCGATCGGCGATCCGGGGAAGAAGGCGCCACGATGGCGGACAGGGTGGGCAGGCCACGGGTTGCCGGCCGGGGCCGTGCGCGCAAACCCCTCCCCGAGGGCGAGGGTGACCGTGCCGCCAGGCCGACGGGGCTCTCTCGCTGGTGGGACAAGCCGGTGTCACGCATCGGCGCAGCGCTGGCGCTCGTCGCCGCGGTGCTCGGACTGGTGGTGGCCTGGCCCCAGACGTGGTGGCCGCGCCAGGTGCCCGCGCTGGCCGTGACCGTCGTCGCCGACCAGGGGGCGGCACTGTGGGTCGCGAACGAGCCGCCCGTGACGCCGACGACCCTGCCCTCGGCCGACGGGCCGGCCGGATGTGGTTCCGCAGCCCGGCACGAATGGGCGAGGAGCGCAGGCGCTGCACCGTTCGTGATCTCCTCGGTCACCGCTTTCCTCACAGCGCTGCGCAGAGACACCACGGTGGTCCTCACGGGGGCGACCCCAGTGGTGAGGTCGCTGCCGGGCGAGTTCGACACCGGCATCCTCCTGTGCCCGGACGAGGAGTGGTTCGCCATCGGCGGGGGAGAGACGTACCAACGCGCCCTGACGCTCGACGTCACCGCGGCAACCCCGACCGTCGAGATCTGGGACCCGGAGTCCGGGACGAGCGTCGATCGACTGTCGCTGTACCTGACCAGCGGGGAGGCCGCAGAGCTCGTCCTGTCTGCCAAGGCAGAGGCCGTCGACGGGGGCGTCGGGCAGGGGTGGGAGTGGGCGGTGAACCTGCACGTCCTCGTGAACGGCGAGGAGGAGGTCCTCAGGATCCCCGACGAGGGGTACTTCAAGGTGGCGGTCCTCAGCGCGGAGGGCGAGCTCTGGACCGACGCCGCGCAGCCGCAGACCTGCAGCCTGGACGATGCGCAGGCGGACGTCGGCGACGGGTGGTGCTGACGGTCACCATGGGGGGTGTGCTCGTGCCAGCTAGGGTGGCAGGACGGCCACGAACCGTTCCCCGAAGCATGGAGTACTCGTTGAACCCCCTGGAAGCACCCGATCTCGCACGCCCCGCCGACGCCTCCCGTGAGGCCCTCGTCCTGCCGCAGGCCGTCCTGTGGGACATGGACGGCACGCTCGTCGACACCGAGCCCTACTGGATCGCCGCCGAGCACGAGCTCGTCGAGGCGCACGGCGGGACCTGGTCGCACGAGCAGGCGATGCAGATGGTCGGCAACCCGCTCACGGAGTCGGCCCGGATCCTCCAGGCCGAGGGCGTGGACCTGCCGACCGAGCAGATCATCGACTTCCTCATCTCGCGCGTGATCGCGCAGGTCGAGGTCGAGGTGCCATGGCAGCCCGGTGCGCGCGAGCTGCTCGCCGAGCTGCGCGAGCGCGGGGTGCCGTGCGCGCTCGTGACGATGTCGTACCGCTCGCTCGCCGAGCCGGTCGTGGGGATGGCCCCGCCCGGGTCGTTCGCGACGCTCGTGTGCGGGGACGAGGTCACGCACGGCAAGCCCCACCCCGAGCCGTACCTCGTGGCGGCAGAGCGCCTGGGCGTCGACGTGACGCGCTGCGTCGCGATCGAGGACTCGCCCACGGGCATCGGGTCCGCGCGCGCGGCGGGGGCCGCGACGCTGGGCGTCGAGGCGGTCGTGCCCGTGCCGGTCCTGCCCGGGCTGAGCCGGACGCCGTCGCTCGCCCTCGTGGACGTCGACACGCTCGCGCGCATCCTCGCGGGCGACGTGGTCGACCTGTTCCAGGACTGACGGACGTTCCAGGACTGACGCAAGGTCGGCGTCGATCCCGGCGGTCGCAGCTCCGGTCCGGACGTGTGAAGCACCGCGCCTGCGCGCGTACCGCACCGGCCTGCGTGTGTGCCGCACGGGTCTGGAGGTGTGTGGCATCGGTCCGGTCGTGCGTCGCTCCGGTCCGGGTGTGTTTTCTGCGGAGTGGCAACAATTGTTGGCACTCCGCGGAAAACGACCCCCGGGGTCACATGTCGCGTCCGGGCAGCGCCGCGTCGACCCACGTCGGACTGCGCCGCGCCGCCACGAGCCGCGTCGGGCCGCGCCGCGACCGGATCCGACCACGTCTGGTCTCCGCCGTCCACGGTCCGGATGTCCGGCCCGGGCGACGCGTCCTACGACGCCACGGCCTCCGGTGCGATGCCGAGCGCCAGCTCGATCGCTCCCTCGGGGATCTCCGGGGGCGTCCCGCCGAACTGCGGGCACACGGCCTGGTGCGCGCACCACCCGCACAGCGGGGTCCTGCGCGGGGTCCACTGCCCGGTGCGCGCGGCCTGCGTGATCGTCGACCAGAGGGCGCGCACCTGCTCCTCGACCGCGAGGAGGTCCGCCTCCTGCGGCTCGGCGCGCAGCACCTGGCCGTCGCCCAGGTAGACGAGCTGGAGCATCTTGGGGATCTCGCCCCGCTCGCGCCACAGCACCAGTCCGTAGAAGCGCATCTGGAACAGCGCCGAGCCCTGGTACTGCGGGCGGGGCGACTTGCCCGTCTTGTAGTCCACGACCCGCATCGCGCCGTTCGGGGCGACGTCGAGCCGGTCCACGATGCCGCGCAGCAGCGGGCCGTCCTCGAGCTGGGTCTCGACGAACATCTCGCGCTCGGCGGGCTCGAGGCGGTTGGGGTCCTCGAGCGTGAAGTACGTGCCGAGGAGGTTCCCTGCGCCGTCGAGCCAGGCCTGCACCCCGCCGTCGGCCGGGCTGTCGAGACCGGCACCTGAACAGGCAGCACCAGCAGAAGCCACAGTGCTACCAGCCTCACCGGCGAACAGCTCCGCGTACCGCGGCTCGGCCTCCTGCAGCCGTTCCCACTCGCCGGGCAGCATGGCCTGCGCGGCCGCGAGGGTGCGCTCGCCCACCGGCGCGTCGTACAGGCGCTCGAGCACCGAGTGGACCAGGGTGCCGCGCGCGGCGGCCGAGCTGGGGGGCTCGGGCAGCTTGTCGACCACGCGGAACCGGAACAGCAGCGGGCACTGCATGAAGTCGTTGGCGCGCGACGGCGACAGCGCGGGCCGCCGGCGCTCGTGGGGCGCGTGGCCCAGGAGCTCGGCGGTCTCGACGGACTCGAGCGGTTCCGCGGCGTCGGCAGGCCTCGCCGGCACGACGGGCCCGGTGGGCTCGCCAGGAGTGGGGCCGGAGCCGGCGAGGTCGGGGGCGAGGGACGTCATGCGTCGAGCCTACGTGTCGACTCCCACACGCCCACGACGCTCCACAGCCCAGGTCCGGCCCAGGTGCCCGACATAGGGTGTCGACGTGGAGACCACCCCGGCACCGGCACGTCGCGCCCCCCGAGACCCGCAGCTCACCAAGGGCTGGACCATCGGTCGGGTGTCGGGCGCCCCCGTCATCCTGACCCCGTCCTGGTTCCTGGCCGCGGCCGTGCTGACGTTCCTGTTCGTCCCCACGGTCCGCAGCTTCGCGCCGCACCTCGGCAGCAGCGAGGTCTACCTGGTCTCGTTCGTGTTCGTGCTGCTGCTGTTCGTCTCGGTGTTCCTGCACGAGGTCGCGCACGCCGTGGTCGCGAAGGCTCGGGGGCACCAGGTCACGGAGCTCGCCGTGACCCTGTGGGGCGGCCACACCGCGTACTCGGGTGCGTCGAGGCGTCCGCTCGACGGGATCCTCGTCTCGGTCGTCGGCCCGCTCACGAACCTTCTCCTCGCGGCGGTGTGCTGGCTCGTCTTCCAGGTGCAGCCGACCATGACGATCCCCGCCCTCCTGCTGTACGCGGCGGCGTTCTCGAACGCTTTCGTGGGCATCTTCAACCTCCTGCCGGGACTGCCCCTCGACGGCGGCCAGATCCTCGAGTCCGCGGTCTGGGCCGCGACCGGCTCGCGGACCACGGGCACGATCGTCGCGGGCTGGGTCGGGCGCGTCGTGGCCGTGGGGGTCGTTCTCTGGGCGCTCGCGTGGCCGCCGCTCAACGGGTACCAGGTGTCCTTGTTCACGGTCGCGTGGGCCGCGCTGATCGGCGCCTTCCTGTGGTCCGGGGCGGGGGCTGCGATCAAGAACGGCCGCACGCGCGCGGCCGTCGCGGACCTGTCGGTCGCGGCGCTCGCGTACCCAGCCGTCGCGGTGCCCGTGACCAGCACGGTGGCCGACGCCGTCGTGTCGGCCCAGCGTGCCGGCGCCGGCCACGTCGTGCTCGTCGAGGCGGACGGCCACCCCGTGGCCTTCGCGGACCCCGCGGCCGTCGCCGCGGTGCCCCCGGCGCAGGCGCCGCTGACCCCGGTCGGGGCGGTCGCCGTCGGGCTGCCTCCCACCGCGTGGGTCGACGTGCACCTGCGGGGCCAGGCCATGCTCGACGCCGTGGCCGCGGTGACCCGCGACGCGCCCGTGGTCGTCGTGACCGACGGCGGGCGCGTCGTCGGGCTCCTGGACGTCACGCGCGTCGTCGCGGCGCTCAAGGGGACCCGCGGGCGCTGAACCGACCGGGCCGCGGCCGAGGATCGGGCGGGAGACCTGTCCCGCCCGACTAGGATGGTCGCCCGTGACCCACGACCCCGCGCACGACGCCTCCGCCCTGCCCGTCCCGGCCGACGACGCCGCCACGCCGGCACCCACGCCGACCGGTGCCGACGTCCGGCGCGGACCGCTGCGCCTGGGGGACAAGGTCCAGCTCACGGACCCCCGCGGTCGCCTGCACACCATCACGCTCGCCACGGGGGCGACGTTCCACACGCACCGCGGCTACCTCAGCCACGAGGACCTCGTGGGGCTGCCCGAGGGGTCGGTCGTGCGCAACACCGCGGGCATCGAGTACCTCGCGCTGCGCCCCCTGCTCGCCGACTACGTGCTCTCCATGCCGCGCGGCGCGGCCGTGGTCTACCCCAAGGACGCGGGCCAGATCGTCGCGATGGCCGACATCTACCCCGGTGCGCGCGTCGTCGAGGCCGGCGTGGGCTCGGGCGCGCTGACCATGTCGCTGCTGCGCGCCGTCGGCGACCAGGGCACGGTCCACTCGATCGAGCGTCGTGAGGACTTCGCGGCGATCGCACGCGGGAACGTCGAGCTGTTCTTCGGCGGGGAGCACCCCGCGTGGGAGCTGTCCGTCGGCGACCTGTCCGACGTCCTGCCGCAGGTCGCGGAGAAGGGCTCGATCGACCGCGTCGTGCTCGACATGCTCGCGCCGTGGGAGAACCTCGACGCCGTGGCCGACGCGCTCGCGCCCGGCGGCGTCCTCATCTGCTACGTCGCGACCGCGACCCAGCTCTCGCGCCTCGCCGAGGACCTGCGCTCCGACGGCCGGTACGCCGAGCCCTCCGCGTGGGAGTCCCTCGTGCGCGGGTGGCACCTCGAGGGGCTCGCGGTCCGCCCGCAGCACCGCATGGTCGGCCACACGGGCTTCCTGCTCACGGCGCGCCGCCTCGCGGACGGCACGGTCGCGCCCCTGCGCAAGCGTCGCCCCGCGAAGGGGTCCTACCCGGTCGCCGAGGAGTGGACGCCCGAGGACCTGGGCGAGCGGTCGGTCTCCGACAAGCGTGTGCGCCGCGTGCGCCGCGACGTCGGCCAGGGCCCCCAGCTCGACCCGCGCACGGGCCAGCCGCTCGAGCCGGTCGACGCCGTGGAGGGTCCGGACGAGGCCCTCGAGGCTCCTGCGGTCCCGGTCGAGGACAGCCAGGACGTTTCGGGCGCCGTCGACAACGATTGAGGAACGGCCGTCTCAGCCCAGGTGTTCCTGCAGCGCCTGCGGGAGACTTGTGCGTAAGGTCGTGCCTCGATCACCGGGTTGCCGGGGGTCGGTGACGCACCGGTGACGGGGTCGACCGCACGACCTCCTGACGGTGCCTGCGAGAGGGAGAATCCGGATGACCGACACACCTGGACTGACACCTGGACAGACCCCGAGCCGTGACGCGGAGCGCCAGCAGGCGATCCTGTCCGCGAAGAACGAGCGGCTCGCCGAGGCCCTGCGGGCCGCGCGGGACCAGATCATCGACCTCAAGCGGCAGATCGACGAGCTCGCCAAGCCGCCGGGCACCTACGCGCTGTTCCTCGGTGCGCACCCCGACGGCACGGTGGACGTGTCCGCGGCCGGCCGCAAGATGCACGTCGGGGCGAGCCCGAGCCTCGACGTGTCGCGGCTGGCTCCGGGCCAGGAGGTCAAGCTCAACGAGGCCATGACGGTCGTGGCCGCGGGCGGGTACGAGCAGGTCGGCGAGCTCGTGACGGTCAAGGAGCTCCTGGGCTCCGACCGTGCGCTGGTCGTCGGGCGCTCGGACGAGGAGCGCGTCGTGCGGCTCGCGGGCTCGCTCGCCGACTCGCCCCTGCGCGTCGGGGACTCCCTGACGATCGACACGCGCAGCGGCTTCGTGTTCGAGATCGTGCCCAAGTCCGAGGTCGAGGAGCTCGTCCTCGAAGAGGTCCCCGACATCGACTACTCCGACATCGGTGGCCTGGGGCCGCAGATCGAGCAGATCCGTGACGCGGTCGAGCTCCCGTTCAGCCACCCGGACCTGTTCCGCGAGCACGGGCTGCGCCCGCCCAAGGGCGTCCTGCTGTACGGGCCTCCCGGGTGCGGCAAGACGCTCATCGCCAAGGCCGTCGCGAACTCGCTCGCGCACACGGTCGCCAAGGCGCGCGCCGCGGCGGGCGAGCTCGCGGGGGAGACCGTGGTCTCGGACCCCGAGGGCGCCAAGAGCTACTTCCTCAACGTCAAGGGGCCCGAGCTCCTCAACAAGTACGTCGGGGAGACCGAGCGCCACATCCGGCTCATCTTCGCCCGCGCCCGGGAGAAGGCCTCGCAGGGCACCCCGGTCGTGGTGTTCTTCGACGAGATGGAGTCGCTGTTCCGCACGCGCGGCACGGGGCTGTCGTCCGACGTCGAGACGACGATCGTGCCCCAGCTGCTGAGCGAGATCGACGGCGTCGAGCGCCTCGACAACGTCATCGTCATCGGTGCCTCCAACCGCGAGGACATGATCGACCCGGCGATCCTGCGGCCCGGGCGGCTCGACGTGAAGATCAAGATCGAGCGCCCCGACGCCGAGGGCGCCAAGGAGATCTTCGCGAAGTACCTGACCACGGACCTGCCGATCCACCCGGAGGACCTGGCCGAGCACGGCGGCAACCCCCAGGAGGCCCTCGACGCCATGATCACGAGCGTGGTCGAGCGCATGTACTCCGAGGGGGACGAGAACCAGTTCCTCGAGGTCACGTACGCGAGCGGGGACAAGGAGGTCCTGTTCTTCAAGGACTTCAACTCGGGCGCCATGATCCAGAACGTCGTGGACCGCGCCAAGAAGTCCGCGATCAAGGACCTCCTGGCGACCGGTCAGCGCGGCATCCGGGTCGAGCACCTGCTCGCCGCGTGCGTCGACGAGTTCAAGGAGAACGAGGACCTCCCGAACACGACGAACCCCGACGACTGGGCGCGCATCTCCGGCAAGAAGGGCGAGCGCATCGTCTTCATCCGCACGATCGTCCAGAAGAAGGGCGACGGCGCAGGCGCGACGGCCCGCACGATCGACACCGTGACCAACACGGGGCAGTACCTGTAGGTACCTGTAGGAACCCCTGCGGGTAGGGAGCCGGCGCGGCACCACGCAGCACGGCCAGGCCCGACGGCGTAGCCCGCCGCCGGACCCGGCTCGCGTCCGGGGCGGGTCGGCCGGGGCGGTCACGACGCGGTCCTCTTCGTGGACAGCCCGCCCCGCCGTCGCGGCCCCGGCATAGGGTGGTGCTCGTGACCGTGCGACGCGTGATGGGGATCGAGACCGAGTACGGCGTGCTGCAGCCCGGGCGGCCGCTCGCGAACCCGATGCTCATGTCGAGCCAGGTCGTGACGACCTACCGGGCGCTCGCGGCCCGTGCCGACGGCACGCGCGGCAAGGCCCGGTGGGACTACGACGACGAGGACCCGTTGCAGGACGCCCGGGGGTTCCACCTCCAGCGCGCGGCGGCCCACCCCTCGCTGCTGACGGACGACCCGACCCGGCCTGCGCCGTCGGGCCCCGTGGCGCAGCGTCACGGTGTGGCGACGTCCCTCCAGGAGGTCGCACGCCCCACGCACGAGGAGTACGACGACCCGAGCGCCGCGAACGTCATCCTGACGAACGGTGCGCGGCTGTACGTCGACCACGCGCACCCGGAGTACTCGTCCCCCGAGGTCACGAACCCGGCCGACGCGGTGTGCTGGGACGTCGCGGGCGAGCGCATCATGCTCGCGGCCTCGCGCGAGCTGAGCGCCGTGCCGGGCTCGGAGGTCGTGCTCTACAAGAACAACGTCGACGGCAAGGGCGCCTCGTACGGTACGCACGAGAACTACCTCGTCGAGCGAGACGTCCCGTTCGGGACCGTCGTCGAGCTGCTCACGCCGTTCCTCGTCACGCGCCAGGTCTTCACGGGGTCGGGCCGTGTGGGCCTCGGCGCCGTGGGGCAGGAGCCGGGGTTCCAGCTCTCGCAGCGCGCGGACTACATGGAGGCCGAGGTCGGCCTCGAGACGACGCTGCGCCGACCCATCGTCAACACGCGCGACGAGCCGCACGCCGACCGCCAGCGCTGGCGCCGCCTGCACCTGATCATCGGGGACGCGAACCTGTTCGAGGTCGCGACCTACCTCAAGCTGGGCACGACCTCGCTCGTGCTGTTCGTGATCGAGCAGCTCGACGCGCTCGCGTCGGTCGAGGGGGCGTCCGGGGCCTCGCTGCGCGCCGAGCTCGCGGCCCTGCGCCTGCACGACCCCGTGACCGACGTCCAGCGGGTCAGCCGCGACCTCGACCTGACCGCCCCGCTCCTGCTCGCCGACGGGCGCCGGCTCACGGCCCTCGACGTCCAGCGCGTGTACGCCGACGTGGCGCGCCGCGCGGCCGAGCACCTGGGCACGCTCGACGACGAGACCCGGGCGGTCCTGGACCGCTGGGACTCGGTCCTCGGACGCCTCGCGACGGACCCCTCCTCGTGCGCCAGGGAGGTCGAGTGGGTTGCCAAGCTGCGGCTGCTGGACCGTCTGCGGCAGCGCGACCACCTCGACTGGGACCACCCGCGCCTGGCCGCCATGGACCTCCAGTGGTCGGACGTGCGCCCCGAGCGCAGCATCTACCACCGGCTGCTCGCCGCGGGCGCGGCCGAGCGCGTCGTCGACGAGCGCGCGGTCTCCCAGGCCGTGCACCACGCGCCCGAGGACACGCGCGCGTACTTCCGGGGCGAGGTCATGGCACGGTTCGGCGACCAGGTCTCGGCCGCGAGCTGGGACTCGGTGATCTTCGACGTCGTGGGTGCTCCGTCGCTCCAGCGCGTGCCCATGCTCGACCCGTTGCGCGGGACCCGGGCCCACATCGGCGCGCTCCTCGACGCGAGCGAGGACGCGGGAGCGCTCCTCGCGGGCCTCTCGGGCAGCCGATGACGGACCCCGCCGAGCGTCCGCGGCTCGTCGCACCTCGCGATCGGCACGCAAGAGCCTAGGCTTCAAGAAGACGCGGACCTCGCGCAGGGCCGCCCACGGACCAGCAGGACAGCACAGCACACCCAGGAGGCGAAGATGGCCCAGGAACGCACCAGCGCATCGCACGAGGACCGGCGTCCCGACGACGACGCGGCCACCCCCGCGCCCGTCGCACCGCAGGCCCAGAACCGGGACGCCGAGGTCGACTCGCTCCTGGAGGAGATCGACGAGGTGCTCGAGTCCAACGCCGAGTCGTTCGTCCGAGGGTTCGTCCAGAAGGGCGGCGAGTAGCCGGACCGGCCAGGAGCTGATGACCATGGACTTCTCCGGGCGTCTGCCGCACGCCTTCACCACGCCGGGCTCGTCGTCGTTCGTGGAGTTCCTCGCGAGCCACGCGCCCGACCTCCTGCCGTCGGCACGGGCCGCGGCAGGTGCCGCCGCAGGCGGCCACGGCGCTGCCGGGGCCGGCGCGCAGCTCGCACCGCACGCCACGACGATCGTCGCGCTGACCTTCGGGGAGCCCGGGTCCCCGGGGGCGGGGGTCGTCATGGCGGGCGACCGCCGCGCCACGATGGGGTCGATGATCGCCAACCGTGAGATCGAGAAGGTCTTCCCGGCCGACGAGTTCTCCGCGGTGGGCATCGCGGGGACCGCGGGCATCGCGGTCGAGCTCGTGCGCCTCTTCCAGCTCGAGCTCGAGCACTACGAGAAGATCGAGGGCGCGCTCCTGTCGCTCGACGGCAAGGCCAACCGGCTCTCGACCATGATCCGGGCGAACCTCGGCCTGGCCATGCAGGGCCTGGCGGTCGTGCCGCTGTTCGCGGGCTACGACCTGGACAGGGGACTGGGCCGCATCTTCTCGTACGACGTCACGGGCGGACGCTACGAGGAGCGCGACCACCACAGCGTGGGGTCGGGCTCGGTCTTCGCGCGCGGGTCGCTCAAGAAGCGCTGGCACCCGGGTCTCGGCACGGCCGACGCGGTGCACGTCGCCGTCGAGGCCCTGTACGACGCGGCGGACGACGACTCCGCCACGGGAGGCCCGGACGCGGTCCGTCAGATCTGGCCCGTCGTGGTCTCCGTGACCGCGGAGGGGTACCGCCGTGTCCCCGACGACGAGCTTGCCGCGGTCGCGGCGCGGATCGTCGCGGACCGGACCGAGCAGGCCGACGGCAACCGTGCGGCGCGCGTGCGCATCGCGCGCCCGACGGCGGGGCTCGCCCCGGAACCGCCGGGGGTCCCGCCCGACCAGCCGGACCCGACCGACCGGGACGGAGGAGGTGACGCACGATGAGCATGCCGTTCTACGTCTCGCCCGAACAACTCATGAAGGACCGGGCCGACTTCGCGCGCAAGGGCATCGGCCGGGGCCGCTCGGTCGTCGTGCTCGCCTACGACGGGGGCATCGCGTTCGCGACGCACAACCCGTCCCGGTCGCTGCACAAGATCTCGGAGATCTACGACCGCATCGCCTTCGCCGCGGTCGGCAAGTACAACGAGTTCGAGAACCTGCGCGTCGCGGGCGTGCGGTACGCGGACCTGCGCGGCTACTCGTACGACCGGTCCGACGTGAACGCGCGCGGGCTGGCGAACGCGTACGCACAGACGCTCGGCACCGTCTTCACGACCGAGTCCAAGCCGCTCGAGGTCGAGCTGGTCGTGGCCGAGGTCGGGCCGAGCCAGGCCCAGGACCAGATCTACCGCCTGTCGTACGACGGCTCGG
Organism: Oerskovia sp. NPDC057915; assembly: GCF_042887685.1. Taxonomy (NCBI): domain Bacteria; kingdom Bacillati; phylum Actinomycetota; class Actinomycetes; order Micrococcales; family Cellulomonadaceae; genus Oerskovia; species Oerskovia sp. NPDC057915. Next base: position 36,536 of record NZ_JBHVOS010000006.1, on the reverse strand, counting down.
TCGCGGACGAGACCGGATTCGTCGTCATGGGCGGGCAGGCCGACCAGCTCGGCCGGGACCTGGGTGAGGCCTGGCACCCGGGCATGACGCTCCCCGAGGTGCTGCGCCTCGCGGTCGCGACGCTCGGCGGAGCGGGGGCCCACGACGCCCGGGACGCGCTCGAGGGGGCCGAGGCGATCCCCGCCAGCCAGCTCGAGGTCGCGGTGCTCGACCGCACCCGGCCCCGGCGGGCCTTCCGTCGCCTGACCGGCGCGGTGCTGGCCGGGCTGCTCGAGGACACGCCCGAGGAGGCGCCGGATGGACCGTAGGATCTTCGGTCTCGAGACCGAGTACGGCGTGACCTGCGCCTCGGACGACGGCCGTGGGCTGTCCGCCGACGAGGTCGCGCGCTACCTGTTCCGCAAGGTCGTGGCCTGGGGGCGGTCGTCGAACGTCTTCCTGCGCAACGGCTCGCGCCTCTACCTCGACGTCGGCTCGCACCCCGAGTACGCGACGGCCGAGTGCGACGACGTCCGCCAGCTCGTCGCCTACGACCGCGGCGGCGAGCGCATCCTGGAGGGCCTCGTGGCCGACGCCCAGGAGCGGCTCGAGCACGAGGGGCTGCCCGGACGCATCCACCTGTTCAAGAACAACACCGACTCGGCCGGCAACTCCTACGGGTGCCACGAGAACTACCTCGTGCGGCGCCAGGGCGACTTCGCCCGGCTCTCGGACGTGCTGGTGCCGTTCCTGATCACGCGTCAGGTGCTCACGGGGGCCGGGAAGATCCTCGCGACACCGCGCGGTGCGATCTACGCCCTGTCGCAGCGCGCCGACCACATCTGGGAGGCAGTCTCGAGCGCGACCACGCGCTCGCGCCCCATCATCAACACGCGCGACGAGCCGCACGCCGACGCCGAGTCCTACCGGCGCCTGCACGTGATCGTCGGAGACTCATCGATGGCCGAGACCACGACGATGCTCAAGGTCGGGGCGACCGACCTGATCCTGCGCATGATCGAGGCAGGGGTCCCGATGCGGGACATGGCCCTCGAGAACCCGATCCGGGCCATCCGCGAGATCAGCCACGACAAGACCGGCAAGCACCCCGTGCAGATGGCGAACGGGCGCACGGTGACGGCCGTGGACCTGCAGGGCGAGTACCTGCAGCGGGTCAAGGAGTTCGTCGACGCGAACGAGACCCCCACACCGGTCGTGAAGCAGGTCCTGGACCTGTGGGAGCGCGGGCTGCGCGCCCTGGAGACCGACGACCTGTCGCTCGTCGACCGTGAGCTCGACTGGGTCATCAAGCTCAAGATCCTGCGCCGCTACCAGGAGAAGCACGGGCTCGAGCTCGACGACCCGCGCATCGCCCGCCTGGACCTGGCGTACCACGACATCTCGCGGACCGACGGGCTGTACAACATGCTCGCGGCGCGCGGCATGGTCGAGCGCATCACCACGGACCTCGAGGTCTTCGAGTCGACGGCGATCCCGCCGCAGACGACCCGGGCGAAGCTGCGCGGGGACTTCGTGCGCAAGGCGCAGGAGGCCAGGCGCGACTACACGGTCGACTGGGTGCACCTGAAGCTGAACGACCAGGCCCAGCGGACCGTGCTGTGCAAGGACCCGTTCCAGAACGTCGACGAGAGGGTCGAGCGGCTCATCGAGTCCATGTGACGTCGGCCCCGGGCCCTGCGGCGACCTCGCTCGCAGACCGGACACTTGCGAGGACGGGGTGCTGCCACCGTTAGGGTGGTGGCACCCCGTCCCCGCTCGTCCCGAGGAGCTCCGTGCGCCGTCAGCACCACTGGTCGTCCGTCGTCGTCGCCCTGGCGCTCGTGCTGACCTCCTCGGCCTGCTCGGAGCTGCCGGAGCGCAAGGACGCCTCCGCGAACACCGAGGTCACGGTCTCGGGAATGATCGGGGACCCGCCTGTCGTCGAGTTCCAGCAGCCCCTGAGCGTCCCGGACGAGCGCAGCGAGGTCCTCGTCCCCGGGACGGGTGCGGAGCTCGTGGAGGGGCAGGACGTGCTCGTCAACATGTACGCGCTCGACGGGCGCGACGGGACGGTGCTGCAGAACACCTACACCGACGCCCCCACGTCGCTCGCGCTCACGGACGACGCGGCGGGTTCGGAGATCGTCGACCTCCTGTCCGGGCAGCGGGTCGGGGCGCGCGTGATGCACCTCGAGGAGGCGAACGACGTCCCGCTGGTCCTGATCATCGACGTGCTGCCCACGCGCGCGACGGGGGACGAGATCCCACCGGTCGAGGGGCTGCCCACGGTGGCGCTCGCCGACGACGGGGCGCCCACGGTGACGATCCCCGCCGACGCCGCCCCGCCGGGGGACCTGGTCGTCCAGCCTCTCGTCCGTGGCGGCGGGGTCCAGGTCGAGGCCGGACAGGTCATCACGGTCCGCTTCACGGGGGTCGCGTGGTCGTCGGGCGAGGTCGTGGACTCGAACTGGCCTGAGGGCGGCAAGCCGGCGTCGACCATGATCGGGATCGGGCAGATCATCGAGGGGTGGGAGCGCGGCCTGCTGGAGCAGAGCGTCGGCAGCCAGGTGCTGCTCGTCGTCCCGCCCGCCCTGGCCTATGCGGGTACGGGGCGGCCGTACGCGGACGAGACGCTGGTGTACGTGGTGGACATCCTGGACGCGCACTTCCCGGTGGTCGACGAGACTCCGGGCCAAGAAGGTCAGACGGAAGGTCAGTAGCTCATGTCGGTCACGGTCCGTGTCATCCCCTGCCTGGACGTCGATGCCGGGCGCGTCGTCAAGGGCGTCAACTTCGAGAACCTGCGCGACGCCGGCGACCCCGTCGAGCTCGCCGCTCGCTACGACGCCGAGGGGGCCGACGAGATCACGTTCCTCGACGTCTCGGCCTCGTCGGGCAACCGGGAGACCACGTACGACGTGGTGCGCCGGACGGCGGAGCAGGTCTTCGTGCCCCTCACGGTCGGTGGCGGGGTGCGCACGACCGACGACGTCGACAGGCTGTTGCGCGCGGGGGCGGACAAGGTGGGGGTCAACACGGCGGCGATCGCGCGCCCCGAGCTCGTCGCGGAGATCGCCGACCGGTTCGGCAGCCAGGTCCTGGTGCTCTCGGTCGACGCGCGGCGCGTGAGCGGAGAGGTGCGGACGCCGTCGGGCTTCGAGGTGACGACGCACGGCGGGCGCCGGGGGACCGGGATCGACGCGGTCGAGTGGGCCGTGCGCGCCGCGGAGCTGGGCGCGGGCGAGATCCTGCTGAACTCGATGGACGCCGACGGCACGACGGGCGGGTTCGACCTGGAGATGTTCGCCGCGGTGCGCTCCGAGGTGACGGTCCCGCTCATCGCGAGCGGGGGAGCGGGCACCTCCGAGCACTTCGCCCAGGCCGCGCAGGCCGGTGCGGACGCGGTGCTGGCCGCGAGCGTGTTCCACTTCCGGACGCTGACGATCGGCGACGTCAAGGACCACATGCGCGAGGCCGGCCTGCTGGTCCGCTGACGACGTCGTGGCGAGCGGCGCACCGCTCGCCACGGCCGCCCCGCCACGACCGCCGGGCGGGCCCGCGCACGAGGCCAGGCCCGGCCCGGCGACGGAGCGCGCCTCAGCGTGGTCCGGGCACCACCGCGTCGAGCGCCTCGACGTCGGCCGCCTCGCCCTGGACCGTGACCCCGGCGTGGCGCCCGCGACCGAACGCGTGGAGCACGAGCTCGCCCACCTGGCCCGTGACGACGACGGTCCCGGGGAGGCGTCCGTCCTCGGCCGGGCGCTGCGGCGGCGACTTGGCCGCCAGGCGCTGACCGCCCGGGACCACCAGCACGACCCCCACGGGCGACCGTCGGAAGAACAGCGGGGCGGCGCGTCGGAGCTGTGCCCAGAGCGCGTCGCGCAGGCCGGGCGGCAGGGCGCGGGCGCGCCTGTCCGAGGGGTTCGTGCCCCCGGCGCCGCCGTCCGTCCCCGTCTCGTCCGGCCCCGCCTCCCACGTGCCGCGTCGCGCGTCCTCGGTGTGCACGAAGTACTCGGCGAGGTTGACGAGGTCACCGGCCCAGGACCACGGGCTCCACGCGGCCGGCGGCTGCTCGACGCGGGCCAGGAGCGCTGCGTAGCCGCCGGGCTCGAGCGCGGTCGCCGCGAGCTCCTGGAGGTGGCGCTCGGACCATCCGTGCAACGGGCCGCCGTTGGCGCCAGCCTGCGTCCAGGGCTGGTGCTCGCGCAGGATCACGTGCGCCGCGAGGTGCCGGGTGCGCCACCCCTCGCAGAGGGTCGGGGCGTCTGGGCCGGCCTGGGTGAGTGCTTGGACGAGGGCGGCGCGCTCGTGGGTGTGCCAGGCGGTGGGCTGCATCCGGCCATGCTCGCACGAGCTCGCCATGTCCCGTGTGAGAAGATCGTGCCAACCCCCACGAAAGACGAGGATCGTCCGTGTCCGCGCGACGGAGCACCCCCACGAACACCACGCCCCGGACCGAGGACGCGCGCACCGGCGCGGCGCCCGGCCGGTCGGAGCCCACCCATCCGCACCCCGACGCACCCGCAGGGCCCACCGTGCAGACAAGGCCGCCCGCGCCCACGGCGAGCACGCGGCGCCACGCGCTGACCGGTTCCCGCACGCGACGCTCGCTGCAGCTCATGGGGCGCGGCATGCGTTCCGAGTGGCGCGTCTACATCCTTGCGATCGGCGCCTCCGCGCTGTTCGGCGCGACGACCGTGGGCATCAGCCTCGCGGTCGGCCGGGTCACGGACGAGGTCGTCGTCCCGGCGCTCGCCGGCGACGTCGACGCCCGGGGCGACCTGTGGCTCGCGGGGCTCGTGCTCGTGGGCATCGCGGTGACGCTCGCGCTGACCGTCGCGGGCCGGCGCATCTTCGCGGGCTACGGCTACGCGAACATCCAGGCCCGCCACCGCACGGCAGTGACGCACCAGTACCTGCGCCTGCCCATGTCGTGGCACCGGTCCCACCCGGCGGGCCAGCTCCTGTCGAACGCCAACTCGGACGTCGAGGCCGCGACAGGTGTCTTCAACCCGCTGCCGTTCGCGCTGGGCGTCGTCGTGATGATCGGCGTGTCGGCGGTCATGCTGTTCCGCATCGACGTGTGGCTCGCGTGCGCCGCTCTGATCGTCATCCCGCTCGCGGTCGCGGTCAACGTCGTCTTCCAGAAGTACATGTCGCCCGCGATCACGCACGCCCAGCAGCTGCGCGCCGAGGTCTCCGACGTCGCGCACGAGAGCTTCGAGGCCGCGCTCCTGGTCAAGTCGCTCGGCACCGAGGCGCGTGAGGAGCGTCGCTTCGCCGCCCGCACCGACGAGCTGCGTGCGGCCAACGTGCGTGTCGGGATCGTCCGCGCGTACTTCGACCCGGTCATCGAGCTGCTGCCCTCCCTCGGCACGCTCCTGGTCCTCGGGGTCGGGGCGGCCCGGGTCTCGGCGGGCGCGGTCGACACGGGCGAGATCGTGACGGCGGCGTACCTGCTGACGATCATGGCGGTCCCGGTCCGTGCGTTCGGGTGGGTCCTGGGCGAGCTGCCGCGTGCGCTCGTGGGGTACGAGCGCATCGCGAGCGTGCTCGACGCCCCGGGCATCCCGGTCGCGGGCGAGCAGCGGCTGCCCGCGACGTCGCGGGGCGCGCACGTGCGCTTCGAGGACGTCGGCATCGACGTCCGTGCGGGCGGTCGCGACGTGACCCTGCTCGACGACGTCGAGCTCGACCTGGCCCCCGGGCGGACGGTCGCGGTCGTCGGCCCCACGGGCGCGGGCAAGACCACGCTCGTGTCCCTGCTCGCGCGCCTGTCGGACCCCACGCGGGGCCGCGTCCTGATCGACGGCGTCGACGTGCGCGACGCGCTCGCGTCCGACCTCACGGGCCAGGTCGCCCTCGTCGGGCAGTCCACGTTCATCTTCGAGGACACGGTCCGTTCCAACGTGACGCTCGCGGACGAGGGCGTCGGCCCGACCGACGAGCAGGTGTGGGACGCGCTGCGCCTGGCCAAGGTCGACGACGTCGTGTCCCGCCTGCCAGGCGGCCTCGACTCGCCCCTGGGCGAGCGCGGCTCGAACCTGTCGGGCGGGCAGCGGCAGCGGCTCGCGATCGCGCGCGCCCTGGTGCGCTCCCCGCGCCTGCTGGTCCTCGACGACGCGACGTCCGCCGTCGACCCGCGCGTGGAGCAGCAGATCCTGGCGGGGCTGCGCGGCGAGGTGCCCACGGCCGCCGCAGGCGCACGCCCGACGGCGGAGCACCCCACGGTCGTCATGGTCGCCTACCGCATGTCGAGCGTCGCGCTCGCGGACCAGGTGGTCCACGTCGAGTCCGGGCGGGTGGTCGACGTCGGGACGCACGAGGAGCTGCTCGCCCGCGACCCCGGCTACCGCGAGCTCGCCACCGCGTACCAGCGCGAGGCCGAGCGTCGCGCGGAGGCCGACGAGCTCGACGGCGACCCGCCGGCCGGGCGCGAGGGGCAGGACCGGGACGACGAGCAGCGCGAGGAGATCGAGCGCTGCGAGCAGGAGGAGACGGACGAGATCGTGCGTCATGCCGAGGAAGGGACGGTGACCGAGTGAGCACCACGACCACCACCCCGCCCCGCGAGCGTCGCCGGCGGGGCCGCGCCACGAAGCCCGAGGTCGTCGTCGAGGACGCGACCGGTGCACGGATCGCCTCGGCGAGCTCCCTGGGCGTCTTCGCGACGCTGCGCAAGGGCGTCCAGATGTCCCCGGAGATCCTGGACGGCGTGTGGATCACGCTGCTCCTGGCCGTCGCGGCCGCCCTCGGTCGCATCGTCGTCCCGATCGCGGTCCAGCAGACCGTCGACAGCGGCATCATGGCGCCGGGAGGCCCCGACACGAGCCGCGTGACGCTGCTCGTGGGCGGCGCGGCCCTCGTCCTGGTGGTCGCGGGCCTGTGCTCGGCGCTCGTCAACGTGCGCCTCTTCCGCTCGACCGAGGCCGGGCTCGCGAACCTGCGCGTGCGCGCGTTCCGTCACGTGCACGACCTGTCGGTCCTCACGCAGAGCACCGAGCGCCGTGGCGCGCTCGTCTCGCGTGTCACGAGCGACGTCGACACCATCTCCCTGTTCGTCCAGTGGGGCGGCATCATGCTGCTCGTCTCGGTGCTGCAGATCGGTGCCGCGACGATCCTCATGGCGTTCTACTCCTGGCAGCTCACGCTGCTCGTGTGGGCGTGCTTCGTGCCGCTCTTCCTCGTCCTGCGCCCCGCGCAGAAGCACGTGAACGCCGCGTACACCGCGCTGCGCGAGCGGGTCGGCGCGATGCTCGGCGCCATCTCGGAGTCCGTCGTGGGCGCCGAGACGATCCGTGCGTACGGCGTGGGGGAGCGCACGGGGCGCCGCATCGACGCCGCCGTCGAGAGCACCCGAACGGGCATGGTCCGGGCGCAGAAGCTCGTCTCGACGGTCTTCTCGAGCGGGGTGCTCGTCGCGAACCTGGTCCTCGCGGCGGTCGTGGTCGTGGGCACGCTGCTGGGCATCGACGGGTCGATCACGGCCGGCAAGCTGCTCGCTTTCCTGTTCCTCGTCCAGCTCTTCACGGGGCCGGTGCAGATGGCGACCGAGATCCTCAACGAGCTGCAGAACGCCGTCGCGGGCTGGCGCCGCGTCCTCGCGGTCGTCGAGACCCCGATCCAGGTCGTCGACAAGGGAGGGGCGGGCGTGCGCTCGCCGCGCGGCCCGGCCCACGTGACGCTCGAGGACGTCCGCTTCGCCTACCCGGACGGCCCCGAGGTGCTCCACGGCGTGGACCTCGACTTCCCGGCCCGCACCTCGGTCGCGGTCGTGGGTGCCACGGGCTCGGGCAAGACGACGATCGCCAAGCTCGTCACGCGCCTCATGGACCCGACGTCGGGAACGGTCCGGCTCGACGGCGTGGACCTGCGCGACCTGTCGGCCGCGAGCCTGCGCGAGCGCGTGGTCCTCGTCCCGCAGGAGGGCTTCCTGTTCGACGGGACGCTCGCCGAGAACATCGCCTACGGCGTCCGGGACGTGCCCGGGCACGGAGACCGGCGGACGGGGGAGACCGCCGCGCAGGCCGCCGCCCGGCACGCCGGGCGCATCGACGCCGCGGTCGCCGAGCTCGGCCTGACCGACTGGGTCGCGGACCTGCCGCACGGGCTGGGCTCCGCCGTCGGGCAGCGTGGTGAGGCCCTGTCCGCGGGGGAGCGGCAGCTCGTCGCGATCACGCGCGCCTACCTCGCCGAGGCCGACCTCCTGGTGCTCGACGAGGCGACCTCGGCCGTGGACCCCGCGACCGAGGTGCGCATCGCGCGCGCCCTCGACTCGCTCACGGCGGGCCGCAGCACCATCACGATCGCGCACCGGCTCTCCACGGCCGAGGCCGCCGACCTCGTGGTCGTGGTCGACGCGGGGCACGTGGTCGAGGTCGGCCCGCACGCCGAGCTGGCGGTCGCGGGCGGCGTCTACGCCTCGATGCACGCGTCGTGGGTCGCGCAGACGCGATGAGCGAGGTCGGTGCGCGGGTCGAGGGGCGGACCACGGACGAGGGGGCCCCGGGGATCTGGCAGGATTCTCGGGTGCCCCAGAACGCAGCCTCCTCCGCCGACCAGCCCGTCACTGTGGACAAGACCTCCGACGGGACCACGAGCGCGGTTGCCGCCGAGCTGCCCGCGACCCTCGCCGCGCGCCTCAAGCGCGACGCCGACGGCCTCGTCGCCGCGATCGTCCAGCAGCACGACACCGGTGAGGTGCTCATGCTCGGCTGGATGGACGACGAGGCGCTGCGCCGCACGCTGACGTCGGGCCGCGTGACCTTCTGGTCGCGCTCGCGGCAGGAGTACTGGCGCAAGGGCGACACGTCGGGCCACGCTCAGTGGGTCAAGTCCGTCGAGATCGACTGCGACGGCGACGCCCTGCTCGTCCGCGCCGACCAGGTGGGCGCGGCCTGCCACACCGGTGCCCGCACCTGCTTCGAGGCGGGTGGAGACCTGGGCGCCGTCGTCGGGAACCGCCCCGAGACCGAGACCTCCGAGGAGAAGACGCAGTGACCGGACCGTCCCCCGTGACCAGCTCGCCCGTCCCCGTGGTGCCTGCCGCGGGCCTGCCGTGGGGCGAGACCTGGCCCGCGGTCGAGGGCTTCCGTGCGCTCGCGTCATCGCGCCGCGTGGTCCCGGTCGTGCGCCGCCTCCTGGCCGACGACGTCACGCCCGTGGGCCTGTACCGCACCCTCGCGCAGGGCCGCCCGGGGACGTTCGTCCTGGAGTCCGCCGAGGTCGACGGCTCCTGGGCCCGCTACTCGTTCGTGGGCGTCGCCTCGCGGGCGACGCTCACCGCGCGCGACGGCCAGGCCGTGTGGACCGGCGACGTCCCCGCGGGCGTGCCCACGTCCGGGGACGTGGTCGACGTGCTCGAACGGACCCTCGACGCGCTGCGCACCCCCGCGATCGACGGCCTGCCACCGCTCACGGGCGGGCTCGCCGGTGCGCTCGGCTGGGACGTCGTGCGCCACTGGGAGCCCACGCTGCCCGCGAACGCCCCCGACGAGCTGGGGGTCCCCGAGGTCACGCTGTGCCTCGCGACCGACCTCGCGGTCGTGGACCACCGCGAGGGCAGCGTGTGGCTCGTCGCCAACGCGATCAACTTCGACGACACCGACGAGCGGGTCGACGAGGCCTACGTCGACGCGGTCGCGCGCCTCGACCGCATGCAGGGCGAGCTCGTGGCCGGGACCGGCCGTGGGTCCTCGACCGCGGTCGTCGTCGACGTCCCCGAGCCCGAGCTCGAGTTCCGTTCGACCCGCCAGGAGTTCGAGGACGCGGTGCTCGCGGGCAAGGACGCGATCCGCGACGGCGAGGTCTTCCAGATCGTCGTCTCGCAGCGGCTCGACCTCGACTGCCCGGCACCGCCCCTCGACGTGTACCGGGCCCTGCGGACGATCAACCCGAGCCCGTACATGTACTACTTCCAGCTCACCGACGCGGACGGGGCGGACTTCGCCGTGGTCGGGTCGAGCCCCGAGACGCTCGTCAAGGTCGACGACGGGCACGTGGTCACGTTCCCGATCGCCGGGTCGCGTCCGCGCGGGGCGACCCCCGAGCAGGACGTCGCGCTGGGCGAGGAGCTGCTGGCCGACCCCAAGGAGCGCGCCGAGCACATCATGCTCGTCGACCTCTCGCGCAACGACCTCGTGAAGGTGTGCGAGCCCTCGTCGGTCGAGGTCGTCGAGTTCATGGCCACCAAGCGGTTCAGCCACATCATGCACCTGTGCTCGACCGTCGTCGGGACGCTGCGCGAGGGGGCACGGGCGCTCGACGTGCTCCGTGCGACCTTCCCCGCCGGCACGCTCTCGGGCGCGCCCAAGCCCCGCGCCATCGCCCTGATCGACGAGCTCGAGCCCGCCTCGCGCGGCATCTACGGCGGGACCGTGGGCTACTTCGACTTCGACGGCAACATGGACATGGCCATCGCGATCCGCACCGCGCTCATCCGTGGTGGGCGCGCGAGCGTCCAGGCGGGCGGCGGGATCGTGGCCGACTCCGTGCCTGCGCTCGAGTACGAGGAGTCGCGCAACAAGGCGGCGGCCGCGGTGCGAGCGGTCCAGCTCGCCGCGCGCCTGCGGAGCCTGGCGTGACCGGCGTGCCGTCCGGCGCGGCCGGGTCCGAGCGGGGCGCCGGTGCCGCCGCGGCCGCTCGTGCGCCGCGTTCGTGGCGCCTGGCGCGCCGCACGTCGATCCTGCTGCTGCTCGTGCTCGGTGGCGGCGCTCTCGCGGCCGCCGCGCCCACCTGGCTGCGCACCTCGGGGGCCACGCCGCTCGACCCCGACGTCCTGGTGCAGGTCACGGGCACGACGGCCGCGCCGGGGGTCGGCGCGGGCGCGCTGGTCGTCGTGGCGAGCGCCCTGGCCCTCGGGCTGGTCGGGCGGATCGGTCGCTGGCTCGTGCTCCTGGTGTCCGCGGCGAGCGGCGTCGTCGTCGCCGCGTCGGCCGCCGCGATCCTGCGCGACCCCACGCAGGCCGCCCGCACGGCGGTCGCCGACGCGACCGGGGTGACCGACATGACGAGCGACATCGTCCTCACGCCCTGGCCGTACGTCGCCTGCGCGGTGGGCGTGCTCGTGGTCCTCGTGGCCCTCTGGACGGCGGTCTCGTCCCCGTCCTGGGGGAGGGTCTCCGCCCGTCACGAGATCGTCCGCGCCGAGGCCTCGCCGTCGTCGGGCACCGCTCGTGCGGGAGTGCCCGGGTCCGGCGCCGCCGGGCCGTCGGGACGCACCGGCGCGTCGTCGACCGCGTCCGCCGACGCGACGGCGAGCGACGTCACGGAGGGCGAGGAGGGCGAGGAGCCCGACGAGCAGGAGACGTGGGACTCGCTGACCCGCGGCGAGGACCCCACCGACCGCTGAACATCACGTCCTGCCAGCAGGAACAGACCGACCCGCGTCCGATAGGCTGGGCGCACATCTTGACGAAAGGCACACCCCCATGGCCGAGAAGCCGCAGACCACCGAGATCTCCTACCTGCCGCCGTCGGCACCTCCCACGAACCACGGGCACACCGTCGCGGCCTGGTTCACCATGATCGGCATCATCGTGGGCGCGGTCGTCGCGGGTGTCGCCGTCGCGATGGCCCAGGTCTGGCTCTTCTGGGTCGGCATGGTCGTGGTCGCCCTGGCCCTCGTCGGCGGTGGCGTGCTGCGCAACATGGGGTACGGCCAGCCGAAGCCCGGGGTCACTCCCCGGACGACGACGCAGCACTGACCCCTCCCGGGCGCGAGCCCGGACGTGCCTCCACGCGCCGCGCACCCCTTCCGGTGCGTGGCGCGTGCCGTTCGACCGACAGCAGCAGGACCGGCGCCGACCGGGCTGCGGAGCCGTCTCGTAGAGAGCAGGTCGCACCATGAGCTACCCACCCACCCCTCCGAACGACCCCTACCGGCCCGAGGGCGAGCAGCCCGGTGGTGTGCCGGTCGAGCCGCCGCCCCCCGGCCAGACGCCGCCGCCGGACCCCGGGTACCCGGCCCACCCGGGGCAGCCTGCGCAGCAGGGGTCGCCGTACGCGGCGCCGACAGGGCAGCCCGCCCCGGGACCCGTGCCCGGCGGTGACCAGGGCGGGTACTCCCCCTACCCGCCGCCTGCGCAGCCGCCCTACGGTGCACCCCAGCAGTCCCCGTACGGCGCCTCCCCGTACCCCGCCGCGGGGGCTCCGGGGGGTTACGGCTACTACCCCCGCAACGACCTGGGCGTCTGGGCGCTCGTGCTGGGCATCGCGTCGTTCGTGCTGTCGTGCGGGTTCCTCACGGGTATCCCGGCCATCATCGTCGGCACGAAGGCCAAGCGCGCGGTCGCGGCCGGCGAGGCGAACAACGGCGGGCTCGCGCAGGCGGGCGTCATCCTCGGCTGGATCGCGTCGGTGCTGATGGTGCTCGGGATCATCCTGTTCGTGATCGTGGTGGTCGTCGGGCTCGCGAACTCCGAGTTCGACTCGACGTACTCCTGACGAGCGCTGGGGGACGAGCGGGGAGCGCGCAGATGACGAGACCACCGGTGCCGCCGCCGGCTCCTGCGGCGACGGCTCGGGCCGGGGCCGACGGGCGGCGGCGCGCCCTGCGCACGCCGTTCGCGGTCGGGGCGGGCGTCGTGGGGGCCACCGTCCTCCTCGCGCTCGTGGATCCGCACGAGGGCGGCTACCCCCTGTGCCCGCTGCTCGCCGTCACGGGGTGGGCGTGCCCGGCCTGCGGAGGCCTGCGCGCGACGCACGACCTCGCGACGGGCGACCTCGCGGGGGCGTGGGCCATGAACCCGCTCTGGGTCCTCGTCGTGCCGTTCCTCGTCGTCGCCTGGGCGCTGTGGGTCCGGCGGGCCTGGCGCGGCACGACGGCGAGAGCGGTCCCTCCGTGGGTCGGGGTCGTCGGCCTCGTGGTCCTGATCGGCTTCGGGATCGCCCGGAACGTCCCCGCGCTGGTGCCGTTCCTGGGGCCGGCCTGAGGTCCTGGCAGGGACCTGGAGCACGTCTCGCGAGGTGACACGTGTCCCTGGTCACTCTCGGGCGGCTCTACGATGGCAGGTATCTCCCTGTCAATGGTTCGCGGAGAGATGCTGCGGGTGACCCGTCACGGTCCCGGTGGACGGACGCGAGCCTCTGGTGGCACGGAGTCGACGACGAGCACGGGGAGATATCACATGACGGTTCTGGAGGACATCGTCGCGGGAGTCCGCGAGGACCTTGCGGAGCGCCAGGCGAGGACGACCCTGGACGAGCTGAAGGAGCGCGCCTCGCGCGTCCACGGTGCGCTCGACTGCATCAGCCGCCTCAAGGCCGAGGACGCCGTCGCCGTGATCGCCGAGGTCAAGCGCTCGAGCCCCAGCAAGGGCGACCTGGCGGCCATCGCGGACCCGGCGTCGCTCGCGTCGGAGTACGAGAAGGGCGGCGCCGCCGTCATCTCCGTGCTCACCGAGCAGCGACGGTTCAACGGGAGCCTGGCCGACCTCGACGCCGTCCGGGGCACGGTCGACATCCCGGTCCTGCGCAAGGACTTCGTCGTCACGCCCTACCAGGTCTGGGAGGCCCGCGCCCACGGGGCGGACCTCGTGCTGCTCATCGTGGCGGCGCTCGAGCAGACGGTCCTGACGTCGCTCGTCGAGCGCGTCCACTCGCTCGGCATGACGGCCCTCGTCGAGGTGCACACGCTCGACGAGGTCTCTCGCGCGATCGACGCCGGTGCCCGCGTCATCGGCGTCAACGCCCGTGACCTCAAGACGCTCGAGGTCGACCGCACGACGTTCGCGCGGCTCGCCCCGGCCATCCCCGACGAGTACGTCCGCATCGCGGAGTCCGGGGTTCGCGGACCGCACGACGTCATGGACTACGCCCGCTCCGGGGCGCACGCCGTCCTCGTGGGCGAGGCGCTCGTCACGGACGCCGCACCGCGTGCGTCGGTCGCCGACCTCGTCGCGGCGGGCTCGCACCCGTCGCTGTGGTCCGTCCGCCACTGAGCAAGTCCCCGACACCCCCAGATCCCGTACCGAGGAGGTCAGGCCGCGTGCCCGACGCAACACCGTCCCTGCAGAACCAGCAGGGCCCCTACTTCGGGGACTTCGGCGGACGCTTCGTCCCGGAGGCCCTCATCGCCGCTCTCGACGAGCTCGAGGCCGAGTACCGCAAGGCGGTCGTCGACCCGACGTTCCAGGACGAGCTCGCCCGGCTGCACCGTGAGTACACCGGGCGCCCCAACCCCCTCACGGAGGTGCCGCGCTTCGCGGAGCACGCCGGGGGAGCGCGGGTCTTCCTCAAGCGCGAGGACCTCAACCACACGGGCTCGCACAAGATCAACAACGTGCTCGGCCAGGCGCTGCTCGTCAAGCGCATGGGCAAGAAGCGCGTCATCGCGGAGACCGGTGCCGGTCAGCACGGCGTGGCCACCGCGACCGCGGCAGCCCTCATGGACCTCGAGTGCGTCGTCTACATGGGCGAGGAGGACACCGAGCGGCAGGCGCTGAACGTCGCGCGCATGCGCCTGCTCGGTGCGACGGTCGTCCCGGTCACGATCGGCTCGCGCACGCTCAAGGACGCGATCAACGAGGCGCTGCGCGACTGGGTCGCCAACGTCGACACCACGCACTACCTGCTCGGCACGGTCACGGGGCCGCACCCGTTCCCCGAGATGGTCCGCGACTTCCACCGCATCATCGGCGAGGAGGCGCGCGCACAGATCCTCGACCGGATCGGACGCCTGCCCGACGCCCTCGCGGCGTGCGTGGGCGGCGGGTCGAACGCGCTGGGGCTGTTCAACGCGTTCCTCGACGACGAGGACGTCGCGCTCCACGGCTTCGAGGCCGGGGGAGAGGGCGTCCCGACGGGCAAGCACGCAGCCCGTTTCAGCGGCGGAGCCCCGGGCGTGCTGCACGGCGCGCGCTCGTACCTCATGCAGGACGAGGACGGCCAGACGCTGCCCAGCCACTCGATCTCCGCGGGCCTCGACTACCCGAGCGTCGGGCCGGCCCACTCGTGGCTGCACGACCTCGGTCGGGCGACGTACGAGCCCGTGACCGACGTCGAGGCCATGGAGGCCTTCCGCCTCCTGTGCCGGACCGAGGGCATCATCCCTGCGATCGAGTCGGCGCACGCGCTGGCCGGTGCGCTGCGGATCGGTCGCGAGGCGCAGGCCGCGGGCAAGGAGGACACCGTGATCCTGGTGAACCTCTCGGGCCGCGGGGACAAGGACGTCGCGACCGCGGCGCGGTGGTTCGACCTGATCGACGCGGACACCGTGGTCGACGGCGAAGGGAGCAGCCTGTGAGCGGGACCGTCGGGGGCGTCCGCGCCCCCCACGCGACGTCGGCACGGATCGACGAGCTGGCGGCCGAGGGGCGCGCCGCGCTCATCGGCTACCTGCCCGTCGGCTACCCGAGCGTCGAGGGCACCGTCCAGGCCGCCACGGCGCTGGTCGAGTCCGGGGTCGACATCATCGAGCTCGGGCTGCCCTACACGGACCCCGTCATGGACGGGCCCGTCATCCAGCGCGCGGTCGAGCACGCCCTCGCCGGCGGCACGCGCGTGCGCGACGTCTTCACCGCGGTCGAGGCCGTGGCGGCGCTCGGCGTCCCCGTGCTCGTCATGACCTACTGGAACCCCGTGCTGCGCTACGGCGTCGAGGCCTTCGCCCGCGACCTCGCGGCCGCCGGGGGCGCCGGGCTCATCACGGCCGACCTCATCCCGGACGAGGCGGGCGAGTGGATCGCGGCCGCCGACGCGCACGGTCTCGACAAGGTCTTCCTCGTCGCGCCGAGCTCGACGCCCGAGCGGTTGCGGCTGACGGCCGCCGCCTCGCGCGGCTTCGTCTACGCCGCCTCGACCATGGGCGTGACGGGAGTCCGCGCCGAGGTGGGCAGCAGGGCCGAGGAGCTGGTCGCCGCGACCCGCGCCGCCGGCGGCGAGCACGTGTGCGTGGGGCTCGGCGTCTCGACGGCCGCGCAGGCGGCCCAGGTCGGTCGCTACGCCGACGGCGTGATCGTCGGCTCGGCCTTCGTCCGTCCTCTCCTCGGTGACGAGCCCTGGGAAGAGCGCCTCGAGAACCTGCGCGCGGTCACGCGCGACCTGGCGGAAGGCGTCCGCACGGCTCGCGCGGGCGACGAGACCACCGGGCCGGTGACGGCATGAACGGGCTGATCTCCGCCGTCGGGCCCGTCGTCGCCGCGATCCCCAGCCCGTCCGAGCACACGTGGTACATCGGACCCTTCCCGCTGCGCGCCTACGCCCTCGCGATCCTCGCGGGCATCGCGGTCGCGGTGTGGCTCACGCGCAAGCGCTGGGTCGAGCGCGGAGGCGAGGCCGACGACGTGCTGGAGATCGCCTTCTGGGCGGTTCCGTTCGGCATCGTCGGCGGACGTCTCTACCACGTGATCTCGTCGCCCGACGCGTACTGGGGTCCTGACGGCGACCCGCTCAAGGCCCTGCGCATCTGGGACGGCGGCCTCGGGATCTGGGGCGCGATCGCCCTGGGGGCCGTGGGCGCCTACATCGGCTGCCGACGCCAGAAGGTGAGCTTCCCGGCGTTCGCGGACGCGCTCGCCCCGGGGCTCCTGCTCGCCCAGGCCATCGGCCGGCTCGGCAACTGGTTCAACCAGGAGCTGTTCGGCAGCCCCACGACCCTTCCGTGGGGGCTCCAGGTCGACCCGAGCGTCGCGGACTACGTCTGCAGCAACGCGGGACTCACGTGCGGGGCCGGGACGCTGTTCCACCCGACGTTCCTCTACGAGATGCTGTGGAACGTCGCAGCAGCCTTCCTGCTCATCTACCTCGACCGTCGCTTCAGGTTGGGTCACGGTCGGGTATTCTGGCTGTACGTTCTCTTCTACACGCTTGGCCGCGTGTGGATCGAGATGCTACGCATCGACGACGCCGAGCTGGTGCTCGGTCTCCGACTGAACGTCTGGACCTCCATCCTGGTCGGCGTCGGTGCGTTGATAGCGTTTATCGTTGTCGGGCGCCGAAACCCAGGGCGCGAAGAGACAGTATCGCTCGATGCTGCGGAGCCCGAGCAGGCAGATGCTGCCAGACCCGACCCAGGTCGCTGAAGCATCCGTCTTTTCATAGGCGAACCCGCTGGACAACCATCCAGCAGGTTCAGTCATGTCCGTTGGGCCGATGAAGTCCCACAATCCCCCAAGTTGGATCAAAGCCCGGCCCATGGCCGGGCGCCTGTGAGGACGGTGTTGATGACCACGCCGCTGCACCGGGCTGCTGCGCCTTCGGCACAGGGCCTGTACGACCCTGTGGCCGAGCACGACGCGTGCGGTGTCGCCTTCGTGGCGACGCTCCGCGGCACACCCGGACGCGACATCGTTGACGCGGGGCTCACGGCCCTGCTCAACCTGGACCACCGCGGCGCCGTCGGCGCCGAGGAGAACAGCGGTGACGGGGCAGGCATCCTGACCCAGATCCCCGACGCCTTCGTGCGGGACGTCGTCGACGTCGAGCTGCCGCCCGCGGGGCACTACGCCATCGGCATGGCCTTCCTGCCGCAGGACCCCGTGGCCGCGGCCGAGACGGTCCGGCAGGTCGAGGCGATCGCGGCCGAGGAGAGGCTCGTCGTCCTCGCCTGGCGCGACGTCCCCGTGACCGCAGACCTCGTCGGGCCGAGCGCGCGCGCCTCGATGCCCACCTTCCGCCAGCTCGTCGTGGCGGACCTGACCCGTGAGCTGTCCGGCCTCGAGCTGGACCGCCGGACGTACCGCCTGCGCAAGCGGGCCGAGCACGAGCTCGGCCTGTTCTTCGCCTCGCTGTCCTCGCGCACGCTCACGTACAAGGGCATGCTGACCGTCGCGCAGCTCGAGCCGTTCTTCCCGGACCTCTCCGACCCGCGCTACGCGAGCGAGCTGGTCCTGGTGCACTCGCGCTTCTCGACCAACACGTTCCCGTCGTGGCCGCTCGCGCAGCCCTTCCGCATGATCGCGCACAACGGCGAGATCAACACGGTGCGGGGCAACCGCAACTGGATGGCCGCACGCCAGGGCATGCTCGCGAGCGACAAGCTCGGCGACCTCGGTCCGCTGCTGCCGGTCTGCTCGGAGGGTTCGAGCGACTCGGCCAGCTTCGACGAGGTGCTCGAGCTCCTGCACCTGTCGGGTCGCTCGCTGCCGCACGCCGTCCTGATGATGGCCCCCGAGGCGTGGGAGAACCACACGGAGATGGACCCGGACCGTCGGGCCTTCTACGAGTACCACTCCACGCTCATGGAGCCGTGGGACGGCCCCGCGTGCCTGAACTTCACCGACGGCACCCTCATCGGCGCCGTGCTGGACCGCAACGGGCTGCGCCCGGGTCGGTACTGGGTCACCGAGGACGGCCTCGTCGTCCTGGCGTCCGAGGCCGGGGTCCTGGACCTCGACCCCGCGACGATCGTGCGCAAGGGCCGGCTCGAGCCGGGCCGCATGTTCCTGGTCGACACGGGCCAGGGCCGCATCATCGAGGACGAGGAGATCAAGGGGCAGCTCGCCGCGCAGCGTCCGTACGCGCAGTGGGTCGCCGACAACTCGGTCTACCTCGACCGCATGCCCGAGCGCGAGCACGTCGCGCACAGCCCCGCCTCGGTCCAGCGTCGCCAGCGCGCGTTCGGGTACACCGAGGAGGAGCTGCGGATCCTGCTCACCCCCATGGCCGGCACGGGGGCCGAGCCGCTCGGCGCCATGGGCACCGACACGCCCATCGCGGTGCTGTCGAGCCGCCCGCGCCTGCTGTTCGACTACTTCACGCAGATGTTCGCCCAGGTGACGAACCCGCCGCTCGACGCGATCCGCGAAGAGCTGGTCACCTCGATCGGCGGGGCGATCGGCCCCGAGCCGAACCTCCTGGACGACAGCCCGCTGCACGCCCGCAAGCTGATCCTGCCCTTCCCGGTGCTCGACAACGACGAGCTCGCGAAGATCCTGCGCGTCGATCGCGACCCCGCCCTCGAGGGCATCTTCCGAGCGGTCACGGTCAAGGGGCTCTACCCCGTCAGCGGAGGTGGACAGGCCCTGCAGGCACG
Source organism: Oerskovia sp. NPDC057915 (assembly GCF_042887685.1). Lineage (NCBI taxonomy): Bacteria > Bacillati > Actinomycetota > Actinomycetes > Micrococcales > Cellulomonadaceae > Oerskovia > Oerskovia sp. NPDC057915. The sequence continues at coordinate 17,584 of NZ_JBHVOS010000006.1, read as the reverse complement.
GCTCGAGGAGATCTTCGCGGAGGTCGACCAGCACGTGGCCGAGGGCGCGAGCTTCATCGTGCTCTCCGACCGCGACTCGAACCAGGAGCTCGCGCCGATCCCGTCGCTGCTCCTGTCGAGCGCGGTGCACCACCACCTGCTGCGCCGGCACACGCGCACCCAGGTCTCGCTCGTCGTGGAGGCCGGGGACGTGCGCGAGGTGCACCACGTGGCCCTCCTGATCGGCTACGGCGCGGCCGCGGTCAACCCGTACCTCGCGATGGAGACCGTCGAGGACCTCGCCAAGTCGGGATTCGTCCCGGTCAGCCCCGAGCAGGCCGTCAAGAACCTCATCAAGGCGCTCGGCAAGGGCGTCCTGAAGGTCATGAGCAAGATGGGCATCTCGACCATCTCCTCGTACCGCGGGGCGCAGGTCTTCGAGGCGCTCGGTCTCTCGCACGAGCTCGTCGCGGACTACTTCGCAGGGACCACGAGCCGCCTCGGCGGCATCGGCCTCGACGTCCTCGCGGCCGAGGTCGCCGCACGGCACGCCGAGGCGTACCCGGCCTCGGGCAACCACCAGGCGCACGTCCGTCTCACCACGGGCGGCGAGTACCAGTGGCGCCGGGACGGCGAGGAGCACCTCTTCGACCCGGAGACGGTCTTCCGCCTGCAGCACTCGACGCGCGAGCGCCGGTACGACGTCTTCCGCCAGTACACCCAGCGGGTCGACGACCAGTCGACGCGCCTGATGACGCTGCGCGGGCTCCTGGAGTTCCAGGAGGGGCAGCGCCCGGCGCTGTCGATCGACGAGGTCGAGCCGGTCAGCGAGATCGTCAAGCGCTTCAACACGGGCGCGATGTCGTACGGCTCCATCTCGGCCGAGACGCACGAGACCCTCGCGATCGCGATGAACCGGCTCGGCGGACGGTCGAACACCGGCGAGGGCGGTGAGGACCCGGAGCGCCTGTACGACCCGGAGCGTCGCTCGAAGGTCAAGCAGATCGCGTCGGGCCGCTTCGGTGTCACGTCCGAGTACCTGACCAACGCGGACGACATCCAGATCAAGCTCGCCCAGGGCGCCAAGCCCGGCGAGGGTGGTCAGCTGCCGGGCCACAAGGTCTACCCGTGGGTCGCCAAGACGCGTCACTCGACGCCCGGCGTGGGGCTCATCTCGCCGCCGCCGCACCACGACATCTACTCGATCGAGGACCTGGCGCAGCTCATCCACGACGCCAAGAACGCGAACCCGTCGGCTCGTGTGCACGTCAAGCTCGTGAGCGAGTTCGGCGTGGGCACGGTGGCGACCGGTGTGTCCAAGGCGCACGCGGACGTCGTCCTCATCTCGGGGCACGACGGCGGTACGGGCGCGAGCCCGCTGACGTCGCTCAAGCACGCGGGCACCCCGTGGGAGCTCGGCCTGGCCGAGACCCAGCAGACGCTCGTGCTGAACAACCTGCGCGACCGCATCGTGGTCCAGGTCGACGGTCAGATGAAGACCGGGCGCGACGTCGTGATCGGTGCGCTGCTGGGGGCCGAGGAGTTCGGCTTCGCGACGGCGCCCATGGTCGTCTCGGGCTGCGTCATGATGCGCGTGTGCCACCTGGACACGTGCCCGGTCGGCGTCGCGACGCAGAACCCCGAGCTGCGCGCCCGCTTCACGGGCAAGCCGGAGTTCGTCGTGAACTTCTTCGAGTTCATCGCCGAGGAGGTGCGCGAGCACCTGGCCCGGCTCGGGTTCCGCTCGATCGAGGAGGCCGTGGGCCACGTCGAGGCGCTCGACACCCGCAAGGCCGTCGACCACTGGAAGGCCCAGGGTCTCGACCTCGGGCCCGTGCTCGAGAAGCCGCAGCCGGTCGAAGGCTCGTCGCTGCGCAACACGACGACGCAGGACCACGGCCTCGACCGCGCGCTCGACAACCAGCTCATCGCGCTGGCGACCGACGCGCTCGAGAACCGCGAGCCCGTGCGCATCGCCCTGCCGATCCGCAACGTCAACCGCACCGTGGGCACGATGCTCGGTCACGAGGTGACCAAGCGGTACCGCGGCGAGGGCCTGGCCGACGACACGATCGACGTCTCCCTCACGGGGTCGGCCGGCCAGTCGATGGGCGCGTTCCTCCCGCGGGGCATCACGCTGCGTCTCTTCGGCGACGCGAACGACTACGTCGGCAAGGGGCTGTCGGGAGGGCGCATCATCGTCCGTCCGGACCGTGCCGCGGTCCTCACGGGGTCGAGCAACGTCGTCGCGGGCAACGTCATCGGGTACGGCGCCACGTCCGGGCAGATCTTCCTGCGCGGCCTGGTGGGCGAGCGCTTCGCGGTCCGCAACTCGGGCGCCACGCTCGTCGTGGAGGGCGTGGGCGACCACGGCCTCGAGTACATGACCGGTGGGTCGGTCGTGATCCTCGGACCGACGGGACGCAACCTCGGTGCGGGGATGTCGGGCGGCACGGCCTACGTGCTCGACCTGCGCCCGCAGGCGATGAACACGACGGGCGTGTCCTCGGGCGAGCTGCTGCTCGACCCGCTCGACGACGCGGACGCCGCGCTCGTCGAGGGCTTGGTCCGGACGCATCTCGAGGAGACCGGCTCGACCATCGCGGCCGAGCTGCTCGAGGACTTCGACACGTCGCGCGCTCGCTTCACGCGCATCCTGCCGGCCGAGTTCGCCCGCGTGCGCAAGGCGCTCGCGCAGGCGGAGCTCGACGGTCTCGATCCTGCCGCCCCCGGTGTGTGGGACCAGATCCTGGAGGTGGCCCGTGGCTGATCCCCGCGGATTCCTGAAGGTGCGGGAGCGTGAGCTCCCGCCCAACCGCCCTGTCGAGGTCCGTCTGCGTGACTGGCGCGACGTCCACGAGCACCGTGTCGAGGGGCAGCCGTTCCTCAAGGAGCAGGCGGGACGCTGCATGGACTGCGGCATCCCGTTCTGCCACCAGGGCTGCCCGCTGGGGAACCTCATCCCCGAGTGGAACGACCTGGTCTGGCGCGACCAGTGGGCCGAGGCCAGCGAACGGCTGCACGAGACGAACAACTTCCCGGAGTTCACGGGGCGCGTGTGCCCGGCTCCGTGCGAGTCGAGCTGCGTGCTGGGCATCAACCAGCCGGCCGTGACGATCAAGAACGTCGAGGTCTCGATCATCGACGAGGCGTTCGCGCGGGGCTTCGTCACGCCGCACGTGCCGCAGCGTCTCACGGGCTCGACGGTCGCGGTCGTCGGGTCGGGTCCGGCGGGCCTCGCTGCGGCGCAGCAGCTCACGCGGGCCGGCCACACGGTCGTCGTGTACGAGCGTGATGCCGCGATCGGCGGCCTGCTGCGGTTCGGCATCCCGGACTTCAAGCTCGAGAAGACGCACATCGAGCGTCGTCTCGCGCAGATGTCCGCCGAGGGCACGCGTTTCCGGACGGGCGTGGAGATCGGTGTCGACATCACCTGGGACGAGCTGCGGCGCCGTTTCGACGCCGTCGTGCTCGCGACGGGTGCGACGATCCCGCGTGCGCTCCAGGTGCCGGGCAGCGACCTCGACGGCGTGCACTTCGCCATGGAGTTCCTCCACCAGGCGAACACCGTGGTCGCGGGCGGGACGGTCGAGGACCAGATCGTCGCGACGGGCAAGAACGTGATCATCATCGGTGGCGGCGACACCGGGTCGGACTGCCTGGGCACCTCGCTCCGGCAGGGTGCGGCGAGCGTCACGACGCTCGCGATCGGCAAGCAGCCGCCGCGTGAGCGGGCCGCGGGTCAGCCCTGGCCGACCGACCCGATCCTGTTCGAGGTCTCGACCTCGCACGAGGAGGGCGGTGAGCGGGCGTACCTGGCCTCGACCGTCGAGTTCCTCGCGGGTGAGGACGGTCGGGTGCGGGCGTTGCGCGTCGCCGAGACCGAGTACCTCCCGGACGGGCGACGCGTCCCGAAGGCGGGCACCGAGAAGGAGATCCCTGCCGATCTCGTCCTCGTGGCCATGGGCTTCACGGGGCCCGAGACGGACACGCTCTCGACGCAGTCCGACATCGGGCTGACGGCGCGCGGGCTCGTGGCACGCGGCGACGACTTCGCGGCCACGGTGCCCGGGGTCTTCGTCGCGGGTGACGCGGGCCGGGGCCAGTCGCTCATCGTGTGGGCGATCGCCGAGGGTCGTGCCGCGGCGGCGTCGGTCGACGCGTACCTGCAGGGCAGCAGCGAGCTGCCCGCTCCGGTGCGCGCGTCGACCGTGTCGCTGAGAGCATGACAGGAGTGTGAGACGCGCCCCGGCGTCCGTGAAGGACGTCGGGGTGGAGACGGGGCCCAGGCAGGGGCCCGAAGCGGTCCGGTTCCGCCGGACACGAAGGAACAACGAGGCTGGAGAAATGCGCAGAGCAAAGATCGTTTGCACCATCGGACCCGCGACCGAGTCGAAGGAGCAGCTCCGGGCGCTCGTCGACGCCGGGATGGACGTGGCGCGGATCAACCGCAGCCACGGCAGTGCCGAGGAGCACGCAGCCGTCTACCACGGCGTGCGCGAGGCCGCTGCGGCGTCGGGCCGTTCGGTCGCGGTGCTCGTCGACCTGCAGGGCCCGAAGATCCGCCTGGGCCGCTTCGGCGGCGACGAGAAGCACTGGCTCAACGAGGGTGACGTCTTCACCATCACGACCGAGGACGTCGTCGGCACCAAGGAGCTCGTCTCCACGACGCACAAGGGCCTGCCGGGCGACGCTCGCGTCGGCGACCCCATCCTCATCGACGACGGCAAGGTGCTCGTCCGCGTCACCGCCGTCGAGGGCCCGCGCGTGGTGACGCGCGTCGAGGTCGCAGGTCCCGTGTCGAACAACAAGGGTCTGAACCTCCCGGGTGTCGCGGTCTCCGTGCCGGCGCTGTCCGACAAGGACCGCGACGACCTGCGCTGGGCGCTGCGCATCGGCGCGGACATCATCGCGCTGTCGTTCGTGCGTTCCGCCGCGGACTTCGACGACGTCAAGGCGATCATGGACGAGGAGGGCCGCACGGTCCCCGTCGTCGCGAAGATCGAGAAGCCGCAGGCCGTCGAGAACCTCGCCGAGATCGTCGACGCGTTCGACGGTGTCATGGTCGCTCGTGGTGACCTCGCGGTCGAGCTCCCGCTCGAGCAGGTCCCGCTCGTGCAGAAGCGCATCGTGGAGATGGCCCGCCGCAACGCGAAGCCGGTCATCGTCGCGACGCAGGTGCTCGAGTCCATGACGAACTCGCCGCGCCCCACGCGCGCCGAGGCGTCGGACTGCGCGAACGCCGTCCTGGACGGGGCCGACGCGGTCATGCTCTCGGGCGAGACGAGCGTGGGCGAGTTCCCGATCCTCACGGTCGAGACGATGGCCCGCATCATCGAGGCGACGGAGGAGGCCGGCCGCGAGCGCATGGCTCCGCTCGGCTCGACGCCGCACACCCGCGGTGGCGCGATCACGCGTGCCGCTGCGGAGATCGGTGAGATCCTCGGCGCGAAGTACCTCGCGACGTTCACGCAGTCGGGTGACTCGGCGCGTCGCATGTCGCGTCTGCGTTCGTCGATCCCGCTGCTCGCGTTCACGCCGCGCGAGCACGTGCGCAACGTCCTGTCGCTCACGTGGGGCACCCAGACGTACCAGGTGCCCGAGGTGCACAACACCGACGCGATGGTCGGCCAGGTCGACACGACCCTGCAGGCCAACGGTCTCGCCGAGGTGGGCGACCTCGTGGTCGTCGTCTCCGGTGCTCCCGTGGGCCAGCCGGGCACGACGAACTCGATCCTCGTGCACCGGATCGGTGACAGCACGGACGTCTGATCCGCGCTGACCCCTGATCGACGAAGGCCCCGGTGGGCGGCCGCGCTCCTCGCGCGACCGGCCGCCGGGGCTTCGTCGTCCCTGCCCGACGGCGCCGCTCACCCTGGGCAGGGTGTCGTGGCGCATTGCCCTGGCCCGCACGGTGCGTCGGTCGCTAGCCTCCACGGATGCGAAACATCCCCTCGTCCCTGGACCCCGTCGTCGTCGCGACGATCGACGCCCGGCTCGACGCGGTCTCGGACCGTGAGCGTGTCGCGATCCCGTGGGCGATCGAGAGCGGGAGCAGGGCGTGGGGCTTCCCGTCGCCCGACAGCGACTACGACTGCCGGTTCGTCTTCGTGCGCGCCCCGGAGGACTACCTCGACCCGTGGCCGCGGCGCGACGTGATCGAGACGCCGCTCGACCCGGTGCTCGACGTCAACGGGTGGGACCTGGTCAAGGCGGTCCGGCTCCTCGTGAAGGGGAACGCGACGCTGGTCGAGTGGCTGGCGTCCCCGATCGTGTACCGGGGCGATGCGGTGTTTCGGGACGAGCTCCTCGCTCTCGCCGAGGTGGTGGTCGATCGTGCCGCGCTGGTCCGGCACTACGCGCACGTCGGTGCGGGGCAGCACGCGCTCTGGGCCGACGGTGGGCGTGGCCTGAAGAAGGCGTTCTACGCGCTGCGACCTGCGGCCGTGCTGCGCTGGCTGAGGGTGCAGCCGGGGTCGACCCCGCCCATGGACCTCAGGACGCTGCTCGTCCAGGGAGAGGCGCCGGACGTCCTGCGGGAGGCCGTCGACGAGCTCGTGGCCCTCAAGGCGGTCACGCGCGAGATGGGGTCGGGTGCGGTCCCCGAGGTGGTCTCCCGGTTCGTGTCGGACGAGCTCGGTCTCGCGCTGGCGGACGGTGCGGGATCCGGTGCCCGTGCCGAGCCCCGGGACCCTGCGCCGGGCCGGCCCCGCTCGGAGGCCCGGGAGCAGGCTGCGGAGCTCTTCCGGTCGGCGGTCGAGAGGTATGCCCCGGCGCGCGCCGACGCGCGCTGACGCGCCGGCAGGCGTCAGGCCCCGAGCGCCAGGTGCACCGCGAGCCCGAGGATCACGAGCCCGCCGACGGCTGCCGTGACGCGCTGACCCGTGTCGTTCGTCAGGGCGCGCCCGAGCACCGCGCCGCCGCCCGCGACGACCATCTGCCAGCTCGCCGAGGCAAGGAACGCGGCGGCGACGAACACCGCGCGCTCGGCTCCCGTCGCGTCGGGGCTCAGCGCCCCGCCCGCGACGAGCACCGCGAAGTAGATGACGGTCGCGGGGTTGACCAGGGTCAGCCCGAGGAGCGTCGCCCAGGCGCGCACGGGGGTGGTGTCGCTCGTGGCCGGGCGGGGCGTGGCGCCGTCGGGCAGGACGCGCTGGAGTGCCGGGCGGAAGGTGCGCCACGCGAGGAACGCGAGGACCGCGACCGACGCCCACGTGAGCGGCGTGCGGACGGCTGCGACCAGCGGTGCGACGACCGCGCCCGCGACGACGGCGATCGTCGCGTAGATGCCGTCCGCGGTCGCGGTGCCGAGGCCCGCCGCGGCGCCCACGGCGAAGCGCGTGCGCGCCGTGAGCGTCACGAGGTAGACCGCGATCGCGCCGACGGGGATCGCGATCGCGTACCCCGCGACGAGGCCCGCGACGAGCGCGGCCGTCATCGGTCCGGGTGAGGTCGCCCCGACGGGAGGCCCTGCTGTCGGCCGGCAGGTCGCACGAGGGCGGCGAACGGGCGGGGAGCGGGCGTCGTCGGCATGGATCGAGGATCGCCCCGCGACGCCGGGCGCGTCAAGGGTTCCTGGCCGCGATCAGCCCCGCCCTGCGCGCCCACCCGCGCCCGACGGCGCCGCTCACCCGGGCACGGACGTCGGGCCGGTCGTCAGCCGACGAGGAGCGCCGCGGCGACCGCACCGACGACCGCGCCGAGCACGAGGCCCGTGACGACCTCCGTCCGCGTGTGGTCGCGCACGCCGAGCCGGGCGAGGCCCACGACCACGGCGGCGACCAGCAGGCCGGCGGCGAGCCACCAGGAGAAGGCCGTCGCGACGCCCGCGGCGACCGAGAAGACGCCCGTGTGCACCGACGCACGGACGACCGGGGTCACGAGCGCGAGGGCCACGACCCCCGCGAGGTAGGCCGTGAGGAGCTGGGGCAGCAGGGGCGGCGCCCCGGCGAGGTGCAGGACGACGATCGCCGTGACCTCGATGACGACGAGCCCCGCGAAGACGACCATGCGCTGCGCGCGGGGGCGCACGTGCCGGGACTCGAGCACCCGCAGACGCGCCAGCCCGTGCACGAACAGGTAGGGCAGACCGCCGCAGAGGAGCACGGCGAGGGCGACGTGACCGAGGCCCGACACGCCGGGGGAGGCGTACAGAGCGGTCGCGAGCACGAGCGCGGCGACCGTGTAGCCGGGGGCGAGCACCTCGGTCACGAGGACGGCCCACCGAGGGTGGGGCACCGTGGTGCCGGGGGCCGCTGCGGTCGGCTCTGCGGTGGGGACGGGGTGGGCCATGGTTCTCCGGGTGGCGTGGTGCGGTCGCGGTCAGCGGTCGTCGTGGTGGCGGTCGCGGTCACCGTCGCCGTCCGGCGGGAGGTGCGAGCCGTCGTGACCGTCGTAGCCGAGGACGTCGACGAGGACGCTCGCGCGCCGCTCGCCCGTCTGCTCGCGGAACGCCCGCCCGAGGTCGCGCAGCGCCTGGTCGTCGCTGACCCAGTCGCCCCAGTCGGCCGGCACCGGTGGGCGCTCGTCCATCCCTCGCCGGGTCGCGGCGAGGTCGATCTGGAGGGCGCGCAGCACCGGTGCGGGCGCTTCGCCGACGACGGCGCGAACCTGCGTCGCGTCCTGCGGGTCGGAGTAGCGGGCGAGGGTCGCGAGGGCGTCCATGATCTCGATGGTGCGGTGGTACTCCGCGACCTCGGGCCGGACGGCGGGCAGCCGGGACTCGGCGACGGCGTCGACGAGGTGGGCGTGCAGGGCGCCGAGGTCGGCGTGCCGGCGCCGGCGGGTGCGGGCCGCGGAGAGGAGGTGTCCCATGATCCCGATCGTGAGCAGGACGCTCGAGGCCGCGATGAGGTAGCGCGTGCGGATGCCGAGGAGGCGGAGCTGGTCGACGGCCGCCGGGTCCTGCAGGACGATGTTGGCGGCGCTGAGCAGGGCCCACAGGACCCCGACGAAGGCTCCGGCCGCCGCGAGGTCCATGCCCCACCTGCCGCCGCGCGGTCGCTCGCCGCGCGAGCGCAGGGTCGAGATGCCGAACGTCGCCGTGGCCCACAGGAAGGCGCCGTAGTAGGCGACCCAGTAGAGCGCCATCCACGGCTTGCCGGCGGTCTGGAAGTCGAAGTCCCGACGGTCCCACGGCCCGTTGAGGACGAAGACCACGACCAGCACGCTCACGACGCCGACCACGCCCGCCACGACGTACCGGGGACGGGGGCGTCGCCCCTGGGTCCCCTGGACCCAGGCCGCGATGCACAGGCACCCGGCGACGAGCAGCGAGTGCTTCGCGACCTCGTGGACCCCGGCCGGGGCGGAGGTCAGCAGGAAGGACTCGACGGCGTCGATCCGCAGCGCCGAGGCCGCAGCCACGAGGCCGAGCCCCCACGTGATCGCGCGGTCGCCGTCGAGGTGCGAGCGGTGGCGCAGGGCCGTCCACCCCGCGGCCCCGGCGAAGAGCAGGAAGGCGAGGTAGGTCACCGGTAGCGCTCCATGCCGGCGAGCCGGTGGGCGACACCGCCCGTCGCCTCGATCGACATCATGAGCTCGCTCGCGAGCGACTCGGCACGGTGCTCGACAGGGTCCTCGTAGCGGTTGCGTCGTTGCGGCCCCGGGGGAGGGGCCGTGGGGTCCTCGCACGCGTCGAGGATGTGGACGAGCTCGTGGGCGATGATGTGCTGCCGGTGGCGCGGGGACAGCGCGGCCTCGGAGCTGACGATGACCTTCTCGCCGTCCGGGAGGCTGAGCCACATCCCGGAGACGCCCTCGCCGAGGGGCCCGTCGACGACGTCGACGGGTCGCCCGCGCCGGGTCGCGACGATCTCGCGTGCCTCGTCGATGCTGCGCGCGCGGTCGAGGCCGGCGGAGGTCAGCCAGGCACGATGGTCGGTCACGGTTCGTCGTCGGTCTCGACGGCAGGGAGCGACTGCATGCGTCGCATCTGGTCGAGGAGCTGGGTCACCGCACGGACGTTCTCCGCAGAGAGCCCTTCGGCGCGCATCGCGAAGGCCTCGACACCGTGGTCCGACAGGGCCAGGCGCAGCTCCTTCTTGGGGTCCTCGCCCGTGTCGAGGAGGTCCTTGGGCTCGACGCCGAAGTACGCCGCGAGGCCCTCGATGATGCGCAGCGAGGGAGAGGTGCGGTGGCCGCCGCGCAGCGCGCTCAGGTAGGCCTCCTTCACGGCGTAGCCGTGCTCGGTCATCCAGGTCGCGACCTCGCGGTTGGTCGCGCCGCGTCCGGCCCGCTGCCTGGTCGCGAACAGCTCGTTCAGGCGGTGCTGGAACGCGCGGCTGAGCCGTTCGCCCGGGGGGTTCTCCTGTGTCGTCACCCATCGATTGTCCCAGGATCGGCGGGGTGCTGGTAGCACCGGTCCGTCAGGCCAGTGGACAGCCGTCGGGCGGGGGAGAGGGCGGGTCCGATGTGGCGGCGTTGTGTGATCTGCGCGTGCGTGTGGTGCAGTTCACATGAGAGCTCTCTCATCTACAGGAACATGGGCGTCCGGCCAGAGATGCCCTCAGTAGAGTACGGATGTCGCAGTTCGTGACGGTCGAGGCCTTGGGGGTCGTGCGTCCCGTCACGCTGCGACCGCCCGGCGCCTCCGGGGGAGCAGGGGGTCCCCGGACGGCGCCGGTGCTGTCGTCCCGCGGTGGCCCCTCCCGCGGCCTCCGGTCTTCCTAGACCTAGACCTGTGCGCCCGCCTCGCGCCTCGCGTGCTCGACGTCGAGCGCCCGGTCCAGGTCCTCCAGGATGCGCCGGGCCTCCTCGACGTCCCACGACGTGCCCTGCAGCTCGAACTCGAAGAGCACCGGACGCCCCGACGCCCGGGCGATCTGCCGGCACGCGGCCTGGTAGTGCTCGCCGAAGTTCCGGTTGCCCGACCCCATGACCCCGACGAGACGGCGCCGCGTGACGGGGCTCGCGAGGAAGCGGCGCACCGGCTCGGGGACGGTGTCGTTGTCGACGTTCCCCGTCTTGTACGACGGCGTGAGCAGCAACCAGGGCCCCTCCGGTACGGAGCGGCGGACCTCACGGTCGCTCAGGTCGAACGCCTCGCGTCCCAGGCGGTGCGCGAACGAGCGCACCATGCCCGACGCCGACGAGTAGAAGTAGACGACGGTCCGCACCGGGCTCACCTGCCCGAGGACGCCCGGCCTCCCGGGCGGCCCCCCTGCGACGGGAAGGTGATCGGGACGGGCGGCGGCGGGCACGGGTGTGGCACTCCTCGGGTCGGGGGGACTCTCCCCAGTCCACACCCGCCCCGTCGGGCCCGCCAGGGCACAAGGTCCCGCCGCGCCGCCTGCGGGCGCTCGCGGCCTTCCTGGTCCCGGACGCCACGAGGAGGACCCCCGTGACCTGGTCCGTCGCCCGTGCGACCGACGCTCCTCCGAGCCGTCGGGTGGCCCGGCGCCAGCCCGTGATGTTGCCGGCGCACCAGAGAAGGCCGATCACGCCGTGCGCGACGGCGAGAAAGGTACCGGCGTGCTCCCGTGCGTGGCGGGAGCACGCCGTTCCCGGTCAGGGGGCGGCGGTCACGACCGCGCGCGACGCGGCGTGGCGCGCACCGAGGTAGCCGAAGACGACGGCCGGCCCGATCGTCGAACCGGGACCGGGATAGGTGCGGCCCATGACCGCTGCGGTCGAGTTCCCCGCCGCGTAGAGCCCGGGGACGGGGGTGAGGTCCTCGTGCAGGACTGCGCCGTGCTCGTCGGTGAGGAGCCCGCCCTTGGTCCCAAGATCCCCCGGGACGATCTTCACGGCCGTGAACGGTCCCTTCTCGATCGGGCCGAGGTTCGGGTTGGGCCTGACCCCTGGGTCGCCGTAGTAGCGGTCGTACAGGGAGTCCCCGCGGTGGAAGTCCTCGTCGACGCCGGTGCGCGCGAACCCGTTGAAGCGTCCGACGGTCGCGGCGAGCCGCGCCGGCTCCATGTGGAGCAACCGGGCGAGGTCCTCGAGCGTGTCGGCGACGACGAGGGTCCCGGCCTCCTCGAGCTTCTTGGTGCCCGACGGTGCGATCGTGAACAGGTACTTGCGGCGTGCGCGGGAGTCCAGGACGAGCCAGGACGGGATCGAGGGCGTGGTGCGGTCGTGCTCGAGCATCGCGTGCCCGAAGTCGATGTAGCTCGCCGACTCGTTGGTGTACCTCTGTCCTTCCTGGTCGACCAGGATGCTGTAGGGCATGCTGCGCTCGCTGAGCACGAAGCCGTTCATCCCCTCCTCGTTCGCGACCCCGGCCCCCCACCAGGCGTCGTCCATGAGCGCCAGGGCACCACCGGCAGCGACGCCGGCCTCGATCCCGGTCCCGAGGTCGCCGTCGGCGGCCGCGCTCCATCCCGGGACCCCGTGGTACTTCTCGCGCCACTCGGTCCGGTGCGCGAAACCCCCGGCCGCGACGACGACGCCTCCTCGGGTCCGGACGCCCCGCTGCCCCGTCGGTCCGCCGAGCACCGCCCCGACCACCGCGCCGTCCTCGACGACGAGCTCGACGAGCGGCGTGCTCAGCAGCACCGGCGTGCCCTGGGTCCGGACGACCTGCATGAGCGAGCACACGAGCGCTGCGCCGATCCCCGCGGGACGCTGCCCGCGCACCAGGGAGCCGAGCGTCCGTCCGACGAACCGGGCGCCGCGGACGAACCCGCTGGGGGAGGACCAGGCGCGCGCGAGGAGCCACACGTCGTCGGTCCGCAGGGGGAGCGGCATCCCGCCGTCCTTCATGCGGGAGTACTTGATCCACGTCCCGAGCCGTCGGGTGTCGAAGGCCTGGGCCTCGATGCTGCGTCCGACCATGCCCCCGGGCTCCTCCGGGTAGTAGTCGGGGTAGTCGGTCGCCCGGACCCAGCGCACGCCGTGCTTCTCGAGGCTCGTGACGACGTCCGGCACGGCCTCCACGAAGGCCCGCTTGCGTGCCGGCGAGGTCGCCGGACCGGCGTCCTCGACCACCGCGTCGAGGTACGTCAGCGCCTTCTCGACGGAGTCCTCGACGCCGTCGCGGGCCATGAGCGGGTTGGCCGGCATCCACAGCCCGCCGCCGCTGCGCATCGTCGTGCCGCCCCACCGGTCGGTCCCCTCGACCAGCAGGACCCTGGCGCCGGCGTCCGAGGCGGCGATCGCCGCCGAGAGCCCTGCCGCACCGGTCCCGACCACCAGGACATCGACCTCGTCGTCCCACGACCGCTCCATCGCGGCCTCCTCTCACGCGCAACCCACACGCTTCGGCAGAACCGGAGGATGATCCTCCGTATCGAGAATCTAGCGGGCGATACGCTGCTGCGGAAGAGGCCGACCGAGGGGGAACGATGTCCGAGCCCGTCCTGCGCGCCGACGCGCAGCGCAACCGTGACCAGATCGTCGCGGCGGCCACGTCCTTGTTCGTCGACGTCGGCCCCGACGTCGCCCTGGAGAGCGTCGCCCGCGAGGCCGGAGTCGGCATCGGCACGCTCTACCGCCGGTTCCCCGACCGTGAGGCGCTCCTGCGCGCCGTCCTGCAGGACGCGCTCGAGGGCCTCCTGGCCGACATGCGCTCGGCGCGCGACCGCGAGCACACGGCCTGGGACGCGCTGGTCGGTGCACTCGGCTGGTCCCACCGCCTGCGGGTCGTCCTCACGCTGACCGGCACGGTCACGGCGACCGGGTCCGCGGACCTCGCTCACCACGCCGGTCTCGTGCAGGTGCGGGACGAGCTCGTCGACCTCGTCGACGAGCTCGTCGGTGCAGCGCAGCACGAGGGAAGCCTGCGCGGGGACGTCGCGACAGGAGACGTGGTCCTGCTCATGGCCGCCGTCAGCCGTGGGCTGCCCCGCGGGACGACGAGCGCCGCGAACGCCTACACCCGCGCCCACGCGCTCGTCCTCGACGCTCTGCGCGCCCCGGCGGCGGCACCGCTGCCCGGCGTGCCGACGCGCGTCGGCGACCTCCCGCTGTAGACCTCCCGCCGTCGTCCGGCGAGCCCTTCTCCACCGGATCGACGGTGGCCCGCACCCGCCGGGGACGCTCGCGCGGGCGACAGGTTGTGCGCCAGAACCGACAGGTTATGCAAACCGACCGCCAGGCTCGTCGGGGGTGCGCTGTGATGAGTTCGTTATCAACCGACCGGTGACACCTACGTCGCCGGGCACCGGGGCGTCGCAGCCCTCAGCGGACGCGGAGCCGGACTCCGACGTCACCCGGGTCCGCACGGTCGACGGCGCGGCGGGGGACGGCCCGGCCTGCCACCGCTCTTGGACAGTCGAAGGAGACACACAAGTGGACCCACGCACGCAGCACGCACCTGAGGTCGCCGTCGTGCGCTGCGGCCACGCCGTCGTGGCTCCTGCGACGACCTCGGGCCACGCACCCACGCAGCTCCGAGGACACCAGGAGGTCTCCCGTGCGCGCGTTCTGGGCTGATCTCTCCGAGCGGCGCCCCACGGTCGCTCAGTTCATCATGTTCTCGCTCCTGAGCACCGGGATGACGGTGCTCCAGCTCGCGCTGATGCCGCTGTTCAAGGGGGTCTTCAACCTGACCCCGCTCGTGGACCAGACGTTCCAGGCGCTCGCCGTGAGCACGAACGCGGACGGCTCCCCGTTCTACCTCTTCGACTACGCGGCAGGCGCCCTGCCCACGGGCGGTGGCGGGCTGGCCTACTTCCTGGCCGTGCAGGTCACGTTGCTGATCGCACAGGTCATCAACTTCTTCCTCCAGCGCAACGTCACGTTCAAGTCCGACACGAACATCTGGCGTGCGGCGGCCTGGTACTTCGTCGCCTACGTGCTGATCACCTTTGCCGCCGCGGCGCTGCAAGGCTTCTACAAGGCGCCGATCTACCAGTGGATGGTCGAGCGCTGGGGCAGCACCGGGGAGGTCGGGGCCGACCTCGTCACGATGATCATCAATGCGCTGATCTCGGTCCTCGTGTACTTCCCGATCCTCAAGATCATCTTCAAGCCGGCGCCCGGGACCGGCGGTGCTCCAGGTCCGGGGCCGACCGTCGTCGAGCCGGTCGTCGAGGCGGCCCGCTAGTCGCGACACCCTCCCAGAGCAACGCAGCCCGTCGGACCGGTCGGGCGTGCCGAACCACACCAGTGCACCCACGAGAGAAGACCTCCGTGGGGGAACGGAAGCAGAACCATGACGGAAGAACTGACCACGCTCGAGAAGGCCGCACTCCTCAGCGGGGAGAGCGTCTGGGAGACGCGGGCGGTACCTCGGCACGGGATCCGGACGTTGTGGCTGTCCGACGGTCCGCACGGCATCCGCAAGCAGACCGGTTCGGCCGACCACCTCGGCCTGGGCGCGTCGCAGCCCGCGACCTGCTTCCCGACGGCGGCCACGGTCGCGAACAGCTGGGACCCCGAGCTGGCGCTGTCGGTCGGCGAGGCGCTCGGCGCCGAGGCTGCGGACCAGGGGGTGGACGTGCTGCTCGGTCCTGGCCTGAACGTCAAGCGCAGCCCCCTGTGCGGGCGCAACTTCGAGTACTTCTCCGAGGACCCGTTGCTCTCCGGGCGCCTCGCCGCCGGGTACGTGCGGGGCATCCAGTCGCGCGGCGTCGCGGCATGCCCCAAGCACTTCGCGGCCAACAGCCAG
Source organism: Oerskovia sp. NPDC057915 (assembly GCF_042887685.1). Taxonomy (NCBI): domain Bacteria; kingdom Bacillati; phylum Actinomycetota; class Actinomycetes; order Micrococcales; family Cellulomonadaceae; genus Oerskovia; species Oerskovia sp. NPDC057915. The sequence continues at coordinate 2,052 of NZ_JBHVOS010000006.1, read as the reverse complement.
GAGCTGCGCCGCATGACGAGCGACTCCGTGGTGGACGAGCGGACGCTGCGCGAGATCTACCTGACGGGCTTCGAGGTCGTGGTCCGCGAGTCCTCGCCGTTCTCGATCATGTCGAGCTACAACCTGATCAACGGCACGTACGCCAACGAGAACCCGTTCCTCCTCCAGCAGGTGCTGCGCGACGAGTGGGGCTTCGACGGCGCGGTCGTGACGGACTGGGGCGGCGGCAACGACGCGGTCGAGGCGGTCCGCCGCGGCGGGACGCTCGAGATGCCCTCGCCGGGCCTCGACTCGGCCGCGCAGATCGTGGCCGCCGTGGAGCGCGGCGAGCTGGACATGGCCGACCTGGACGCGCGGGTCGAGGAGATGAAGGTCCTCGGGAGCCGGATCGGTGGGGCGGGGCGCGAGGTCGACCTCGACGCGCACCACGACCTGGCCCGCACCGTCGCCGAGCAGAGCGCTGTGCTGCTGCGCAACGAGGACCACCTCCTGCCCCTGGCAGAGGGGACCCGGGTCGCGGTCGTCGGCGACTTCGCCGCGACACCCCGCTACCAGGGCGCCGGCTCCTCGGTCGTCAACCCGACCCGCCTCACGACGGCCCTGGACGCGCTGGGCGTCTCGGACCTGAAGGTCGTGGCGACCGCGCAGGGCTTCACCCGCGGTGGGGACTCGGACCCCGCGCTCGTCGCGGAGGCCGTCGACGCGGCGCGCGCGGCGGACGTGGTGCTGCTGTACCTCGGGCTGGACGAGATCAGCGAGTCGGAGGGGCAGGACCGTAGCCACCTGCGTCTGCCGCAGAGCCAGGTCGAGCTGCTCGCGCGGCTCTCCTCGGTCACGAGCCGGATCGTCGTCGTGCTGAGCGCGGGATCCGTCGTGGAGGTGCCGTGGGTCTCGCAGTGCGGGGCGCTGGTCCACGGCTACCTGGGTGGCCAGGGCGGCGCCGAGGCAGTGGTGCGGGTGCTGACGGGTGCGGTCAACCCGTCGGGTCGCCTCGCGGAGAGCTACCCGGTCCGGCTCGAGGACGTCCCCAACGTGCGGTACTACCCCGGCGAGGGCGTCGACGCCGAGTACCGCGAAGGGCCCTACGTGGGCTACCGCTACTACTCGACGGTCGGTGTCCCGGTCGCGTTCCCGTTCGGGTTCGGTCTGAGCTACACGACGTTCGCCTACGCCGACCTCGCGGTCGACGGAGCCGGCGTGACCTTCACCCTGACCAACACGGGTGACGTCGCGGGGGCCGAGGTCGCCCAGCTCTACGTGGGGCGCCAGGACGCCGACGGCGTGCACCGCCCCTCGCGCGAGCTCAAGGGCTTCGCGAAGGTGCACCTCGCACCCGGGGAGTCGCGGCGCGTGCGCATCGACTTCGACCGGTTCACGTTCCGGCACTTCTCGACGACGTCGGGCACCTGGGAGACCGAGGGCGGCGCCTGGACGCTCGCCGTGGCCTCCGACGTGGAGACCGTGCTCCTGACGGCCGAGCACGTCGTGGCGGGGACCGCCGCTGCCGGTGTCGACGCAGTACCGGACGAGTACCGTACCGGCCACGTGACGGACGTCTCCGACGAGGCGTTCGCCGCGCTCCTGGGTCGCCCCCTCTCCCCGCGGGGTCGGGCGACCGGGCCGCTCGGGGTCAACAGCCCGTTGTCGGACATGCAGCACGCACGGAGCCCGCTGGCCCGGTTCGCCTACCGGGAGCTGGCGCGCCGGATCGCCCGCGCGGAGGCCAAGGGAACCCCTGACCTCAACCTGCTGTTCCTGCGCGGCATGCCGTTCCGGGCCATCGCGAAGATGACGAACGGCGCGATGAGCATGGACATGGCCGAGGGCCTGCTCACGATCGTCAACGGCCACTTCTTCCGTGGAGCGGGAGCCCTGGTCGCAGGGTTCTTCCGCAACCGCCGTTCCACCCGTCGGATGCGGGCCGAGCTCGCGCGCTGACGCGCACGTCCGGTTCGTTCCTTCTTCCTGAGAGTGAGTGTGTGATGTTCGGTCGGTTGGGTCAGGCGTGGTCGGGGTTTGCTGAGCGGCGTCCGGGGGTGGCGCAGTTCTTGT